>NZ_JAMYPY010000037.1:0-27741 GCF_040320605.1 Mesorhizobium sp. M0659
GGTGGGCTTGTTGTTTTTTTTTTAACCTCCAGCGTCCACCCCCCCCCTGCTCCCCCACCTCCCCCTAAACACCCCCCCCCCCGGCGCGGGGCGCCCCCCCCCCCCCCCCCCCTTCGTTTTCGCAGGCTTCGAAATCAGTCCTTTTCGAAGATGCGTGCCTTGGCGACGACGCCAGCGATTGCGCCGCCGATCAGCGGCGCAACGATGAACAGCCAGAGCTGGCTGAGGGCTGCGCCGCCGGTAAACAGCGCCGGGCCGATCGAACGCGCCGGATTGAGCGAGGTGCCGGTCACCGGGATCATTGCGAAGTGCAGTCCGGCCAGCGTCAGGCCGATGACCAGGCCGGCGAACGCCGTCGAGTGCTTCTCGGCGGTGACGCCGAGGATGACGGTGACGAAGGTGAAGGTGCCGATCAGCTCCCACAGGAAGGCCGAACTCGTCCCCCATTTCGCCACGTCCCAGCCATTGGCGCCGAAACCGGTGGTGTGCCCGCCGGTCTGGCCGGAGACGATGATCCACAGCGCCAGCGAGGCCAGAACGGCGCCGATGATCTGCGCGATCCAGTAAGGAATGACATCCTTGGCCGGCAGCCGGCCGGCAAGGAAGACGCCGAGCGTGACGGCCGGGTTGAGATGTGCGCCTGAGATGGGACCCACCGCGTAAGCCGCCGCAATCAGGCCGATGCCGAACGCCAGGCCGATGGCTTCCTGGCCCAGCGGCAAGTCGGCGAGAAAGCCACCCGTCGCCACCGACGCCGTGCCGATAAACACCAATAGAAATGTCCCTAGAACTTCCGCAAGATACGTTTTCATTGCCCTCTCCTCGTATCGATCCGTCGGTCCGCTTTTCCGCGCCGCGAATCATGGCGCAAAGAGTATTCCCAACGCAAAAGCTTGGAAAGCAGAGCAATTGCGCCACAGATCGTGCTTACGGCGGCCAGTTACCAACATTAGAGACCTTGCATATATTTGAGATTTGTTATCGCCGGCGTGCAGACATTTGCCGGCGGGGAAAATCGTCGGCCGCGAGCGGAAGGCCTCGTCGCCGCGAAATTCAAGCGGGGTTCAATCTCGACGCGAAACGCTCTAAGAGCAGGCCGAAAGATACTGTGCTCGATAGATGGAATGACGAATGCGACTGGGCGGACGGCTGGCGGCAGCCATTGAAGTGCTGGACGACATTGGCCGGCGCCACCGGCCGGTGGCCGATGCGCTGAAAGATTGGGGCCTGTCGCATCGCTTTGCGGGCGGCGGCGACCGCGCGGCGATCGGCAACATCGTCTACGACGCGCTGCGCCACAAACGTTCCGCCGGCTGGCTTTTGGGTGAAGACACGCCCCGCGCCATTGGCTTCGGCGCGCTGCTCATCGAATGGGGCCAGACGCCGCAATCGCTTAACGATGCGCTCCAGGGTGACAAGTTCGCGCCGCCGCTGCTCAGCGCCGCCGAGTTGCAGGCGCTGGCCGAGCGCCGGCCTGAAGACGCGCCGGAGGCGGTGCGGGCGGACATACCCGACTGGTGCGCGCCGCTCTTCGAACGATCCTTTGGCGCAGACTGGGTTGCGGAAGGGGCGGCTTTGGCGACCCGCCCGCCGCTCGACATCAGGGTCAACACGCTGCAGTCCGACCGCGCCAAAGTGCTGGCGGAACTCGCCGACACCGGCGCCAAGGCAGCTGCTATTGCGCCGCAAGGCATTCGCATCCCGCCCATCGACGGCGACGGCCGGCACCCCAACGTACAGGCCGAGCCGGCTTTCCAAAAGGGCTGGTTCGAGGTTCAGGACGAGGGTTCGCAGATCGTTGCAACCCTTGCCGGCGCGCAAGCCGGGATGCAGGTGCTCGATTTCTGCGCCGGCGCCGGCGGCAAGACGCTGGCGCTATCTGCGGCGATGGCCAACAAAGGTCAGGTCTTCGCCCATGATGCCGAAAAGGCGCGGCTGGCGCCGATCTTCGACCGCATCCGCCGTTCGGAAAACCGCAACGTCCAGGTTGTCACCAAGCCGGCTGAGCTCAGCCCCCTCGCAGGCCACATGGACATTGTGCTGGTCGATGCGCCCTGCACCGGCAGCGGCACCTGGCGGCGCCGTCCAGACGCCAAATGGCGGCTGACGCAAAGACAGCTCGATGCCCGCAAGGGCGAGCAGTCGGCGATCCTCGATGCGGCGAATGCCTATGTCAAACCGGGCGGCCTGCTGGTCTACATCACCTGTTCGGTGTTCGACGAGGAGAATGGCGAGCAGGTCGCCGCCTTTCGCGAACGGCACAAGGGCTTCGTTCCGGTCGATCATCGCGCGCTCTGGGATGCCAGCTTCCCCGGTCACGCAGCGGCCGCCCGGATCGGCAAGACAAGCGATATCTCGCTGTCGCCGGCTCTGAGCGGCACCGACGGGTTCCATTTCTGTGCGCTGCGTCGGGCGAATTGACGCTGCGATTGACAGGCTGACATAGCGCCAGTTGCAGATGCGCGGCGTCGGCCGCCAGACGGGGTAGAATTCTTGCAAAGATATGTGTCGCTTCTGCTTTTCCTCCTTCTGGTGCTCGGCGGCGGCCTGTTGATCGGCTATGCGACGCTGCCGGGTGACTGGTATGCCTCGCTCGCCAAGCCGTCCTTCAACCCGCCCAACTGGGTCTTCGCGCCGGCCTGGACGCTCCTCTATGTGCTGATCGCCGTGGCCGGCTGGCGGACATGGGAGCGGGAACGAGCAGCCGCCGCGATGAAGATCTGGGCCCTCCAGCTTGTTCTGAACTTCGCGTGGTCGCCGACTTTCTTCGGCGCCAAACAGATGGGGCCGGCACTGGTCGTGATCCTGGCTCTTCTCGCCAGCATTGCGCTGTTCATAGCCACGGTGTGGAACCGCGACCGGGTTTCCGGCTGGCTGTTTGCGCCCTATGCCGCGTGGGTAGCCTTCGCCACCTTGCTCAACGCGTCGCTGCTCCTGTTGAACTGAGTGCTTTGCTGCAGTGCAGCAAAAGCATTTGCGTGGCGTTCAGGCGTCTGCGATAAGCTTTGCAGATAAATCAGGGCGATGGCCATGGCAGCAAAGATCGTACCCGCACCCGATTATGAGGACCGCGTCAGGGCGTCGTTCGCGCGCCAGCAGGCGATGGCGACCATCGGCGCCGAACTGACGCTTGTGACGCCGGGCATCATCGAGATCGAAATGCCCTATTCGGCCGCACTCACGCAGCAGCATGGTTTCCTGCATGCCGGCGTGATTTCGACCGCACTGGACTCGGCTTGCGGCTACGCCGCGTTCTCGCTGATGCCGGAAAATTCCGGCGTGCTGACCATCGAGTTCAAGGTCAATCTCCTGGCGCCCGGCCGGGGCGAACGCTTCCTGTTCCGCGGCTCGGTGACCAAACCCGGCCGCACCATCATTGTCGCCGATGGCCAAGCGTACGCCTTTGCCGCCGATGGCGAGGCCAAGCTGATCGCGACCATGACCGGCACGATGATGACGGTGGTTGGCCGTGACGGGATAGCGGGATGAGGAGTGGTCCGTGTAACGGACGAAAAGCCCCCAAATTGGCTTTTCGAGCGACCCGGAGCCATAGCGACGGGCCGGCAGGCGACGAGAGCACCGCCCTTTCTGTTCCGCAGCCGAGGGAGTCGAATTCATGACCGGCAAAGTGTCGCGAATTGGCGGCAAGGACGTTCTTTTCGTCATGGCGGCGCAGGCCGAGTACGGTCCGCATCTGCAAAAACTGTTCACGCCGCTGATGACGGGCGTCGGCCCGGTCGAGGCAGGTGTGCGGCTCGGCGCCGAACTATCATGGCTGAAGTCTGAGAAGACGCTGCCCGATCTCGTCGTCTCGCTCGGCTCCGCCGGCAGCCGCACACTGGAGCAGACGGAAATCTACCAGGCGGTCTCGGTCAGCTATCGCGACATCGACGCTTCGCCGCTAGGCTTCGAAAAAGGCGCGACGCCGTTCCTCGACCTGCCGGTGACCCTCCCGCTATCATTCAGGATACCGGGCATTAAAGAAGCCAGCCTGTCGACCGGCGGCGCCATCATCACCGGTGCCGCCTATGACGCCATCGCCGCCGACATGGTCGACATGGAAACCTTCGCCTGCCTGCGCGCCTGCCAGCTGTTCGATATCCCGCTGATCGGCCTGCGCGGCATTTCCGACGGCGCTGCCGATCTGCGGCATGTCGGCGACTGGACCGAATACCTGCATGTCATCGACGAGAAGCTGGCGGATGCAGTCGTGCGCCTCGAACAGGCCATCGGCTCCGGCACGCTACACAAGGAGCAGCCTGGGCAAGAGCCGGCAGCGCTCTGAAAGTCGGGCTACGCACCCCATTGCGCCGACTCGTTTCTTTCTCTAAAGGCTCGCCATGACGACAGCCAATCATCCCGATACAGTCCTGATTGTCGATTTCGGCAGCCAGTTTACGCAGCTCATCGCCCGCCGCATCCGCGAGGCTGGCGTGTTTTCCGAGATCGTGCCGTTCCAATCGGCCGAAGCTGCCTTCAAGCGCATCAATCCGAAAGCCGTGATCCTGTCGGGCGGTCCCGCCTCGACATCGGACATCGGCAGCCCACGCGCGCCCCAGATCGTCTTCGATGCCGGCGTGCCGGTGCTCGGCATCTGCTACGGCCAGATGGCCATGTGCGTGCAGATGGGCGGCGTCGCCGAAAGCTCGATCCATCGCGAATTCGGCCGCGCCTTCGTCGAGATCGAAAAGGACAGCCCGCTGTTCGAAGGCCTGTGGGCGCCCGGCCAGCGTCACCAGGTGTGGATGAGTCATGGCGACCGCGTCATCTCGCTGCCCAAGGGGTTCGAGGTCTTCGGCAAGTCGGAAGGCTCGCCCTTCGCCATTTTCGGCAATGTCGCGCGCAAGATGTACGGCATCATGTTCCACCCGGAAGTTGTGCATACGCCGGATGGCGCCAGGCTGCTGAGAAACTTCGTGCACATGATCGCCGGCATCGAAGGCAACTGGACGATGCGCGCCTATCGTGAGCACGCGGTCGAGACAATTCGCAAACAGGTCGGCAAGGGCAAGGTGATCTGCGCGCTGTCGGGCGGCGTGGATTCATCGGTCGCTGCCTTGCTGATCCACGAAGCGGTAGGCGACCAGCTGACCTGCATTCTTGTCGACCATGGCCTTATGCGCAAGGACGAGGCCGCCGGCGTGGTGGCGATGTTCCGCCAGCACTACAATCTGCCGCTGATCCTGGTCGACGCGTCGGAAAAATTCATCTCGGCGCTGGAAGGCGAGTCCGACCCCGAGAAGAAGCGCAAGACCATCGGCCGGCTGTTCATCGAAGTGTTCGAGGAAGAGGCCAAGAAACTCGGCGGCGCCGATTTCCTGGCGCAAGGCACGCTCTATCCCGACGTCATCGAGAGCGTCTCCTTCACCGGCGGCCCGTCGGTGACCATCAAGTCGCACCATAATGTCGGCGGCCTGCCGGCGCGCATGAACATGCAGTTGGTCGAGCCGCTGCGCGAACTGTTCAAGGACGAGGTGAGGGCACTGGGCAAGGAACTCGGCCTGCCCGAAAGTTTTATTGGCCGCCATCCGTTCCCTGGACCAGGCCTTGCCATCCGCTGCCCCGGCGGTATCACCCGCGAGAAGCTCGAAATCCTGCGCGAGGCCGACGCCATCTATCTCGACGAGATCCGCAAGGCCGGCCTCTACGACGCCATCTGGCAGGCTTTCGCCGTGCTGCTTCCGGTGCAGACCGTTGGTGTGATGGGCGACGGCCGCACCTACGAATTCGTCTGCGCGCTGCGCGCCGTGACGTCCGTCGACGGCATGACCGCCGACTTCTACCACTACGACATGGCTTTCCTCGGCGCGGCGGCCACCCGCATCATCAACGAAGTCCGCGGCATCAACCGCGTCGTCTACGACGTGACGTCGAAGCCGCCAGGCACCATCGAGTGGGAATGATTCAGACCTACCCAAACGCCGCCGGAAACACGCCATTGTACGCCACAACCATTTGATAACACGTATAAATCCATTCGGAGACAATTAGCGACAATCGGTGCGGAGATTGGATTTGACGGACCGGCTGACGGACCTTCCGCAAATTGCTAGCTCAGATTTTTCGAAGTACCGTCAGATCCAATGAGGCTCTGACGGTGTTTTTTGATGCCTTAAGGCACTGAAGATAAAACGAATGTTCTGCCGAAGAGCCTCGAAATTGTACTGACGGTACTTTTCAGGAGGTAGCGGGGAATGCTGACGGACGTCGCCCTTAAAGCCCTGAACCAAAAGTGAAAATCTACAAGATTGCTTACCGCGACGGCATGTATGTTCGCGTCATGCCTAGTGGCGCGATCTCCTTTCGGCTGGATTACAGGCTCAACGGACGCCGCGAGACGGTCTGTCTTGGCAGGTATGGACGGGACGGAATCTCACTTGCCCTTGCCCGAGAGAAGTGTCTCGACGCGAAGCGCGCTATTGGCGAGGGACGGTCGCCGGCGATACAAGCGCCGAGTTGTGACACCGATCACCGGCCGACTTCAGCGCCGAATGGCTACCAAACCAAAGCGATGTCCGGGCCGTCAAGGCCTCTTCTATCTCGGCCAAGCCGGCCCGGAGCCCGCATTCAGTCACATCCCTTGAACCTGGGTGCAGAGCTGCTGCATCGAAGCCATTTGAGCAGCCGAGTTCGCGCCCGAACCCGTGCTGGTGCTGGCGGTCGTATCGCCAGCTGTATTCGAGGATCCCGACGTGCCGGTGGTTGTACCCGAACCAGTGCTGTTGCTGGCCGTGGTGTTACTGCCGGTCGAACCAGAGCTGCCTGAAGTGCCGGTGGCTGTGCCAGAGCCGGTGCCGACACTCGCCGTTGTATCACTGCCGGTCGAAGCCGAGCTACCTGACGTGCCGGTCATTGTGCCAGAGCCAGTGCCGTTACTGGCCGTCATTCTCGAGCAGTCGGAGCGAACCTGTGCCTGCTGTTCAGAGCTCAGGGACGACCAGTTCTTGCGGATCTCATCCTGCGACAGAAGTCTTCCCGAATTGGCGTCGCTGAAGAATGAGCCCGAGAGCTTGCTGTCCCAGCCGCTCGGGATACCGCTTTGGCCTGAGCCGGACGTAGAACTCATACCCGACCCGGCCGATGAGCCGGACGTTCCGTTCGTGCCGCTGGATGTTCCCGACGACTGCGCCAAGGCCGCGGTGGCGAGACAGAGAGAGATCGCTGTAGCTGTCAAAATCTTACGTTTCATGTGAGTCTCCTTTGGGGTTCGACGCCGTTGCGGCGTCGAACCCTAATCTCGAGGAAAGGCACTTGTTCCTGTATAGAGTGGAATTCGATGTCATGATCCTTGTGCACCAGCCTTGGTCTCGAATGCGATGCCGGAGCGCTTCAACGACGACTGACGCCTCAGGCGAGAGCTGTCCGCTACTGGGTGTTAGAGGCGATATGCGGAACGCTTCCCGAATAGTTGGGTGCCACCATCGGGTAATTGCGAGGCAGGTTCCATTTGGTTCGGTAATCGTCCGGATTCATGCCCAGTCGGCCAAGGTGCGAACTGCGTCGGGTCTCGGCTAGAGACAGGAGGGTGGCCTTTGCCGCGGCGTATAGCTCGACATGCGGAGCTCGTCTCGACCGCGCACACTCAATATGTTTTACGATGACGCCGCCAGATGTCATATGAGCGAATGCCTTTCCGGCGAAATAGATTGCTCCCAGCAGGTCGACGCTCAGCACCTTCAGCCAGCCCGCTCTAGTGAATGCCTCAATGGTTAAAGATTATCAGGCCGGCGCGTTGTTGACGATTATTACCAACCTGCCGAACGCGTGAGCGCAAGTCGACAGCACCGTGATAGCGGCCTCCCCGGCGCGCCCCTTGTCGAACCGATGCGCGCCTTCTCGACCTTGCCTCCACCCACGTCGGCTCACCCGTGCACCTTCGGTGCCCAACCGCATGGCGATGGCCAGTCCAATGCCGCTTGCAGCACCGGTTACAATGCAGTCTTGTTATCCAGGCGCATCGGGTTCGACCTCTTTCTGGGGAGCAGCAAGTGGTTCAGTCCAGCCTTCAGCGACCCGATCCACGCTCAGCAGGCTGCGCGCATAATCCTGTTGCGCGCGAACAATGGCATCGTCTTGCTGTGAGGGAAGAAAGACCGGCAAAGCAAGGCAGACACTTTGTGTGGCCAACAGCTTGTTCCAGTTCGCGATCAGCGCCTTGAAAGCGCGCCCCACCGCCCTCGGATTTCGGTCGAGGTCATAGAGGCCGAGCGGATTGATCCGTCCGTTGTTCTCCCGAAGCGCACTGTCCCAGTCCACCTGATCCGTCAGCGAGTACCAGGTGAAGCCTACGATGGGGATGCCATCGTTGCGGATCCGCAGCACGTTGGCCCACTCTTTCCACAGCCAATAGACGGCCTCGTCTCCATTGGGGCCTTCGCTGATGTTGGTCTCCGTATGCATTACGGGAAGCCGGTAGCGGTTGAAGTACTGCCGCGTGATCTCGTCATAGCCAAACACCTCGCCGGACCCGGACGTCGTTCCGTCTGCCCAAACCCGATGTTCGTTGGTCTGGTAATAGTCGGTGCCCATCACGCAATGCCTGCGCAGATGGCTTTCCAGGAAGAAACTGTATTCTTCGGCCGTCATCCCGTTTTCGAGAAGATAGCGATAGGTGTGCGCGTCGACGTCATGACCGTAGTTGAGGTCAAGCGACAGGAAACGCTCGCTGTTGAACCGTTCCGCTCTGCCGACCGCCTCGGGAGAATCGGCGTGGAAGTATTCCGAGGATTCGCTCTGAATGAAGATGGCGTCCGGCCGCACCTCGAGAATCGCCCGCATGGCAAGCACGTTCGCCTTCACGATGTGCTTGAGGGCGGTGACGAAAGCAGTGTCGCTGCTCAGTTGTTCGTTCCACCATCCCCAGCGGGCCGAAAAGGTGGCGCAGATGAACATCTCATTTATTGGGGTGAAGAGCTGGATCCACGGATAGCGCATCGCGAAATCCCTGGCGTAGTGCTCGAATAGTGTCGGAAAGTCCGGGTTCTGGAAGTTGCCAATCCAGTCCGGCACGCCAAAATGGCAAAGGTCGACGATCGGAAGAATGTCTTTCGCCTTCAGGTCCGCGAAGGTCTCATCGGCGAATGCCCAATCATAACGTCCGTCACCCAGCCATGTTTTGTGGATGGGAGGTCCGTAGCGGAGGAAATGCACCCCGAGATCCTGGACCAGTTCGAAGTCGGTGCGCCATCGTTCGTAGAAGCGGCATTTTTCCATTTCGTCGACGCGCTCCCGGCCTTGTCGAATGGTGGGGGTGCTGTTCTCGATGCCGGTGGCAAACATGAACGTGAACATTGATGGTCCTTAGCCAAGGCGGAGATGCCCGCGCTTGGTCAAACGTTCAGTGCTCGACGCAGTTCCTGCAAGACTGCTTGTCAAGTTCGGTGGGCGCCTGACAACCACGTGCCTGCAAGTGCTATTCACAGTCGGTTGACCGTTCGTTGCGAAAGGCAACGGCACATGGCGGAAAAGCCTTCGAACCGGCTTTTTGCCAAAGCCGGAGAATGGCTGGTCGAGAAGGTTCAGCGGCGATTTCTCCAGCCTCACCCGGCCATTCGGAAAGATGGCGCTACGCTCGTGATTGTGAGCAGGGGCCACCCAGGCATAGGCGGGTCGAGATTGGCGGAATTCTATCCCACGGTTCAAGCGAGCAGCTTGCGCCGAATATGATCGGACTATGCTGGACGGAGAGGTCGGCTTCGGGCCAGCCCAGTTGGCGTCAAACGGGTCTTTGCGAGTTAAGGCGGTATGGTAGTTATCCACGTTTGCAAACTGCAAACGGACGTTCCGCTGCCGGCCCCATTTGAGCCATTCACTGGGACGCAGACCCGCGGTACATCACCGATATTCTCGAAGCCAATAGTTGGTCTCGTTCATCGTCCCATGGTTCGACAGACCCATACGAGAGAATACGAGAGATATGGACCGGCGAACCATCCGCTGTATTGATCTCCTGTAGAAAACAGTGCCCCTCAGAGACTAGCATGATCGTTATTTGTCAATGCGCTGCGAAGCTGTTCGCCCAATTGATTCAAGAAGCTGATCCAGCCACTCCCTGACCGCATTTATCTTCTGCCGAACGGCAGCACCGCGCCTGAATCCTGCCTCCGGATCAATGTTCGCGTGCGCAAAAACGGCCGCTCGCGAACATACATTGACAGGTCCAGTTCCGAATAATAAGTTCGGTCATAGAACGAATTAACGGGAGTTCAATGTGACTGACCTGCCGCGCATATCCCGTCAGTTCTCACAGCGCTCCGTGATGGAAGCGATCGTCCAGGGCGGGCCGATCTCCCGCGCCTCGATCGCCAAGCTGACGGGCCTGTCGAAGCAGACCATCTCCGAAATCATGCGCGGGCTCGAGCAGGAGGGCTGGGTCCAGGAAACCGGCCGCACCAGCGGCCATGTCGGGCGCACCGCCGTCACCTACGAACTGGTCCACGACGCAGCCTATATCATCGCCGTCGACCTTGGCGGCACCAAGGTGCGGGTCGCGCTGACGGACCTTGCCTGCCAGATCTTTGCCGAAGCCGCCACACCGACCGACCCGCGCGGCGGCCAGTTCGTCGTCGATCAGATTGCAGCGCTGGCCTTCGATGCCGCGGCCAGACAGCACGTCGCGCGCAAGAAGATACGCCTGGCCGTCATCGGCGCGCCTGGCGCTCCTGACCCGGCCACCGGCCGCATTTTAATGGCGCCGAACATTGCCGGCTTCGACACAATGAATGTGCTGGATGCCTTCGAAGAAGCGCTCGGCGTCGCGGTGATGATCGAGAACGACGTCAATCTCGCGGTGCTTGGCGAGAACTGGCTCGGCCAAGGCCAGGGCATCGACAATCTCGCCTACATCGCGCTCGGCACCGGCATCGGCAGCGGGCTGATGCTGGGCGGCCATCTGGTGCGGGGTGCTGGGCACGCCGCCGGCGAGATCGGTTTCATGCCGATCGGGGCCGATCCCTTCACCGAGGAATCACTGCGCACCGGCGCATTCGAACGCGCGGTGGCCACCCACGCCATGACCGATCGCTACCACGCTCTCACCGGCAGGCAGGTCTCGGTGCCGGCAATATTCGAGAATGCCGCGCTTGGCGACAAGGACGCGCTCACCGTGCTCGACGAAACTGCCCGCCATCTGGCGCAAGGCGTTGCGGCAATCGCGGCAATCGCCAATCCAGAAAAGTTTATCCTCGGCGGCTCGATTGGGTTGCGGCCCGAAATCCTGTCCAGGGTGCAGGCGCTTCTGCCGCTATGCTTCCCCTATCCGGTCAGGGTCGAGGCGAGCGAACTCGGCGCACGCGCAGCCCTCATTGGCGCGGCGGCAATCGGCCTTGGCCAGTTGCACAACACGCTGTTCGGCGTCGACGCGCCTGATGGCCGGATTTCGCTGCCGCCTGCCCAGGCCGCCGCCCTGAAGGAGGCCGCGATATGACTCACGATATTACCGCCCGCCTGCAGGCAGCGCTCGACCGCGACGACGCACTAACGCTGTTTCGCCGCGCCATCGGCCGAGAGAGCATCACCGGCAACGAAGCCAACTTCGTCGACTTCCTAGAAGCCAGGATGCGCGACCTTGACCTCAGCGGCCTGACCAGGACGGAATTTCTTCCCGGGCGGCCCAACATCTGGGGCGAGCGCAAGGGGGCCGACCAGGGAAAGCGCCTGCTGTTCATGGGCCATACCGACACCGTCCATGTCGACGGCTGGCGCGAGCATTGGGCAGGCACCGAGCGTGAGGATCCGTTCGCCGCCCCGATCATTGATGGTGCTGTCTGGGGCCGCGGCTCAGGCGACCTCAAGGCCGGCATCACTGCTTCGCTGGCGGCACTCGCGCTACTCGACAAGGCAGGCGTTCGCCTCAAGGGCGACGTCGCCTTCGCTTTCATCGGCGACGAGGAGAGCGGCCAGCCCGGCACCGGCATTTCCGCCGGGATCAAGCACTTCGTCGGACGCATCGAGACCGGCGAGGTCACAGCACCCGATTTCAGCGTCTATGTCGAGCCGACCCGCCTGGCCGTTTATGCGGCGCAGATCGGCTTCTTCATCACCGATATCTCGATTACCGGCAAATCCGCCTATTTCGGTGTGCCAGAACTCGGCAAGGATGCGCTCCGTGCAAGCCATGCCGCGATGACGGCGCTTTGGAAGCATTCGGATGAGGTCGCCGCGCGCGCCGAGCACAAACTGGTCGGGCGCGGCTTCCTGCTTATCACCGGGCTTGCCGGCGGCGGCTACATTGCCGTTCCCGAGCGCTGCACGCTCTCGCTGATCCGTAAGCTGTTGCCTGGCGAAGACCTCGACACCGCCGCCGCCGAGATCGAGGCTGCCGTGCGCGGCGCGATCACCGATCCGGATATTTCGGTAGAGTTCGCCTACCCCGCCGGCCGCGACCACAGGCTGGGCGGCACCGCTGCCGAGATCGGCGAAACGCGGGCGGAAGTCGCCATGCTGTCCGACGCGATGGCCGGCGCAATGAGCGGACGCGGCGTCATCGAGGGCGCACCGTTCTGGTCGGAGTCCCCCTTCATCATCAATCAGCTCGGTATTCCTGCCGTCTATTGCGCGCCCGGCGACATCAGGAATTGCCACACATTCGAGGAGCACGTGGATGTCGAGGAATATTTCGCCGGCATAGTCGGCTTCGCCGCCTTCATGGCCCGCTATTGCGGCGTGGCCGACTGAACCACCAACGAAGCAAAATGGGAGAACTGACATGCCGATGAAGACACTGATCGCCGCCGCCTTTGCCGGCGGATTGATGCTTGCCGCCAACCCAGCTTTCGCACAGACGGTCGGCCCGCAGGGCGAGAGCGCCACGCCGAGCGCCGACGTGATCCTAAGCGATGCCGACATCGCCGCGCTCAAGGACAAGGGCTACAAGGCTGCCTTGCTCTGGCACACCTCGTCCGATTTCACCAATGCGGTAACCGCCGGCGCCACCGACGAATTCGCCCGCGCCGGTATCACCATTGCGGTCAAAACGGATGCCCAGTTCGACTCCGCCCGCCAGCGCAGCGACATCGAGACGGCGTTGGCCGCCAAGCCCAACGTCATCTTGGCGCTGCCGCTCGACCCGGTCACCTCGGCAGAAGCCTTCCGCCAGGCGGTCAAGGACGGCACCAAGCTGGTGTTCCTGTCCAACTTGCCCAAGGACTACAAGCAGGGCACCGACTACGCTTCGATCGTGACTGACGATCTATTCCAGATGGGCAAGCAGGCTGCGGACGCGATGGCCAAGGCGATCGGCGGCAAGGGCAAGGTCGGCTACATTTTCCACGACGCTGCCTACTACGTCACCAACCAGCGCGACCAAGCCTTCAAGACCACCATCGAGAAGGTCTATCCCGACATCAAGATCGTCGCCGAACAGGGCATATCCGACCCGGCCCGCGCCGAGGAACTGGCCAACGCGATGCTTTTGCAACATCCCGATCTCGACGGCATCTACGTGACCTGGGCCGAGCCGGCCGACGGCGTGCTGTCGGCGCTACGCGGCGCCGGCAACGCCAGGACCAAGATCGTCACGCTCGACCTCGCCGAGCCGGTCGCGCTCGACATGGTCAAGGGCGGCAATGTCGCAGCCCTCGTCGCCGACAAGGCCTATGAACTCGGCCGCGCCATGGCTGCTTCCGGCATGAAGTCGCTGCTTGGCCAGCCGACACCAGCCTTCGTCGTCGCCCCGGCCCTGACCGTCACCAAGGAGAATGTCGCGCAGGGCTGGAAGGACTCGCTCAACCGCGACGCGCCGCAGCCGGTGCTCGACGCGTTCAAGTAAGGCTCTCGCTCCGGCGCGGCCCGCCGCACCGGAGCTTTTCTTCGACAACAAAAAGGGGAATCGGGACATGCGCATAGCATCTGCAATCATAACGACGGTGGCGAGCCTGCTAGCCATGCACGCCTTCGCCGCCGAAGGCGTCACCACAGGACCGAATGGTGAAAAGCCGGTGCCGGCGAGCAGTCTTACGCTGACGCCAGCCGAAGAGCAGCAGATCAAGGACGGCAAGTTCACCGCCGCCCTCGTCTGGCACGAGATGAGCGAATACACCAACGCCGTCAATGCCGGCGCCCATGACGAATTCAAGCGCCTCGGCATCGAGGTGGTGGCGCAGACCGATGCCGGTTTCGACGCCGCGCGACAGAAGGCCGATATCGAGACGGTGATGGCCAAAAAGCCGTCGATCATCCTGTCGCTTCCCGTCGATCCGGCGACTGCAGCTTCGGTCTACGATCCGGCACGACAGGCCGGCGTCAAGCTCGGCTTCGTCGACAATTCCCCGGCCGGCTACAAGCAGGGCAGGGACTATGTCACCATCGTCTCCGACGATCTCTTTCAGATGGGCAACAAGGCCGGCATCGCCATGGCCGAGGCGCTCGGCAAGAAAGGCAAGGTCGGCTACATCTTCCACGATGCCGACTTCTACGTCACCAACCAGCGCGACCAGGCCTTCAAGAAGACCATCGAGCAGGACTATCCCGATATGAAGATCGAGGCCGAGGCCGGCATGGCCGACCCGGCGCGCAGCGAAGACATCGCCCAGGCGATGATCACCCAGCATCCGGACCTGGACGGCATCTATGTCACCTGGGCCGAACCGGCGCTGAGCGTGCTTTCGGCCTTGCGCGGTGCCGGCAACACGCACACCAAGATTGTCACGCTCGACCTCAATGAGCCTGCCGCGCTCGACATGGTCAAGGGCGGCAACATCGCGGCCCTCGTCGCCGACGAGGCCTACAGCATTGGCGTGACGCTGGCGCGCGCCTCGGCAGGTTCTCTGGTCGGCAAGAAGGCCGAACCATTCTATGCCGTAGATTCCATCGCCGTCACCAAGGACACGGTGAAGGACGGTTGGAAGAAGTCCCTCAACAGGGACGTACCGGCGGCTATCGCGGACGCGGTGAAATAGGCTCGAGGCGAAGCGCTCACCACCGGAGGAATAAAATGTCCAGTGCCAACACCAGCGCCGGTAGCAGCTTCGCCAGCCGCTTCAATCTGCAGCAATATGTCGTCTACCTCGGTTTCCTGGCGATCTTCCTGTTCTTCGCCATTGTGCTGAGGGACAGCGGCTTCCTCACCGTCCGAAACTTAGCGAACATCGTGTTGCAGACGACGCCGGTGACGATCATGGCCATCGGCCTGGTCTTCGTCATGTCGGCCGGCGAAATAGATTTGTCGATCGGCTCGATCGTGGCGGTGGCGGCCCTTGCAGCCGCCGTCACCATCAACGCGTACGGCATGCCGGCAGGGATAGTCGCCGGCCTCGGCGCCGGCCTGCTGATCGGCGTCATCAACGGCGTGCTGGTGGCGTATGTCAGGCTGCCCTCCTTCCTGGTGACGCTGGCGACGCTCGGCCTGTTCGCCGGCGTTTCGCGTTCGATGACAGACCTTCGCTCGATCTCGGTGACCAACGAAGCGTTCACCGGCTTCTTCGGTTCCGGCTCGCTGCTCGGTGTCCCCTCACTCGTCTGGTGGTCGGTGATTGCCGTGGCCATCGGCCACCTGGTGTTCCGCGAAACCCGTTTCGGCGCGCATGTGCTGGCGACCGGCGACAATGCCCGCGCCGCAAGCGTATCGGGCATCAGCGTGCCCAGGATCAGGCTCGCCGTGCTGACCATCAGCGGCGGGCTCGCCGGTCTTGCCGGCTTGCTCTATGCCGGTCGCCTGCAGGCGGCGAAATATACTCTCGGCGAAACCGACCTGATGACGGTCATCGCCGCCGTCATCGTCGGCGGCACGCTGCTCAATGGCGGCAAGGGCTCCGTGGTCGGCGCGCTGGTCGGCTCGTTGATGATGGGCATGCTCAACAACGGCCTGATCCTGATGGGCCTGTCGGTCTCCGACCAGATGATCGTGCGCGGCCTCATCATCCTGACCGCAGTCGCCGTGTCGCTGCGGGAAAAGAACCGCTGAAGGAAGCCATCCATGTTTCTCGACATTTTGCGCCGCCGCAACCCCGCCTTCATCGAATCAGCTATCCGGTTGCACCAGCAAGGTAAGCTGCCGGCCAATGCTTATGTGCTCGATCTCGACACGGTTGAGGCCAATGCGCGGGTTCTCAAGAGCGAGGCCAACCGCAACGGCCTGAAGATCTTCGCCATGACCAAGCAGGTCGGCCGCTCCTCGTCGTTCTGCCGGGCTGTGATGCGCGGCGGCATTGACCGCGCGGTCGCCGTCGACATGGCTTGCGCCCGCGCCACCCACAAGGCAGGCATGAAGCTTGGCCATCTCGGCCATCTCCAGCAGGTCGCAAAATTCGAAGCGGCGGCTGCGGCGAAAACCTTCAAGCCGGACTACTGGACCGTGTTCAATGATACCAAGGCTGGGGAAGCGGCAACAGGCGCCAAGGCGGCCGGCTATGTGCAGCATCTGCTGGCCCGCATCGCCGCCGAAGGCGATATCTTCTATCGCGGCCATGAAGGCGGTTTCAATGCCGCCGACATTATCGATGTCGCCGACCGGCTGGATGCCGTCGAAGGCGGCCGTTTCGCCGGCATCACCACTTTCCCTGCTCTGCTGTTCGACCATGCTTCGCGAAAAGTGCTGCCGACCCCCAATCTGGCGACGCTCGCGAAAGCTGCGGAAGCGCTGGCTAAGGCAGGCCGCAAGGACATTGAGATCAACGCGCCGGGCACCACGTCGAGCGTTATGCTGGCGGCACTCGCCGAGGCCGGCGCGACGCAGTGCGAGCCCGGCAATGGACTACATGGCACCACCGCGCTGCATGTCATGGAAGATTTGCCGGAGCTGCCGGCGGTGCTCTATCTCGCCGAGGTCTCGCATCTCTCCGGCGGCAAGGCCTATTGCCTTGGCGGCGGCTTCTACATCGATCCGATCTTCCCCGACTACGACGTCAAGGCGATCGTCTCGGCTGAACCGACAACGGCAGGCTCGGCACTGCGCAGCGTCGAGGTGCCGCCGCCCTCGGCGATCGACTATTACGCCATGATCGATGCCGCCGGCGCGAACGCGCCGAAGCCTGGCGACAGCGCCGTGTTCGGCTTCCGTGGCCAGGCCTTCGTCACCCGCGCCCATATTGTCGGCGTGTCGGGCATTTCGACGGACAATCCGAAAGTGGAAACCATCGAGAACGGCTTCGGTGAACCCTATGCCTGGCCAGTCTAGGAGAAACACATGACGGTGAGCGCGCCCATCCTTCAGCTGCACGACATTCGCAAGAATTTCGGCGGCATCACCGCGATCGAGAGTTTTTCGCTCGAGGTTTTCCCGGGCGAGATCGTTGCACTCGTCGGCGACAACGGCGCCGGAAAGTCGACGCTGGTCAAGATCGTCTCGGGGGTCCACCCGCCCTCGTCCGGCACCATCGTCATCGAAGGAAAACCGGTGACGATGTCGAATGCCACCATGGGGCGCGCGCACGGCATCGAGGTCGTCTACCAGGACCTGGCGCTGGCCGACCAGCAGACGGTCTACATGAACATGTTCCTCGGCCGCGAGCCGCTGAACCGCCTCGGTTTGCTCGACCGCCGCCGCATGATCGACGAGACCGAGAAACTGGTGAAGGAACTGGACGTGCGCATCCCCTCCGCCCACGCCACTATCCGCGATCTCTCCGGCGGCCAGCGCCAGGGCGTTGCGATCGCGCGCGCCACGCATTGGGCAAGCAAGCTGATCCTGCTGGATGAGCCGACGGCGGCGCTGGGCGTTGCCGAAACCGCCCGGGTGGAGGCTATCGTCCAGTCGCTGAAGCAGCGCAATGTCGGCATCCTGATCATCAGCCACAGCCTCGACCAGGTCTTCAAGCTCTCCGACCGCATCTGTGTTCTCAGGCGTGGCAAGCAGATTGGAATTCGCGAGACCGCGAAGACCGATAAGAACGAGATCATTGCCATGATCACCGGCCTGCAGCAGCAATAGCAGGAACCTCTCTGAGAGCCCCCGCCCGAGATCCGGATGTTGTCGGCAATCACGCGATCGATCAGCTTGTGCCGCGTGGTGATCGCCATCGGCCCGTCCTGGTCGTAGCTGCCTTGCCACTCCGGATGCGGCGCCAGCAGCGCTGGCACATACATCGTGTCGGCCGAAATCATGCGCTGTTCCTTGCCGGAGTTTGCGAGGTAGACCGAGTGGCCGGGCGTGTGGCCGGCGCAGCGATGATCTGGAAGGCGGGCGCGACTTCGGCGCCGTCATGGATGCTGCTGGAGCTGCTGCGTCTGGTGAAGTTGCCTGCATCGCCTGAATTTCTCCAGGCGTATCCGCACCAGCTTTCTGGCGGCCAGCAGCAGCGCGTTGGCACCGCTATCCCAGTCTCGATTTGATAGGACCTATGCAATGTATGGCGGCGGCGACATCACCGTGCCGCCCGGCGGAGTCAAGCTGTCCGGTTTCGGTCGCGACAAGTCGCTGCATGCGCTGGACAGATACACCGCCTCAAAACAGCCTGGATTTCTCTCGGCTGACCGTTTCTCGCTAAGCGCTGCCGAGGATGAAATCGGCGCAGCGGTCGGCGATCATGATCACCGGCGCGTTGGTGTTGCCGCTGATGAGACGCGGCATGATCGAGGCGTCGCAGATGCGTAGGCGCGGCACGCCGCGCACGCGCAATTGCGGGTCGACCACCGCCTGGTCATCGCTGCCCATCCGGCAGGTGCCGCAGGGGTGATAGACCGTTTTGGCATGTTCGAGGATGTGGTCTGTTATGGATTGATCGGAAAGGTCGGCGGCCCCGCCCGGCGACAGCTCCTCGGCGATCACCGCCTGCCCTACGAAACCCGCTTCGAGGATCTGGAATATCTCACCACCGGTCGCACCGATCTGGTCTCGGCTCTTATCAACAACGCCTACACCTCCATTCCCATTCCTCATTCTTTTGTTTTCCTGCTCGTGCTGGCGGCGGTGAGGTCGTTCTGCACCGTACCGCCTTCGGACGATATCTCTACGCCGTAGGCAAAAATGAAGAGGCCGCGCGGTTTTCCGGAATCCGTACCGGCCGGTTATCATCTGCGCCTATGTGATCTGCGCCGAGCTGACGGCGCTGTCATCCATCTTTCTCGCAATGTACACACGCTCGATCCTGCCAAGCTCGCACGGCAATTTCTACGAGCTCTACGCGATCGCTGCCGCCGTCCTTGAAGAAGTTTCTGCATTCTGCTGGCTCGAACAGGTGGCAGATGTCGCCGAGAGCTTGGCAGAGTGCGTCGAAGGTTCTGGCCGCTTTCTTTCGCAGCCGCGCCTTGAGTTTTGAGTAGGCCATCTCGATCGGATTGAGATCGGGTGAGTATGGCGGCAGGAACAGGAGCCAAGCGCCCCTTTGGCGAACCAGTTGTGCGGCGCGCTCGTTCTTGTGGAAGCCGACATTGTCGAGAATGATGATATCGCCGGGCGACAGTTGGGGAGCAAGCTGTGTTTCGATGTAGTGTTCGAAGATGGCGCCATTCATCGGCGCGTTGACGACGGCGCGACAAGACCGTGGCATCGTAGCCCGGCGATGAAGGTCTGCGTCTGCCATTTGCCGAAGGGCGCATGCGTCCTGAAGCGCTCGCCCTTCGGCGCCCAGCCGGTGCGTTTGGTCAGTTTGGTGTTGGTCGACGTCTCATCGATGAAGATCAGCCGCGCCAAAGCCTTGTTGAAGAAGCGCTTTCGCCGCCCGGTCCACAGCTCACGCGCCTGGCGCACGTCGGCCCGCTGCTGCTCGCTGGCCAGTAGAGTTTTTTTATGACTGAGCCCAAGGCGATGGAGCAGGCGCCCGACATTGGAGCGGTGCACGCTCACACCACGCACCTCCAGTTCGACGCAAAGCTCATCCAGCGTCAGTTCGCCGGTCTCGGCCAATCGCAAACGCACAAACTCGGCATGCGGCTCAAGCTTGCCGCCGCCCACATGGCCCTGCCGGCGCGCTTCAAGCGAACCGGTCTGCCGCCGCAAGTTGATCAGATTGTTCACAAAGCGAGGCGAAACGCGGAAATGGCGCGCTGCCTCGCGGTGACCATGCCCCTCATCGACATACGCAACAACACGCTGACGCAACTCAAGCGGTAGCGGCTTGCCCATCGCGGTCTCCTTTCAACCGCAATGAATCACGAACTCAAACCAAAGGGAATCCTGAATCCCTTAAATCGCGACAGGCTCTAGTTATGGAGGTGCGACAATTGAAATCCAGGCTGGCGTTCGACGCCGGATAACAGCGATTCCGCCGATCGGAACATGTCCTCGAATTCCAACTCGTTTTCAAACACCACGCCGCCGACGCTGATGGTCAGCGTATCCGCGGTTCCTTTTGGCGCGAAATAGGCTTGGGCCACGCGCGCCCGGATACGTTCGCCGATCTCCCTGGCGTCGTCTTCTGTCGCACCGGGCAGAAAGACCCCGAACATGGAGGTTCCGATCCGGCCCACCAGATCTTCCTTGCGTACCGATGACTGGATGGTCGAGGCTATGAGCCGCAAGGCTTCGTCACCCCAGCCAAGGCCGAAGCGCAGATTGATGGACCTGATGTGTTCGGGATGAATGACCAGGAAGGCGCCAGATCTTGGACCAGACGATTTTGGCCTGGTTGCTCTCCTTTCGACCATCGACGTGAAGACCGTCCGGTTGAGGCAGCCTGTCAGGCTGTCAAAGGTCGCCGACTTGTTGAGTTCCCTTCGATAACGGACGAGCTCGGTCCGCTGCAGGCCAATGAACAGCAAAAGCGGGCCACCGACGATGACCGGCAACAGGATCGCTGTGACCATGCTGCGGCCAAACGGCGTCAAGGCTTCCGAGAACAGAAGCAGATAATTTAGGCCAACCGAGAGGAGCAGAATTCCCGCCGAACCCAGGGCAGTCAGCCATGCGATATCTTTCCATTGCCGGGGCGAGCTATTCGCCATTGGTGTCATCATTAGCCAATCTCCCGCCTGATCGGCTGTCATAAGGCCAAGGTGCTGCACTTTCAGTTTCGAGGAAACATACAATTTTAGTAATGGCGCAATCACCTACCATTGGCCCGAAATCAGGCCTTCAAAAGCAAGGCTACGGCGGCAAAAGCAAAGACACCGAATTGTCGGCTATTGTGGCGGGCCGAATATCCCCATCTGCGCGTCTCTGGCCACTGCCTCCGCCTTGCCATAGATGCCACTCGCCAGGGCCGTCGCCCAGCCATTGGAAACAAGCCACGCGCCGACATCCTGCTTGCCCAAGCTGCACGGTGCCGCAATGGCAAAACGATCGACTTCCGGCGGCACGACGCATTTCAGCGCCCGGCCGCGCAGCCAGGAATTGAACGTCGCGCGCGCACGCTGGCCGCAAGGCCAGGCGATGCCACGAAAGGAACAGGTCTCATCCAGGTCAATGCCTTGGATCCCGCTGATGGCTACCTTGCGCCCCATCGATTCGAAGGTTGCCGACGAGGTGGCAACCGGTTGGTACAGCAGGACCTCTTTCCAATCCTTTGGCATCCGCATCCCTGCAGGCGAAGCCAGACCAAGGTCGCTGAGCGGCAGGCGCGGCTCGACCCGTTCGATTTGCGCCGAATCAAGCTGTGGCGGCGCGATAAGGTCCTGAGCAATCTTGCGTGCCCGTCCTCGCCATGGCGTATTGGCGACGGTCGCAATTGGTCGCAGTGGCTGGCTATCGTCGATGGATTGACGCGACGCTGGTATCGGCCGATCGATGGGAAGCAGATCGGCGGCCCGCATGATCAACAAGACCCCGGCCAGGAGGAGCAGGCTTCCGAGCGCTATCAAGCGATTGTGCCTCAGCCAGCCCATCAACTCAAGCAAGGTTCCTTGCCCCTCAATACCCCGATGTCGATTTGGCGACCAGCTTGAGTGCGCCTTTTCGAACCTGGTAGAAGGGCATGGATCGCTCACTGGAGCCATCCGCCCGAAACCGGAACAGGCCGGTCGATCCGCGAAATCCGCTCCGATTTTCGAGCACCTGCTTGCTGAAGCCGTCAGGCCCGGCCGAACTTGCAATTCCTGCTGTCAGGGCGACCATATCATAGGCGTAGGCGACATTGGCGTCGGCTGGATAATTGTAGGTCGTCTTGAAGCGGTCGGCGATCGGGCCGGTTTCGGTTGGGTCGAGCGTGGCGATGTAGGAGCCTTCAAACAGCGGCTCCATCGGATGTTCCAGCCAGCGGTTGGTTCCAACGACGGCAATTGCTTTTCCAGGAATGCCTTTCGTTTTGAGCGCCGCAAGGATCTGCGCCGGATTGTCGTCGCCGCTGGCGATGATGATGGCGTCGGGAGCCTCGACCAGCGAGCCCACATCATCGACCACTTTGGTGCCGCCGTCGCCGGCCGGATACGGAATGGTGACGGCGAGCGTCGCGCCATAGATGCTGAGACTGTTGGCGACCCGCTTTTCAACCACGCCGGCATTCGCGCCCGCCGCAACCAGCAACACGAACTTCTTGCTGCCTTTGGCCGCCAGGCCGGCTGCGCCCGCGGCCGCGCTGTCGGCCTCGTTGAGGCGCACCGCATAGACGCCTGGGCCGCCGGCGAAATTGTCGGCCAACGCCAGCACCGGCGGCCGCTTCGATCCCGACAGCTTGGCTATGTGCTGCGCGGCCGCGAGTTCGACCGGGCCGATGACGATCTTGGTTCCAGTGGTGATCGCCTTCACAGCCAATTCGCTGGCGTGCGCGCTGTCGCCCTTGGTGTCCTCGACCGTGACCGTGAGCAGGACATTTCCAAGGTCGGCCATCGCCAGCTTGGTCGCATCGAGCATCTTCCTGCCGTTTTCGCCGGCGTTGCCCGGGGCCGACAAAGGCAGCAGCATCGTGACCTTCGTCGATCCCGTGCCGAGCGATTGCGTCGCCTGGGCGGGACCGGCAACAGCGCCGGCGGCCGGCGCTCCGGGTGCGGCGATCGCCGCCGGGTCGAGCGCGTCCGAGACGCTGCCCTTCGACTGGCAGCCCGACACTATGCCCGCGAACGCAAAGACGATCGCCCACGTCCACGAACCGTGTCGCTGCCGGCCAGAATCCATGATGCCTCCCTCATATCCCGCCGGGTATTTGTCCCGGTCTCATCCGTTCATCTTACGGCAGACTTGCCTCGCCGTCTTTGCAATTGCTGGATTATGGCTCAGCCGTCGAAAAGTCTTGCCCGAAGCGCCTTGATCATTCTGGCTTGCCCGGCGCTTCGATAGTCCGTGCATTTCATGTATCGCGGGCCCGGCACGAACAGTCGGCGCACACAAATCCGCCTCGCCGGGGCAGGGGCACCATCGTCTCCTGCTGTCGGGAATGCGGAGAATCCGAACGTCGCCACCGGCAATGGCCCGGCCACCGCAAAACCTTCTCTCGCCAGGATTGCACGCGCACGCCGGCAGTAGCGGACCGAAAGTTCGGAGAACCGGGTTTCACCGTGCCCGGCACGATACTTCATGACGGTGGTGCAGAGATCGCCTGCGGCAAGGCTGTTTGCCTGCGCCAGATATCTGACGCCGAGCGCGATGTTGGTCGCCGGCGCGCCAAGCTCGTCGAGCGAGCCACGAAAGCCCAGCATTCGGGCCGTCGCGGGCATTACCTGCATCAACCCGACCTCACCATCGGCGCCGTGCACATCGGGATCGAACCCGCTTTCGATCTCCATCACCGCGTGCGCCAGCACCGGTTCCAAGCCGTAGAGCGATGCCTGGCATGTCGCAAACGCCTTGAATGTCGCGCGAGTCCATTCGGAGGCGGCGTCGCAGCGAACCGGCCGCCGCAAGCCGAACGGTGCGGGTCTCTCCAGGCTAGGTCGTTCCAGCCAGTTGGCGCGGGCTTGCGTGGCAAGCTGGCCAAAACCGGTCAATGCGATCGCTCCGGCGATCGCCCTCGTCAATCGTCCGCCGACCATCGGGTCAGCCAACCGGCACTGCCGGATCCCTTCCGGTCAGTTCATGTACTCGACCATGCGGTCGTGGAAGCATTCGCACTTGTTGAGCGTGTCCTCGTCCTTGTAGTTCGTCTTGAGGTAGCCATAGGCCATCCCGCAGGCGACCTTGGCTTCCGATGCCCAGACGAAGGCAGGACGGGACGAATTGATCCATTCCGAGCTGTTGGCGACGGCCACCGACTCGTCCATCAGCTTCACCACCTCGGCCTTGAGATCGACGATGTTGTCGGTCAGCACCAGGTTCGATGTGCCGACGGTCCGGCAATAGTCGGCCACCGGCCCTTCGATGATGTCGGCGGCCTGAAGTCCTGTCGCGCACATCGACAGCAGCCCGGCCCCGAAGGCCACCCGCAAAATTCTGTTCATGCTCCTCACCCCGTCCCTTTCGCCCCTTTAGGCCACGTCCGTCTTGGTGCCGTGGCTGTCATCGTAGAGTATTTTAACCGCATCGGCGGCGCTGTGGAATGTGTAGTTCTCCAGCACGGCGACCGTATGATAGTTGTCGCCGCCGCCGTCGGTATCGACCTTGACCTCGGCATTGGCCGCATTGGCCGAGGACTGCGCGATCTCCACGAAACCGCCGCCTACGAGATCGGTGACGCCGGCAAGGCCCTTGAGCAAGGAGGAAAGATCGATCTTGTCGCCATCGTGGAAGTCGGCGATCAGGTCGGCGACCTCCAGCGAGCCGATGGCAAAGGTCTTGCTGCCGTCGGAAGCGATGGCCGGCTGCGCCGGGGCGGCGAGCGAAGTGTCGAGCTCGACCTCGACATAGTTGCCGGTCGTCCCGTCGGCCATCTGGAAGGTTCCGTTGCCGGTCACGGTCTGCCCATCGATTTCGCCGACAGCGGAGGTCGTTGTCGTGCTGATCGAAGTAATATCGTTATGGGCGAGGTTCGACAACTCCCCGGCGTCGCTTATGCCGTTGGCGTTGGCGTCTTTCCAGATCAGCAGGCTGTCGAATGCCGCGTCGCTGTGGTCGATGACGCCGTCATGGTTGCTGTCGAGCGAGGCAAGTGCCGCCGCGCCGCTGGCGAAGTTCCGGCCGCCGAAGCTCGGCGTGAACAGCTCGGTGCCGTCGTCGACCTTGCCGTCATGGTTGAGGTCGATGGCCAGCATGCCATCGTTCGACGTGTTCCAGGCCACCTGGTCCTTCGTTCCGTCGCCGTTGATGTCGAACTGGACACCGTGGTTGAGGTCGCTGAAGGCGAAGCCGTCATGGTTGAGATCGAGGATGATGGGATCCACGGCACCATTCGTGATGAGCGTATTGAGGTTGGTAATGTTGGTGATGCCCGTCAACTGAACCAATGTGCCACCCGCGTTGGTGGTGGTCTGCTCATAGACATAGGTATTCCCGTTGCCAACGAAGGCCACGGTCGTGCCAGCGCCGCCAATGTCATTCGCCATCAGATATTGAACTGCTGCGGCCACGCCGCCGGCTGTGTTGAGGCTCAGCGCATTTGCGTAAGTGTCTGCGTCATCGAAGGTGATGATGCCGTTCGCGCTGATTGCGTCCGACTTGATCGTTTGCCCGCCGAACGTCAAGGCCGAGTCGGTGCCGTCGAAGCCGCTGATCGCGATGGCTGCAATAGGGGCGACACCGAAGTCGAGCTTGTCCGCCGTTCCGCCAAAGCCCCAGTCGATGATGGTGTCATAGCCTGAGATCGTGCCGGCATTACCCGACCCACCGATGACAGGCGTCGAGTCGCCAGCTCCAAACACGAAGGTATCGGCGCCAGCACCGCCTGTCAGCGTGTCAGCGTTCGCGCCACCGACAAGGGTGTCATTGCCGCCGCCACCGATAAGGGTGTCAACGCCGCTGCCGCCATACAACTGGTCTGCTCCCGAGCCACCATTGAGAGTGTCATCTCCGCGCCCTCCGGCCAAAAGGTTCGACTGACCATCAAGACCGGTAAGCGTATCATTGCCATCAAGGCCGAAGAGGTTGTGGATCACGGAGGTGGCAATGAGAGCATCGCCACTGTTCGTTCCTTCCAACGTCGCTGGATCAGGTGTCAAACTTGCATTGACGGTGGCGGAAATCGGGTCGCCATCACCATCGGTGCCAATGACGGGAATGGCAACGTTGAACGGCGAGGCCTCGTCGGTTGTCGTGAACTGGGCCGGACCAAGTTTGAAGTTATCGCTTTGCGATGTCGCAGGATTGTCCACTCCAGTGAATTCGATAGCACTGAATGCATCAGTCGTAGCAACAACCTTGATGATGTCGCCTTCTTCCAACCCGGTAACCGTTGCAATTCCGCCAGCATACGTGACAAGCGGCGTAAGTGAGCCGCCGGCGTTGGTGACAAAAACCACGATACCCGCAGCCGTCGTATCACCAGCGTCACCAAAGAACGCGGTGTCACCGTCCGCGTTCACCCCGCGGATAGTCATAATCGGCTCCTTGTTGGTCTTTGTTATACTTGTAGTGAAGCTTGATGCCTCGTAGTATCCGCCAAATATTTTCGACGAACCATCCGTCGAGGCGTTTTTGACGAAGTCAAAGCGAACGGTTTCTCCTCCGGCGATACTTTGCCCGCTGCCTACGCCGAAGTTACCTGTAGAGGTATTTACCGTGTTCGAACCGTTCGCGGTTACGAGAAGATCCTGGGTCCCAGGGAAATTGAATGCGATTACCTGGTTATTGCCCCCTGATGGCGCAACGCTGGCAGTGTTCAGAGGATTTCCGGCGTAGAGCGTTCCTGCCGGAGTGAACGACCAGGTGCCGTTAAGCGGGTCCAACGTTGCTGTGAACGCCAGATCATTACCATTGGCAAGTGATGTCCGTCCTTCAATCGTATGCGGGTTCACGACGTGGTAAAGTACCTGCTCTCCGTTGAAGAATATGTTCTGGCCGGTAAGGTCAGTCACGGGTGACAACTCGGTCACGTTGAAAACGACATCTCCAACGCCATCGGCGCCGGCCGCGTTAGCGAAATTCAGATTGCCAACAACTGCGGACACGTGCGCCACATCTTCAGCAAAGATCGTATCCGGAGTGAACGGCAGCGGAGCGTCGTCCAGAACCGTCAGATTGACCGAGCCGGAAACATGATCACCGCTGGTGTCGGTGGCCACCACCTGAAGCCCGTTGATGGTGACGTTGCCCGAGCCGGCAAGATGCTGGAGCTGGTCGGTCAGTGTCGCGGTAACGACGGGTGTCAACGAACTGTTGGCGCCGGCGTGCGTGTTTGACAGCGCCAGATAGACGAATGCGCCGAGGTTCACGCTGCCGGCCGTTTGTATCAGACTGCCGACGAGTTGGTTGCCGACGAGCGCCCAGCTGATTGTGTATCCAGAGGCTAGGCCAGAAACAGTCGGCGCCACCCAGTTTGGATCGCCGGTCGGGTTGGCGAATGCAACATCAATGGCTTCGCCGGTCGTGGTGAAGGTGATGCCGCTGATTGCTTGCGCCGTCTCGCCGCGGCTGCCTGGGTTGGTGCCGGTCACGGCCCCGGCTTGGAGATCCGCAGGCGCCGAAGCATCGAGCGTGGTGTCGAGCGCGGCTTCGTTCAATGTCAACGATGCAGTCCCGCCACCCGATGGAACGGTGTTGGTCTGCACATTCAGGGTCACCGTGGCCGTCGAAGTGTCGCCGTCACCGTCCTTGATCGTGTAGGTGAAAGAGTCCGAGCCGACATAGATGCCCGTCGGCGTGTAGGTGAACGTTCCATCGTTGTTGTAGGTGACGGTGCCGTGAGCACCGTTGGTGGCGGTCACCTGGCCGCTGACCGGATTGTTGTCGGTGTCGACGCCGTCGGCTCCGAATTTGTCGTTGGCGAGCAGGTCGATGAGAACTGTGGGGCCTGTAACCGTGGATGCCCAGGTATCGTTCGCAGCCGTAGGCAGGTCGTCGTCGATGACCACGGTGAAGGAGGTGGTTCCGGTTGAGCCGTCGGCGTCGGTCACCGTGGCGGTGACCGT
>NZ_JAMYPY010000038.1:0-25365 GCF_040320605.1 Mesorhizobium sp. M0659
CTACAACGGCCCGGCCGTGTTCTCCTACACCGTCACCTCTGGCGGCGTCACCGAGACCGCCAACATCTCCGTCACGGTCAATGCCGTCACCGACACGACAGCGCCCATCATCACTCTTATCGATAGCAAACAGAATAACCAAGGAAGTGGCAGCAGCCTTTATCTCGTGTTTAGCGAGACCATGGACCATACGTTTTTCAACGTCTCTAAGATCACAATAAGTGGGGGATCAATTACTGGATCTGGAACTTGGGGGCCAGTCACGATAGCCGGAACTACTTACCAGGAAGTCTATACCCTTCCCATCACTAAGGCCGGCAACAATGGGTCTACCTATGCTGTTACTGTTCAAAGTGGTGCATTCAAAGACCTAGCCCAGAATCCCAACACCGCGCATGTGCAGGTCAGTGGCCTCAAACCTGCCGGCACTGCCGGCGAGCCCATCAACCTTGGCTTGACCGATCCGTCACATGACGGCGCGCTCGTCACCGTCAGGGTGAAGGATGTGCCCTCCGGCTGGACCATTAACGGCGCTACGCACAACGCCGACGGCAGTTGGACTATACAGACCAACGACCTGCACGGGATGACGGTTACCACGCCTGCCGATTTCACCGGCGCGGCGGTGCTCGACGTTTCGATGAGCTGGATCAACGCCGACGGCACGACGGGGAGCATGTCGGTCTCCGACAATGTCGAGGCCTACGCGCCGGGCTCGCCGATCTTTGCCTGGTCGGGCGACGACGTGCTGACCGGCTCGAGCGGCAACGACCTGTTCGTCTTCTCACAGCCGATCGGCAACGACACGGTGCACAGCTTCGACGCGGCCGCTGACCAGATCGACCTGATCGGCTATTCCGGCTTCGCGAGTTTCGCCGACGTCCAGGCGCACATGGCCGACGATGCCAACGGCAACGCGGTGATCACGCTTGGCGACGGGCAGTCGATCCTGCTTGACGGCGTCCACTCGAGCACACTCACGGACGGCAATTTCGTCTTCGACCAGACGCCGGTGGTCAACAATGCCGGAACCATGACGATCGGCGACGGCGCGTTGCTGCCGCTCAGCGGCATTATCAACAACAGCGGTCTCATCTCGCTCGACTCGGCGGGCGGCGATACGCTGCTGCAGGTCATCCAGCATGGCGTGACCCTGCAGGGTGGCGGGCATATCCTGCTGTCCGACAGCGCCGCCAACGTCATCTCCGGCACTGCTGCCGACGTCGCTCTGACCAATGTCGACAACACCATCTCAGGCGCCGGTCAGCTGGGCGGCGGGATGCTCAGCCTTGACAACAGGGGCACCATCATCGCCACCGGCTCGAACGCGCTGGTCATCGACACCGGAGGCAGCGTCGTCGTCAATTCGGGAACGCTGGAGGCAACCGGCTCCGGCGGCCTTACGATCACCGGCGGGCTGGCGAATTCCGGCATGATCTGGGCCAATGGCGGTAACATTGACATCAACGGCCAGGTCACCGGTGACGGCGATGCCACCATCGGCAACCTGTCGAAGCTGGAGTTCGGTGCGGCCTCTTCAACCGACGTCACGTTCGCGGCGAATGCCGCCGGCACATTGCAGCTGGACGATTCCTTCGATTTCAGCGGAAGCATCGCCGGCATCACCAATGACGACAAGGTGAACCTCGAAGACATCCTGTTCGGCACCGGAACGTCCGCTGCCTATCAGGCGGACCTCGACGGCGCCGGGGGAACGTTGACCGTCACGGACGGCACGCACAACGCCACGCTCCACCTGCTCGGCGTCTACGATGCCCACAGCTTCACACTTGCCGACGACGGCACCGGCAGGACGGTGGTGCAACTGAGCGACTTTGTGATGTGAACCAAAAGGAGAGCCGCACGGATAGGCGCGGCTCTCCTCATGCTGCGGGCTCCTGATTCAGCTTACGAATTAAGGTTTACGGCAGGAATAGGAAGGGAACCACGTGGCCGATTGGACGATCAGGAGTAGTATCGGTTCCGAGCGTGGACAGGGGGGCGGTTTTCCGCTGGGTATTTGAGTCCCGACAACAAATCCAAGATTGTGAAGGACGCCTTGCTGGCGTGCCGCCGCTATTTCCTGGTTGCGGCGGCATTCAGCCTGGCGATCAATCTGCTCTACCTCGCGTCCCCGCTTTACATGCTGCAGATCTACGACCGGGTGGTCACCAGCGGCAGCGAAACCACGCTGGTGATGCTCACCCTGGTGTTGCTGGCGGCCTTCCTTTCGTTGGCCGGCCTCGATCTGGTGCGCGCCTCCATCCTTACGCGTGCCAGCGCGCGGCTCGACCAGTTGCTGTCGGCAAAAGTCCTCGCCGCGTCGGTGGAGACCCCATCGCCGGGCTCCTCGCAAAGCCAGCCGATCCGCGATTTCGACACGTTCAGGCAGGTGATCACCGGCAGCGGCATCCATGCCCTGTTCGACCTGCCATGGTCACCCATCTACATCGGCATCATCTTCCTGCTGCATCCGTGGCTCGGCTTCTTCGCACTGGGCTGTTCGCTGCTCTTGATCGCCATGGCCGTGCTCACCGAGTATCTCGTGCGTTCGCCGCTGAAGCAGGCCAACGACCTGGCGACGACCAACTATAATTTTACCGAAATGAGCCTCAGAAACTCGGAAGTCGTTCGCGCCATGGGGATGATCGACGGTCTCATCCGCCGCTGGGGGCGCGACCGTAACCTGGCGCTGCGGCGCCAAGCGGAGGCAAGCGATCGCGCCGCCCTGATGTCCGGCCTGATCCGGTTCCTGCGGCTCACCATGCAGTCGCTGATCCTCGGCCTCGGCGCCTATCTGGTGATCGAGCGGCAGATCACCGGCGGCACCATGTTTGCGGCGAGCCTCTTGCTGGGCCGTGGGCTGCAGCCGGTCGAGCAGATCGTCGGCCTTTGGCGCAGCCTGATCCTGGCGCGGGCGGCGTTGGCAAGGGTCGAGAAGCTGGTCGACGGGGGGGCGCTCAACGAAAGATCTTTCAACCTGCCGAAGCCCACCGGCAAGATTTCGGTCGAGCAGGTCAGCTTTGCAATTGCCAGCCAGCAGAAAGTGCTTCTCCGCGACGTATCATTCCGGCTGGACGCAGGCGAGGCGCTGGGAATCGTCGGCCCTTCCGGCGCCGGCAAGTCGACGCTGGCGCGTCATCTCGCGGGCGTCATGCAACCCAGCCGCGGCACCGTCAGGCTGGACGGGGCCGACCTGTCGCAGTGGGGGCACGACGCGCTCGGCGACCACATCGGCTACCTGCCGCAGGATATCGAACTCTTCGCCGATACGGTCGCCGCCAACATCGGCCGCTTCAAGACCAATGTCGACCAGGAGGTGATAGCCGCCGCGCGGCTCGCCGGCGTGCACGAGATGATCATCCGTCTGCCGCAGGGCTACGAGACCCAGATCGGCGAAGGCGGCGCAGTGCTGTCGGGAGGATATCGGCAGCGGATTGCTCTTGCTCGTGCGGTATTCGGAACGCCGAACCTGATCATTCTCGACGAGCCGAGCTCCAATCTCGACGCCGATGGCGACCGCGCGCTGAGCGAGTGCGCGATCGAGCTCAAGCGCCGCGGCAGCACAGTGATCATCGTCTCGCACCGGCCTTCGACCTTGGCCAATGTCGACAAGATCCTTCTGTTGCGCGATGGCGCCGTCGAGGCCTTTGGCATGAGAAACGAGATCGTGGCGCTGCTCAACCAGCGCGCGGCTCCAATGGCGGTGGCAACCCAATGAGCTGTGGCCGGAGAGATCGATGAGCGACGGCGCCCTCACCTACCGGAGCCTGTCCGGCGAAACCGGTATCCTGGCCCCGGATTCGATCCGGGTGCCGGCCTGTGTCGGCCTGCTGATCATCATTGCCTTCTTCGGCATCTTCGGCGGCTGGGCGGCTTTTGCCCCGCTGAACGGCGCCGTGCTCGCCGACGCCATCGTCAAGGTGGAAGGCAATCGAAAGAGCGTACAGCATTTCGACGGCGGCACGGTGAAGGAGATCCGCGTCAAGGATGGCGACATCGTCAAGGCAGGCGATGTGCTGGTGGTGCTCGACGACACGCACGCCCGTTCCGAATTCAACCTCTATTCGCAGCAATATGCGTTGTTGCGCGCTACCGATGCCCGCATTCGCGCGGAGCTCGACGGCCATGAGGCAGTCGCCTTTCCGAAGGACATCACCGCTGAGCACCAGGCCTATCTGCAGGACGCGATGGCCAACCAAATTGCCGACCTTGGGAGCCAGCGCGCCTCGATGGCCGGTGCCAAGCAGATCCTGCAGAAACGGATAGCCGAACTCGACGAGCAGATCGATGGAAAGCAGGCGCGCGTCGAATCTTTTCGTGCGCAGCTCAAGTCGACAATTGACGAAAAGGCAGGCCTCAACAAGTTGCTGAAGGCCGGCCTGACAACGCGCACGCGTGTCCTGGAGCTCGACCGCTCCGCCTCCGACCTGCAGGGCCTGATCGACCAGACTCTCGGCGATATAGCCGGAAACCGCCAGAGTAAGGCCGAGCTTGAAAGCCAGATTGCGCAGCTCACCAACGAGCGCCGCGCAAAACTCTCAACCATGCTGATCGACGCCCAGTCCAACCTCGCCGACCTGGTACCGAAAATGTTCGCCGCGCAAGCCACGGTCGACCGCGCCGAAGTGCGGGCGCCCTATGACGGCCAGGTGATGAATCTCACCGTTTTCTCGACCGGCGCGATCGTCGCCCCCGGCCAGACCATCCTCGACATCGTGCCGACTAGGAATTCGTTGATCGTTCAGGCGCAGGTGAAGGTGGAGGACATATCCAGCCTGCGCGCCGACATGACGGCCGAGGTCCGCTTCACGTCCTACAAGCAGCGTTCGATACCGGTCATTCATGGACGGGTCACCCGCATTTCGGCGGATCGCGTCACCGACAGCAAGACCGGGCTTCCCTACTATCTTGCCGACGTAGCGGTCGATCCCGCGGAATTGGCCGCGGCCCCACAGATTGCGCTTTATCCGGGCATGCCGGCGTCAGTCATGATCGTCACCGAGGAACGCACCGCACTGGACTACATTTTAGGCCCCCTGGTTGTCTCGTTCCACTCCGCGTTTCGCCAGAAGTAACGAGCTTCGCGCCCAACATATTCGCGTTTTTTCAATTTGCGGATCGCGGTCCAAGCTAGGTGGCGAGACCCATCTGATTCGATGGTCTGCGCCATCTCCAAGGCGGCCCACCCCGTCCGGGAGCTAATTTCGATTTCTGGCGATAACGGTTGGGCTAGTTCCATGTTGCACGAACTTTCCGGCTCTCTGTCGCTTAAATCCTTTCTTTCCGGGCATGTCTCGGCCCATTCCTTGCTGTGCCTGCAACATGGTTGCAACACAAATTGATATGTTTGTTCGTGTATGTTCGTCCGATCGGCCTCCTCGTCAAGGCAGGCATCGTTGATCTGACCAACTACGATCGCGCTGCCAACTACGGCGCGATGCTCTGGATGACCGCGAAGGTCCAGAGCGCCGAAGGCGAGCAAGCCCAACGATTTTGGACTGAGAAGGGTAGCCAGGCGTTCGATGCTGAAGGGCGTGACGAGCGGATGGGACGGCGAACTTACCCACAGTTGGCGCGAGCAGCGGCCGGCACGAAGCCCGAACAGCAGACTTCTCCGGTGCGCCAGCGCCGACGCCGCAGTCAAACGCCCGCGCAGGAAGCTTTCGTCGCTACCGCGCGCACGTTCGTAGAACCAGCGTGACTGACGTTGCATACCGCCCGCCGGGCGCGCCCAGATCGACCCGAAAGCTCCTGCATCCGTCGGTGGAAGCGATGATTGGACGAGAAGTCGGCCATGTCGACCTCGTTCTGATTGTTGGCCGACTGGGAGACTCGCGGCGCGATCTCCTCGATGTCACCATCGTCCAGAATCTCGATAATCTTGAGCGGCACTTGGAGGCGGCTCGCGTCCACATCCTCCTTCGCCACGCGCGGAAGATCGAACCGGGTCGTCTGCCGCGCAATCACGCTGATCAGCAATGGCAAGACGTACGTTGAGCCCACAACCACCGCGTCCGTTTCCGCGGTCTGGGCGAGGAGCTGGGACATGGACGAGGTTTGCTATCTAAGAATTCGATGACTGCTAAGGCACTGAAGCGCAAGAATCGCGATCGTGGTTACCCGGTAGCCAGGCCATTGGAACCAGTTCGCGAATTCGGCGTTGCGAGCGGATGATCAGAAGTTTCGCTTACGCTCTTATCCTCGTCCAGGTATCCATGGCGACCGCGCTGGCTACACAGGTATTCCTGTCGACCGCCGAGGAAGCCCGTAGCTCAGAACTCTCGCTGGCGCCGGCGCCAGGCGAAGAGGGATGCGCCAAGGCGATGTGGCCCAATATTCCGGAACGATGTCTGCAACGAGTCGAGCCGAAGGTGGTGACGCTCGTGCTCACCCAAAACAACTAATGGCGCATGGCGCTTTCTGATATGCAGCTGCCATGCGCCGCTGGCTGCGCTGCCGCGGCACCACCAACGCTCCGTTAAGCCTCGCTCAATCTCTGCAAGCTATCTTGTTGCCAGTTTGTCGAGGGTGACATGAAGCGCAAGTCGATAATGCTCTTTGCCTTCCCAGCTCTGATCCTGCTTATCTTGGCAGGGGAGCGCATGGCGACTTTCTTGCTGGGAGCATATCCGGCCAGTCCCACAATGTGGCGGTTTTGGCTTGAACTAAGGCCGCTGTCGACCATGTTCTGGCAACAGGTCGATCTTTATCTCGGGTCGTCGATGGTTTTTGATGCCTTGATGCTGGTCGCCGCGTCGACCGCTTGCTGGATGGCGTGCCGCACAAGAAGGTCGGCCGCGTTCTTCTTCCTTGCCAACCACGTCGCCCTGCTTTTCGCCGGGTTGATGATCGCTGTCACCAGCCATTCCGAAACAGCCAGCACGATCGCCTCTTTCACGGTACCCGGCGGCCTTCCGTTCCAACTAACGGTCGATTTCACCTTGAAGAACAGCCTTGTGCTGTTTCTGGGCGTGACGGCATGCGCCTACTGCCATGTCATCTTCCTCAGCGAAACCCGACAGCGGTCCGAAGCGCTGGCCGCTAGGCTCGTTGCTCTGCAGCGAGATCTCTAGGATAGCCCCACCCTTTTCCAGCGCTAGTTGATCTTTCGGTAGTAAACCTTGCCGTCGGCCTGCTCTATGCGCTGGTAGTTGGAGCTTGGGGCAGGCGCTGCAGCTGCAATCCTCCTTTTGGGCGGACGCGGTGTATCGACGACGCTGGGCTCGGTCGCGTCTTCACCATCGAGAACAGCAGGCGCCTCCGCCATGCTGCCGGTCGTGTCGACGGAAGGTTCCGCTGCGCTCGACATGACTTCGTCACGGGCAAGAGGCTGGTTCTGTTCCAGCCGGGCTATGCTCCGGTTGATTTCGCCAAAGCTGCTCTGCAGTTGACTGTCGAGTTTTTCAAATCGGCTTTGAAAACCGTTGTTGACCATGTCCAGCCGGCCCCCGATTCGTTGTTCGAACGTGCCTAGTTGTTCCAAGCGCCCTTCCAAAAGGCGCATATCGCTGATGCCGCGGTATAGATAAACCGCGGCTACCATATTCACCAAAGTGAGCAGGGACGTGCCGATGATGACCGCGCCGATAATGCTTTTGTCGCTCGGTTTCACAACGGCAGCTTGCTCTCCGGTGCGGGCTGCTGTCCCAATCTCGATTGCCGGCATGTCCGGTTCGCTGATCATCGTCATTGAACCACCACCTTTGCGCCGATCGCGACGCGCTTGAAGAGATCGATCACATCGGTGTTGGTAAGGCGAAAACACCCCGATGTTCCGTCGAAGCCAACACCCTTGGGATCGTTGGTTCCGTGTATCCGATAGAGCGTGTCACGCCCGTCCCGAAGCAGATAGAGCGCCCTGGCGCCGAGTGGGTTGTAGGGACCGGCAGGCACCATTTGCGGCAGGTCCGGCTGGCGGGCGCGCATTTCGCGGGGTGGGCGCCATTCCGGCCATTCGGTCTTCGCCCCCACCTTGACGACCCCGGTCCAGCCAAATCCGTCGCGTCCGACGCTGATCTGATAGCGAAGCGCCTGGCCCTGTCGGGTCACCAGGTAAAGCGCTTTCTCGCCCTTGCGGATAACGATTGTTCCGGGCTGTTCTGTCGTCTCGAAGGCAACTGTCTTGCGCAGGCTGGGGCCCATTGCCGGCAGCGGCGGCCGATCCGAAAGTGCCGATCGCGCGCTGGCAAAATCCTGGACCGACATCGCCAGCGCCATGCCCATGGCGCAGACCAACCCAAGGACGATCCGATACCTATTTGGCAGCAGCGTCATCGAGCCGCTCTTTGAACATCCGCTTCAGGTCCTTGTTGAAGCGCGCACGCCCATCCACCTCGGCAGGCAGGATAGCACGGTTCAACGCATCGGTGAGGAGCGCATTGTCCAGCGCGACCGACTTGATGTGCGGCGCCTTGAAGATCTTTTCGAGTTCGCTGCGCGAAAAATGGTTGCCGAACCATTTGCGCTTGTGCTTGTTGGCGACCAGCGTGATGCTGACAGCATTGCCACGCAACTCACGGATCTTCTTGTAGAGCCGTTTGCCTTGCCGCAGCGAGGCGACGTTGAGTTCGAAGACGATGAATATCTCATCGCTCGTCGACAGCACGGAATTGTGCCAAGGCGTCTCGATGTTCGGCAGGTCGATGACGATGTCGTCAAACCGGTAGGCGACGAGGTCCAGCAGCCGGAAGACAAAATCACTGCCCTGCGGTTCGAAAGGCAATTGCGGCCTCTCGAAGGAATAGAGCGTCAGCCCGGACGGGCGAGAGAGCTTGATGACATCCATCAGCTCGACGTCGAGCCTCTCCGGCTGGCCGATGATGCCGCCGAGGTCGAACTGGTTGAACTGGTTGAGATAGGCGCCGCAATTGGCGCTCTGGAAATCTAGGTCGACCAGACAGGTGGAAGCCGCCCGCTCTTTCGACTTCGATGACAGGAATTCGGCCGCCGAGAGAGCGAGCGTCGTCGCGCCGGCGCCGCCGCTCGCACTGATGAAGGTGATGATACGGCTTTTGGTTCCCTGGTTGCCGGTGTCGTGGAAGGTCACCGCATTGAGCAGTTCCTTGCCGTCGAGCGGCTTGTGCAGCCAGTCCGAAGCGTTCATGCGCACCAGCACACGCGTCTGCTCCGACGACAGTTCGTCGGAGACCGCGATAAGCGGCACGGTTGCCCAAAGGGCGCGCAGTTCGACGATGCCCGGCCTGCCGAGCAACTCGCCATTGCCGAGGTCGAGGATGACGATGCCGGGGCGCGTGTCCGCGGGCGGCCCTTTAAGGAAGTCACCGGTCTCGGAAATCCGGACATCATAGATCGCCAGCGCGTCGAGCCGCGTCGCCACATCGCGCTTGAAATTCGCATCCGACGAGAACAGGGCGACCTGCTTGCGTTTGGTCGGTGTAACCTTGGTGTTGATGGCGTTCATGGGTAGCTACTCTTCATGTCTTCGCCCGTAACCGTGCTCAGCATCGAGGGCATGGTGAGATTGTCGAAACCTAGCAGTCCGCCGAGGAAGAAGAACTGGAAGGTCACGTTCTGCAAGCTGACGGTGATTGTCGGTACCGGTCCGCCTGGGCGGGTCTGGTAACCAAGCCCGGTGGCCGTATATCTGACGATCACATTGGCTGGCTGGAGCATTGGAAAGAAATGACACATGCCTGGCCGTCGTCCCGCACTAAGCGGCGGGCAGGTGCCCGCGCCCGTCGCGTCGCCTCGAAAAATGCGATTGAAGTTGGCGGCAGTAAAAGTTCCGGCCACGCATCCCGAACCGAAGCAACTGCACACGCTGGTGGCGCCATTGCACGTGTAGTCGTAGTTGCCGACGGGAATCGGATCGCCTGGCGTCGTCGCGGTTCCTGCTGCCGCAATCGTTGGCGCAATCGGCGTCGAAATCGACGCTAGGCGTGCGCCGATCTCGACGGCTTTGGTCGCGGCATTCCATTGGTACCATGCATATCCAAAGTCTACGAAGCCGAGGGTAAGTGTCAGGAGCAGGCTCATGCTGATGGCGAACTCCACCATCACAGCGCCAGTCTCATCTTTCCTGAACAGGGCTAATGCGCGCATTTCACCACCCGTTGTAACGTTCTTCGTGGGCGGCGGAAAAGGTAACAGGCCCCAGGCCGAGAAAAGTGAGAAGGGAGGCGCCGGTATATGTGAAAGAGGTCTCAAGTCGCACTACCCGGACATTGGCTGTCGCGCTATGGTAGTTGGCCAAGCCAGTATTGGGGTCGATAGTCACCGGTATGACGAGGTGATTGAGATCGACCGTGACAGCCGCCGGCAGCCAACCGGTGACCCGGCTTGCAACATTGCAATTTCCACCACAGTTGTACGATCCTGTGGCGGCGATGTTCCGCGCATAGGTGACACAGTTGAGCGCCGTGTTAAACGTTTGATTACAGCGTGCGGCGTAGCGAGCCCCGTCATTGAGGCCAGCTTCGATTAGCAGCTTTTGATGGAGAAGATTGCCGAACTCGAAGACGCCCGCCGAAAGGCTGATCATCAATGGCGTGATCAAGGTCATTTCGACGAGAACCGTGCCTCGCTCCTCGAGGCCAAAACTGCGTAAAATAGACCTCAGCGAAGTCAGCATCACATCACCTGTAAAGCTGCGGTTCGTCACGCACGAAATTGTCGAGCGTTCCCTGTCCGCCTGCGGCGATGTCGACCAACTCGACCATGACGGAGGCATCGTCCGATGCCGATAGGACAGGCTCGGTCAGGAAGAAGCTGGCGAACGATTCGACGGGAAGATTCTCGCTGTGGCCAGACAGGTCATTGCCCAATGCTGAAAGAGCTTGGCAGTTGAGAATTGCCCCATAGAGTAACCTGCGGTCGACTGTCGTTATCGGGGCTTGACACGAATTCACAGGCGTTCCCCTCTCCCCTCCGGTCGATGCGGTTCCAACAAGGCCTGCCGAAATCTCGTAGCGATAGACCTCATAGCGTGTCGGCTTGGTTGTTGCCCAACTGGCCGGCTTGGCGGCGGCTCCGAAATTGGTGCTCCAGTAAGTGTTTAGATCCCAGTTCCCGTCACCTAGCCGAGAATTGATCTGCCCGGCATCCCGAGGCAGCCCCTGAGTGCCGGGCAGATTGAAGGTCAACTGGTTAAAGCTGGGGCACTGGCCCGCGCCTCCCTGAGTCTTTAGGGCGCCCTTTCGGACGTTGGCGGCAGGACCGTATTCTGCAGTGTTGAAGTGACCGCCGGTCGTCCTTATGCCAAACCGGACGTTGAATGCGTCCTGTACTGGGCCAGCGTTCTGCCCGGTTTTGGTGGTGACGTTGTTGTTTCCGTAGCAGCCTATCGGATTTGATGTCGCAATGGTTTGGGCGAGCGCCTGCGCACCGTTGCCGATGCCTTGGGGAGGCTCCAGGAAACCGAAATTGCCCGGCCCGGCGGCGGCGCCATTCCCGACTTTGCGGAGTTCGATCAGTCGGCGGCGCAGGTTCCGATCGGCTGCGGCTTGCTGCAGGGTTACGCCGCCCGGTGCGAGTTCGTACGGGTTGCACATAAATACTGGGGTGAAGTGGCATACGGCACTCTTGAAGCCTGCGACCGAAACCGCACCGATATCGAAGCCGTTTGTTGAGCTACCGACAAAAGTGGCGGGGAACATTGCCGCGAAACCAACCGGTGTGACGGTCACCTCAACGAATTTGGCTGCGGTCGGATCGGTAGTCACATTCGCGGGAACGATGGGATCGCTGTCATTAGTTGGGAGGCTACTCAGGTAGCGCCATGTCACTCCAGCTGCTGCTAGCGCTTCCGCGCCAGGCGGATCGCCGGCAGCTGGCTCAGCGAAACGGTACGTGTTGAAGACAAGCGTTGCGAGGGCGTTATTGCCGCGGGTGATCGCGTCCGACTTGCCATCGAGCTCCGCTGCGGTGGCCAACGCGAAAGCATCGGCGCCCTTCTGCAAGTCGTTGTGCAGACTGTTCGCCCGGCTCATGTCGATCACAAGCAACGCAAAACCAACGATCACAGGCAGCATGATTGCGACAAGGATCATCGCTATGCCGCGTTGATCGTCCCAGAACGCCCTAATGGTCCCCAACATGACCTTACTCTCTGCTTCCTTGCACCAGGTCCCTCGCTCACCCGGCGCAGTGCGACCGCATCCTTCTGTTCAATTCGCTCCGTTGGTCACACCCGGCCCGCCGACATTCACCGTTATCGCAGGCGGTGGCGGTGGTGGCGGTGGAAATTTGTAGCCCTGTGCAACAGCGGCTGCTCGGGCGCCGTCGCCTTCGATATGTGTGTTCTTCGCGTTCGGATTGAACGGATCGACCGCCTGCAGCAGCGAATTGTATTTCTGCGTATCGCCGGCGGCCAGGGTCACCGAATCGTAGTGGTTCAGATAGTCGGCGGCGCAGCCCGATAGCGCACCGGCGCACAGCAACAGGACCAAGGCGCTATTTCTTGACATAGAGCATCTTGTCCTTCGATTTGAAGTCCAGCATGTGGCCATAGGGGCCGGTCACACCGTCTCCTGTTTCATATTTGCGGATCATATCCTTGTTCACCTCGAGCTGACCGAGGATGAAGAACTCCGGATCGTTGGCCGGCCTCGTCTTGTCGAAAGGCGTCGCCAGTTGCTCGCCGGGTTTCACCGGCCGGACGATATGCGGCGTGACGATCACGACGAGTTCGGTCTCTTCCTTCTGGTTGCTCGAATTGCGGAACAGTGAGCCGATGACCGGAACCTGGCCGAGCCACGGCACCTGGTTCTGCAGCTTGGTGGTCTTGCTGGACAACAACCCGCCGACAGCGAAACTCTGGCCGTCGCGCAGTTCGACGACGGTCGCCAGCTTGCGGTTGGTGAAGATCGGGTCGCCGGCGGTGGTGAAACCGGTCAGGTCGCTCACCTCCGGCGCCAGCTTCATATGGATCTTGCCGTCGTCGAGTACGACCGGCGTGAACAGCAGATTGACGCCGAATTGCTTGTACGTGATGGTTACCTCACCATCGGTGCCGACGACACGGATAGGCACTTCGCCCCCGGCGTTGAAGCTGGCCGGCTCACCGGACAGCGTGGTGAGATTGGGCTCAGCCAGCGTGCGCACAGCCCCCTTGGCCTCAAGCGCTTCAATGATCAGGTCGACCTTGATGTTGCTGTCGATGACGCGGGTGATCAGCGCCGCGAAGGGACTACTGTTCGACAGTAGACCGCTAAGCAGACCGCCCGGTCCAAGCACCACATCGTCTTCGTCGACAGCGGCAATGCCGGTTCCGGTGCGTGACGTGCCGCTACCGTTTGTGCTCCTGATCGACACACCGAGGTCGCGCCCGGTATTGCGCTTTGCCTCGAGCACACGCACCTCGAGATTCACCTGCTGGCTGTCGTCGACGATGACGGAATTTATGATGGCGTCGGGGCCATATTGCTGCACCACCTCAAGGATCGATGCCAGCGTGGCGCCGTCCTTGACATGGCCGCCAAGCCTCACCTTGCCGTTGATCGAACCGATCTCGATGCGCGCCCGAGGCGCCACCTGACGGATCGCCTGCGCCATGTCGCTGACATCGACACCGACTTCGATCTGGACGACGCCCAGCGAACGCTTTTCCGGGGAGAAGAGATTGACCGTGGTGGTGCCGGCGCTCTTGCCTATGACATAAAGCGTCCGGTCGGTCATCGGCTGGGCATCGGCGATCTTTTCGTCGCCGACGACGATATCGCCGAGATTGGCGCTCACCTGGAGCGTCACCGACTGTGACATCGGCAGGAAGACGCGATGGACGCTGGGGTTCGACACGTCGATGAAACGGTCAGCCGCATCGGCCGCAAGGCCCGATAGCACCAGCGCAGCCAGACCGGACAACGCGGCCGCCCCCATCCTAGCCCAAATCCCCTGCATCCTATCCCCCAATCACTGCCGCCGGCAGCCCTCGATTGCCGCGTGTCTGCTATGGTTGTCGCGGCACATCGTAGGATTCGAGCTTCACGCCGCGAAACACGCCCACTGTAACATTCTTCGGCGGTTCCGGCTGTACGTATTTTACCACTTCCTTAACGACTTCCCGGACTTCCGGCGCGGACGCCACGGCCGGAGCCGGCTTCACTTTGCCCAACTCGTCGAGGCGGCTTCCCACTCTGTCCACCGCCTGGGTCAATCCGGCAATCGTGTCGTCGGCGCGCTTGCGCTCGGCCGCGGCCGCAGCGTCGACCGCCGCCTGCTTATCGAGTTCGGCCTGCCTCTTCGCGACATCCGCGGGCGTCTCGCCGCTCAGGTCAGACAATGTCACGCGTTCGGTCGCCTCGCCTTTGCTTGCGGCAGCCTGGCGAAGGGCCAGCGACAATTGGCCTGCCCCGGCCGCTAATGTCAGCTTCTGGGCGTCCTTGGTGCTGGCCTCTAGCGTCACCGACTTCACAACCGTCGGGCTGTCCTTGCTTTCATCCGCCACCTGGTCGATGGCGAGCACCTTCATGCTCTGCAGCAGCACGTCGACAAAACTCTGGTCCGCGCCGCCATCGCCGCGCACCGTGCGCGTCAGCAGCACATCGACCCGGTCTCCGGGGAAAACGAAACCAGCTACCCCGAGCACATCATTGACCCTGATGGAAACGGCTTTCATGCCCTCACCAAGCACCGCCGAAAGTGTGGCGCGCTGGCCTGGGCCGGTGACCTTGGAGGAAAGTACGGGCTCGTTGGCGCCGATCGCCTGCAGTGCCTGCTTCGGAGCTTCGCCGGCCAAAATCTCTTTCGTTGTCCTGAAGGCACCGGCCGGAACCGCGCCAGCCGGCCACGCGATTTCGCGCAACTTGTCAGCCGACAGCGTATCGCCGAATTTCAAAGACACTGCGGCTACCACCACAGTGTCGCGCTGCAGGCCATTAGCCTCAGCCAGCGCGCTACGCTGACTGGCCAGCCAGAAGTTTACAAGAACCACCGCCAGCACGCCGAATACGCCAGCGAGTACGATCATGATAAGCGTGTTGGCGCGCATGTCCCAAGCCCCAAGCCCCGATGCGGGATTCGCCCGCTGCGATCGGATTCAGGCCCGGCTCGAACGATCCGGGCCTGAATGTAGTCAGGCGATCAGCTGCCTGTGCCGGCGGCCGCGTTGCAGGTGCCAGTCGGGTGCCCGTCGAGGGCGGTGCAGAGCGCCGAGAAACGACCGTTCACCCATCCGCCGATGGCGAGGACAGTCAGGATCGATGCCACGGCGATGATGCCGATGAGGATGGAATATTCGACCATGGCAGCGCCGTTTTCGTCGTCGCGGAACTGCCGGGTCATCGTCATGAGCTTCTTCATGTCAATTTCTCCCTGTGGAGGTTGGAACCCGACGAGACAGAGCCAAGGATGAACCCCATACCCAAGCATCCCCCGTCACCTCGATCCTAGGTCGCACGAAAAAGCAGAGTCAAACGGATTAACGGTTCCTTAACCTTCCAATACCTGAACTTGCGAACGCAAGAGCCATTTGAATTATAACAAGAGCTTGATTCGGCTGGATTTTCAACCGTCCTTAACCATTCGTTCACAATTTGGCCGCAGCCAACGCAAAACGACAGTCGTATTAGCAAAACTGCATATTCCTTTATATCTAACGGTTTACGGGGATCTTTCACCCGCATCTCATTTGTTGCGGTATTGAAAGGTCCCGTGAGCCGGAAGTTTGGGAGAGGGCTAAGCGCGCGGCGTCGAATAAAACGATATTTTTCTGGCGTCCTCCTTAACTATGTTGAAAGCATTGGCCTCACGTGAGACCCTCCAGCGCTTGTGCCTCGCTTGGTTAACGGTTAGTTTCCGCTAATAAGGGCTAGCGGGGTATAAGGGATTATGCTGGGGCGGTTTATCAAGGGACCAAGCGAGCAGCAGGCCGCGGTAAGGGCGGAGCAGCCGACGGTGCTGCCTGCCGCTCCGGCCCTTTCGCCGGCCGCTGATGTTGAATCCCGCGGCGACGATTTCCTGACGCTCAAGGTCGAGATCCACAGTCACCTGATCGACCGGTTCAATCTTGCCGCGCTTGAAACGGCATCGAAAGATGAGATCCTGAACGAAATTCGGCCGATTGTGCGCGAATTCGTGCGCGGCCGAAGTGTGCCGCTGAATGCGCGTGAACTCGACCAGTTGACCAGTGACACGGCCGACGAGATGCTCGGGCTCGGGCCGATCGAGCCGCTGCTCAAGGACGACTCCATTACCGACATCCTGATCAATACCCACAAGCGTGTCTTCATTGAGCGGCGTGGCCTGGTTGAAGAGACGGCCATCCGGTTTCGTGACGAGGCGCATCTGCTGCGCGTCATCAACAAGATCGTTTCGGCTATCGGCAGGCGTGTCGATGAATCGTCGCCGATGGTTGACGCCCGCCTGGCGGACGGCTCGCGCGTCAACATCGCGGTGCGGCCGATCTCGGTGGACGGTCCGCTGGTATCGATCCGCAAATTCTCCAAGAACCCTTATTCGCTCGAGCGTTTGATGGCATTTAATTCGATCCGGCCGCCGATGATCGAGCTGCTACGGATCGCCGTCCAGGCGCGCAAATCGATCCTGGTTTCGGGCGGCACCGGCAGCGGCAAGACCACCTTGCTCAATGCGCTGTCGAGTTACATACCATCGAAGGAACGACTGATCACCATCGAGGATGCGGCCGAGTTGCAGCTGCAGCAGCCGCATGTCGGCCGGCTGGAGACGCGCCCCCCCAATGTCGAGGGCAAGGGCGAGGTGCGCCAGCGCGAATTGCTGAAGAACGCGTTGCGCATGCGGCCGGACCGCATCATCGTCGGCGAGGTGCGCGGCGAGGAAGCCTTCGACATGCTGCAGGCGATGAACACCGGCCATGAGGGGTCGATGACCACCATCCATGCCAACACGCCGCGCGACGCGATCTCGCGGCTTGAACAGATGGTCGGCATGGCCGGCATGCCGATGACGCATGATTCAATCCGGGCGCAGATTGCCTCCGCCATTGACATCATCGTCCAGACACAGCGTCTTTCGGACGGCGGCCGGCGTGTCACCTCCATATCGGAGCTGACTGGCATGGAGGGTAATGTCGTCCAGCTTCAGGAAATCTATCATTTCGTCCGCCGTGAGGTCACAGCCGAGGGCAAGGTCATCGGAGACTTTCGCGCAACCGGCGTCCGCCCGCGGTTCGCTCCGGAGGCCGCAACCCTGGGGCACCATTTTGCCAAGGACGCCTTCAACCCGCAGGTTGCCCTCTGATGCTAACGGGTCAAGCTCTGCTGTATTTCATCTATATGCTGGCGGCGGCCTCGGTCATTCTCGCCGGTGAAGCCCTTTATCTTTCCTTTGCCGGCCGCCGCTCCCGGTCTATGGCAGTCAATCGCCGGCTGAAGCGACTCGCTGGCGACGTTCCGGCCGAACAAACGCTACAGGGGTTGCTGCGAGAGCGCGGTCTCACTGAATCCGGCGACTTTCTTTTTGGAATGGTCTGGCTGAACAGGCTCTATACCCAGTCCGGCATTACCGGAAATCCGTTGACCTTCGCCGCAACATTTCTGCTTGCAGGGCTGGCGATGGCGTTGCTGCTGGTTCTCTTCAATTTTTCCGCCTTGGCATCGCTCATTATCTTTCTGGTCATAGGGCTTGTCCTGCCGCTTCTCGTCCTCCGGCGTGCCCGCAACAAACGAATCCGGAAGTTCGCTAAACAGCTGCCGGATGCGCTCGACATGATTGTTCGCTCGCTGCGGGCCGGACACCCTGCTTCGGTCGCGATCGGTCTGGTCGCGCGCGAAATGCCCGATCCGCTCGGCACCGAGTTCGGCATCGTCTCCGACGAGATCACCTTTGGTCTCAGCATCGAGCAGGCCGTGCGAAAGCTTTCGCAGCGTGTGGGCTTCGAGGGCCTGCAGCTGCTGTCGGTATCGCTGTCGATCCAGGCCAAGACGGGTGGCAATCTTACTGAAATTCTGGCCAATCTTTCCTCGGTTATGCGTGAACGGCAGAAATTGCGAATGAAAATCAGGGCGCTTTCGGCCGAAGGTCGTGTCTCCGCGTGGATCATCTCCTTGTTTCCTATTGTGATGTTCTTCACGCTTCAAATCCTTTCCCCAGCCTATTACGGCGCCGTCTGGGGCGACCCGCTCATCTTCCCGGTATTCCTGCTTTTTGGGTTGTGGGCGCTGCTTGGCGACTTCATCATGTACCGGATGGTTACTTTCGATTTTTGACTGGGGGCGACGAAAGAAATTGTTTTCGAACATTCAGGACCTGGGCTTCTTGGTGTCTATTGCCGTCTTTGTGGCGGCGGTGTCCTTCTTCCTGTTCGGTGCGCTTGTCTTCTTGCCGGCTCTGCAGACACGAAAGCTCGTTGCGCAGAGCCTGATGGGCGAAAGGATTACAGACCGCCGATCGATGCTCGGACAAGACCAGCTTGCCAAGCTTGCGGCGCAACGGCCGGTCGATGCCTACTTCAAATCGATCGAGAGGGAGCGGGAAGAGCCAAACGCCTTGGAAGCGAAGCTGTTTCGCGCCGGCTTTTACCAATCAAGCGCGCCGCTGATTTATACGCTATCCCGTCTTGTCGCAGTCTGCGTCGGTTTTCTGGCAATGTATGCACTCCTGTCACGGGTTCTGCCGCCGCACCTGCCAGGTTTTATCACCCTTGCTGGCTCTGCCCTCTTCGGCCTGGCCTGCATGGTAATTCCCGCCATTCTGCTCGACCGTTTCGAGAACAGCCAGAAACAGATCTATCGTCGAGCCTTCCCCGACTTCATGGATATGATGATCACCTGCGCCGATGCCGGCATGAGCCTGGAGGGGGCGGTCGAACGCGTCAGCCATGAAATGGCCGCCACCCACAAATGGCTGGGAATACAGCTGTCGATCATGAATTTGCAACTGCGCGCCGGCAAACCCTTGCGGGAAGCGCTACGCGAACTCTCCGATCGCATCGGACTTGACGAGGCGCGGGCACTGGCTGTCCTGTTCCGTCAATCGGAAGAACTCGGCACCAGCCTTACCGACGCCCTGCGCGTCTACAGCGCGGAGATGCGCAGCCAGAGGATTCTGCAGGCGGAAGAGCGCGCCAATTCCTTGCCTGTCAAAATGATGATCCCACTGGGACTCTGCATCTTTCCTGTGGTGATGATGGTAATCATGCTGCCGGTGGTCATTCGCATGAAGGGGATTTTCTTCTAGTTGCGCACATGCTTTGGTCCTAATATGGGTCGGGGGACTCACGGGGAGATTGTATGAAAAGGCCAATTGCAGTCGTGGCCTGCCTGTTCATGGCGGCACTTGCCGGCTGCCAGACGAACGGGGCGGACGGTGTCGTTCGAACCAACGAGCCGTCGAAAGGCGACTTGACGTCATTTGGCGACGCTTTCGACGGATTGAAGACAGTTGGTGACGTCGAATATTATGCCTCGGATCAGGCTGTTGCCGAGGCCAAGAACCAGTTCCGCGCGGAAAATTACGGCAATGCCGGCGCCCTGTTCTTCAAGGCGACGCAGCTTGCCCGCAATGATGGTGGCGCCTGGATGGGACTGGCCGCCTCCTGCGACCGGATCCATCGCTTCGACCTTGCCGATCGGGCCTATGGCCGGGCCTTCAAGCTGTTGGGTGCGACGCCCGAATATTACAACAATATCGGCTATTCCTATCTGCTGCGCGGCAAGCTGCAGGACGCGCGCAGCAATTTCCTCAAGGCCTACGAACTGGCGCCCAATGATCCGACCGTGGTCAACAATCTGAAGCTGCTATCGTCCAGCGTGCAGAACGTCGAACGGTAGAGCGCCTGTATGTTGTTTGCCGCTTCGCTGCTGCTGAAGGCGTTTGCGATCCCTCTGCTGGCATGGGTCGCCTGGATAGACTTCTCGTCCCAGAAGATATCCAACCGTCATGTGCTGCTGCTTTTGTGTCTCGGGCTGGGATCGCTTCAGCTTGTTTCCATAGCAAGCCGATCGTGGTGGGATATGGGATTGAGCGTGATCGCCGGAATTTTGCTGTTCGTCGCGCTCTTCCCGTTCTGGATTTTGCGCAAGGTCGGAGCCGGAGACGTCAAGCTGATTGCGGTCGTCCCGTTTCTGACCGGTGGAAGCGGTCTCGCCATGTTCTCGGTGCTCCTATTGGTTTTCGCCGTCGCCACGGTGGCGGTCATGAAAAACCCGTTCCTGCTGCCGGCGGGCGCGTTTCGCGTCTATGTCCAGCATATGGACAGGAAGGGCGTCGTTCCTTTTGGCGTGCCAATTTCGGCAGCTGCGATTGGCGCTATCGGTTTCCAGATTTACGGGAGTTGGGTGGTGGCGAGCAGCTCAGGAATCCTGGATCAGCTTAATTGAACCTCGGCAGTCCGCTTTGCTGCACGAAGCGCGCGCCGACGTAACCTTTGCTTAATGCCGAACTGGCAGTCTATCTGCCTATTGAGGGTGGGCTATGATACAGGATTACCGGTCGACAGTAGCCTGGTTGGCGGCTGGATTGATTGTTGGTGCCGTGGCGTTCCCGTTTGCGGCTGTTGTCAACAGACCGGCGACACTAACAATTATCAGCGCCGAACCGCCACCGCTCCCAATCATCAAAAAGACGTTCGTCCGAAAATGGCGCCGTACATAGGCGATCACTGGTGCCTGTCCCCAATACCGCGTACCGTCTGCAGCCAGACCGGATTGGACGGATCGCGCTCGATCTTGCGGCGCAGGCGGTTGATCTGGACGTCGATGGTGCGCTCGCCGACTTCCGAATCGTCACCGGCGAGTTCATAACGCGGCAATGGTTTCGCCGACCCGTGCGGCGAAGACCGCCAGGATCTCTTGCTAGCGGCCGCGCGCCCGCCGCCCCGCCTCAGTTCGCGCCTGCACAGCGTGCCATGCGTTCCCCAGCGCTCCTAACGACATTGGCACGATCATCGAAGGTTGCTTTAATGGCAGGTTCCAGATCGAAAAAAGGAAGAGAAGAAGAATCTGTGCGCTCTCTGCACACAGTCTCCCAAACTATCTGCTTTTGCAGGAGTCGGCTGGTGATGATCTGCCTCGGGAGCCGGCGATCGGCGCGGAGGCGACCATTCCTGGCAAAAAAATTTCCGGCTTCGCATGACCTTCCGCCGCAACACGGACAAGACGCTGCCGGCAAGGGGCTGAGCAATAAAAAGCCCGCCACCGTGAGGCAGCGGGTTCTCTTTCGGAAATGATGAGCTGCCTTTTACGGCCGGCCTTCATGGGGCGGGGTTGCGAATGCCTCTGGCCGGACATTCGACGTCATTGAAGCGAGGCACTCCTCCAGACGTTCCAGCCGCGCCTTCTGGCATCGCAGTGTGTGCGCGACGTCATGCAGCCTGGATTTACCCTGAGAGTTGGCGGCAGCGATCAAGTCTATTTGGAGCCGACTGATCTCGCTCCGCAGATCGCGAGCGTCAGCTTCCATCAGACCCCTGATCCATCCAGCCCCGCGCATTCCAGCACACCATCCACCGAGCCCTGCGTCGCACGATAGCAGCGAGTTTGCTAACAACCATGCCATGAACCTTCTCGAATTTTATGCATTGCTAATATATAAAAAGCCCGCCACCGTCAGGCATCCGGGCAGTTTTTGCCCGTTCGGATCGATCTGTGAGGTTTGTCACAGACGCATCGACGTATCGGCGTAGGCTACGTGCAGTTTCCTGCAGCGGTAAAGGGAGTGGTCCGATGCTTGTGAACCTTCCTATGCTAGTGAATCTTCCTCTTGTCGCAGTTGGTCCCCTTGCCGATTGGGTCCGTCATCGAGCCGAGAAGAAGGCGCTGTTGAAGGCAACGGACGAGTTGAGCGAATCACCAGACGACATGCTCAGCGACATCGGGATTTCCCGTGACGACATCACGACGTTTGCGTTCCGCAGCCGGCGTCGAGACGTAGGGGCTGAGCAATAAAAGAGCCCGCCACCGTGAGGCTGCGAGCCAAATTCTTCGAGAATTAAACTGGATCGTTCCAGGTTCTGTAGCGCGGGAAGCGCCGCCGGTCGCCGAACACCCGGCCGAGGATGCGAATGCAAGAAGATGGCCCTCGTCCGCACACCAGGCAATCGAGAAGGAACGTCTCGTGCAGACTTCCCTTGGCGGCAAAGCGGACCCCATAGCCTCGCCCGTGATTGTTGCGCCAGCTCATGGTTTGCGGATGACCGCCTCCAAACATGGCGACCACAACGCACCCGTCCTCCAGTTCCGCGTCTGGATCAATGATAAGGCTTTCAGCCCTAAGCTCGGGGTAGGTGTCTGTCACCGCAAACACGTTGTAGGCCCACTTGCTGGCGGCACTGCGAGGCAAAACTGCTGCCCCAGGGCCACGTGACCGTGCCGAGACGGTCGCGGGCTATGAGATGCCGTCGAGGTTCTCTTGAGCCGCGACCGAAATTCGACTAGTCGAGTCAGCCGCTTCCGATGAGCGCCAGTATATCAAGCAAACGACCAGCCCGGCGTACCCGACTTGCAGAACGATCAGCGCAAGGACCGCACAGCCGAGCGCGGTCCAAATTGAACCGGCTTCGATGTAGGTCCAGATCGCCACAATGATCGCAGTGGCAGACATGCCGACCAGAAACTGTGGAAAATACATTCCTAACGCATTTCATTAATTTAGCGATTGCGCAATTAGCTGATTCTAAAATATCGCTGCAGCATGATGTCGCATCGGTTAGCGCTACCCATCCATAGAAATGGCCGCTGCAGTCTTTGGTGTGGGGGCCGCACCGGCCACCGCGCGGGAAGATTCAGCCCCCGCGCTGTCTAAGATATAATCATATTAGCGATCACGCAATTAACCATGTAGGCGCTCCCAAGCCGAAACTCAGGGAATCCCTCTTGAAGGCTCAAACGAGAGGACAAGCTAATACCGTTGAGAGGCGCGGGCATGGACGACGGTATGGGCGAGCATCTTGGGGTTTTCGACCTTGACGCTTTGCGCAAGGCTTTCCTCGAGTTCGTAGAAGAGCATAAAACCACGGATCATCCTGAGTGGGGCGAACTCGCCAAGCTGTTCCTCGAAAAAGAACGAGAGCGGCACCAAGAACCGGACCCTGCCCAGCCGGAGGGGTGAACTCACCAGCGCTGTGTGACCGGACCGGCGCAGAAGCCATGACCAGAACAAACCGGGGATTCACGGATTCGCGGTTTCGATCCACATTTGCTCTGAGATGGCATTGGCGTGGCGCTGGCCGGTTAGGTAAGCGAGCCCCTTGTCAGGCAGTCCGGCATGTAGGACATGACCGGCACGTCGGGGAAGCCTCAGGCTAAGTCCACCCTTTCGGCGACACGACGATTCACTTCGATAATCAATTCGAAGACGCTTTCAAGCTCGCCGTCGATCTCGTCGGCAGGAATCCCGGCCTTCTCGGCAGCTGTCATCAACTGGTCTTTCAAGTCGCCAACCGAGATGGGGTCTCCCCGCGCAACAATGGGCAGTTGTTTGGCTACCCACTTATCGAGAAACCTCAGGCCACGGACGCTCATTTGTTAGCAACCTCTCATCCTTGACACTGCACCCGCCCGCGGCCGGGTGACACCCGATCGCATAAGCGTGACGATTCCCTCCTATGACTTCCCGCATGCGGTTGTCGATTCGACTTCGAAGGCCGTGATCGGCCAGCATATGGAATCAGTCGGCCCGGTCACGCGCATCGACGGCGACAAGGTAACCGTCAGCCTCCGGCCACTGGTGACTGTCGACGCCGAGCACGTGCGCGTTGTTGAGAGCCATGTGGAGGTCGCCACTGCGAAAAAAGCCGATTGTTGACAAAGCCTAACGGCGACTGCTTCAGGAGATCAAAGGCCTCGTCGCAGGGGCAGCCGCCGGAAAGAATGGGATTCGGGCCGCTTTGGATTATTATGCGGTTCCCGAGCCAGCACGGCGACAAGTACCGAGCAGTCGAGTTCCTCGTTGAACGAAAAGTGCGGGTCGGCCTCTGGCAAGATCTGAGCCAAGCGTAGCGATTTCAACCTGGCTGTCTTGGCGGCACGTTCTGTGCATTCAACCTCATTGATCGCTTTCGCGGACCGCACTGCACCTCGGCGTTCTCCCAGCCAACACATTTCCTGGTAGCCTCATTCTCACCTCCCCCAACGCAAATTTCTACATTCGGATGAACCATGTCGCCCTTCATTCTGATGAAGCCCAAGCTGAAGCAGCGGACCAGATGGCCCGCGATTGTGGGCTCGCACCGCCCGGCGAGGTGACGCGAGCCCGGCCGAGTCTTGCGGGACCCTGGACAGGGACAGCGCCGAGTGGCTGGGTCGGCGCTCCTCGAGTTCCCCATGGAAGGCAAACGCCCAGAAACACCAAAGATGACTGTTGAACAGGCCGCTAAAGCCGCCAGAGGCCGCGACCAAGTTCTAATTAACCGCCAATTTTTGAAGGCATAGCAGCAGCCTATCAGGCCACGCTCTATGAAAACAATGATCCTTTGGACAGTTGCGCGACCTCTGCAGAGACTGCACTAGCGTCGCTGGAGTCGAGTGGCTTCAGCGTGGTGCGTTAAGCCACCTTTGCTGCCTGCACGGTTTCGGGCGAACCGTGCAGGTTGCCCAATGGGGCGAAAGTGGAACAAACAGGGGATTCACATTCCCGGAGTTCCGATCTAGAATCATTCCATGGAAACGGTGTTCGATGATATCGCCAACGCCCTCAGAGAGCCCCGCTCAGACGTGTGGCGCCCAGTCCGCGCTTCACCCTCGATCTTGCCGCCAAGCTGTTCCTTGGCCTCGCTGTCGGCCTAGGCGTTGGCTTTGGAATGGCGCTGGCTGGTTAGCTATCTCGCTGCGGCCGGCTGAAGTGCGACAGCAGCAAAATCTGCCGTTGAGTTTCCCCGAAAACGTAGCAGTCTCCGATTCAGCGGAGGTCGAACTTGTTGATGCATGGATGCCAAGGAAATCCTTTTCACAAAGGGCACTAAAATCTTCGGTGACATTGCTCATGGAGCCGGAGGTGGTGCCGGAAGCGATGAGCCAGATAAAAGCGATGCCATCGGCTGGAATGGTGATGGTAATCCTGTCGCCGCTTTCTGCAGCTATCGCGGCAGGTATCTCGGAAGCTCCAACCACTCTGTAAATCTGCGCCGTGACAGACGGGTTGCCGCCATCAAAAGTGAACCCGATGTCGGTCGACGTTGTGTTTTCCAATATGTCGCCGCTGCCGGCTGATATGAACCAGATCTCGGAATTGGCGCTTGAGGGCACATCATGACTGCGCACCAGGCCTTGCCCGAAGGTCGCCCACAGTTACGGTATCCAGCGTCCGCAACTCCCCGAAAAAGGTTGTGTGCGTCAAGTTCTGCAAAATGGGGCAGCCATGATGCTGGTCATGATGCTGGTCATGCGGCTTGGCGCATTGGTCTCGACGGCCAAGGCCCTGACCAGGCGCAGGCAGCTTTCGGTGTTGGGGAAGATGCGCACGACATAGGTGCGCCGGCGGATTTCCTCG
>NZ_JAMYPY010000039.1:0-24768 GCF_040320605.1 Mesorhizobium sp. M0659
TGGACGACCTGCGCGAGCACAAGAAGCTCGCTCTGCGCCAAGCCGCATGACCAGCATCATGGCTGCCCCATTTTGCAGAACTTGACGCACACAACAATTGCCCCCGAGTCATGCGCGGTCGGTCGTGAGGTGCCTCCGGCTATCCACAGCACCCCCCGGCAAGGTGCCCAACGCCCATTAGAGGCGCATGGATCGGCTTGATCAGGGCGTTGGGCGCGGTCGTCATGAAGCCGTAAAGCTCGAAATCGCCGGCGCCGTCCTTGACCTTGCGCACCCCATGCCATGGCGTCCAGAGGCCAGCGAAGAAGAAAAGCGGCCGGTCCTCATTGAGCGCGAACCAATCCGCTGAATACCTGTCTCAGGGTCCTCATGCCGGGTGTTGGGCTGGGCTCCGAGAAACTCGTCACAGGCACCACACAGCGATGCTCAACCCCAACATACTGCTGCCAATGGCCGTATTGTGGGTTGCGGATATTGGTCGTGCCGTAGTCGGCCTTGCCCTTGACCCGTTCGAGCGGTGTCGGCATTCCCCAAAGCAGGTTGGCGACTTCACGTTGCCCGTCTGCCGCATTGCGGACCACCGGACCGGGCTGGTTGGGGGCTGGTTGGGGTAGATGTCGATGGACGGTTCAGGTTGCCTGAGATGGTCGCGCAGAGCCCTGGTGCACTGGCGTATGGCTTCTTGCGACGTGGTGATGTTGTGCAGATTGCACATCTAGGAAGGAGCAACCCCGTTCTTTTTGGCAAGCATGGAAAGGGCTTTTTCCTTGATATCTGCCGCGACCAAAGTCAGAGCTTCGTCGCGATCCTTGAAACTTGCGATCGATGTACCCTTGAGGGTCGCCTGAAAAGACCCGAAGAGCTCTTCCTGCCACAGGCAATTTCTCGCGATCACTGGAATAACAACCGTCGTGTTGTTGGCCTCTCTCTCCATCGCGTGAGTTAGCTCAATCTGGTTGCAATAACGCGAGTTGATAAAGTCAACGCTTATCAGGAGGATGATAATGTCGGCGCTCTCTAGATTGCCCTTGATGGCGTCCGCCCATTTGTCGCCAGTCTCGATTTCGCCATCGTGCCAAGCCTCGACAAGACCAAGTCGGCTCAGCGGCGTAAGGTGCTTTAGAAGGTCAACCTTGATAGCCGCATCTGCATGCGAGTAGGAGATAAACGCCTTGAGAGGCTTGGGACTGGGGCTAGCCGCATTTTGGGGGAGGGACATAGTCCCACCGGGACCTCCTCTTATCAGTCCATTCTTCCTCAGGCGGTCCTTAGTTGTCGTGTAACGTTCTTCTATCCAACCCAGTTTATTGAAAAGGGCTGCGTTCTTAACGCTCACTTTTCCGCCCCCCGACAATTCTCTAACGGCGTCCATAAACCGGTCTTCTAGAGTTCCAACGCGCTTCCGCGATTTTGCCTTGCTTGCCATTTTATGGAGCCCCCCGAATCTAGGTCGACACTTCCAGCGAAAGTCTTTTGCAGTCAAGTCGACGCTGGAAATTAAGCCGGGAAATCCTCTAATTGGGGAGCCGGCTTGTTGCCAGCAATAAACTCGAACGGTGCGTTGCGTCTTTGTGTTAGCTTGTCGGGTCGGAGGTCTAGCCAGCCTGAGTTAGAGCCTTCTCAAGCGCCGGTCTGGACACCTCAAGCTGCGCCTTGTCGCCACCCCATAGTCGTCCCCGACGCTGCGAGCCGTCCAAGGGTTGTCAGCTTTGGTGATGCTGACACGGGGCCTAGCCTACGCGCTTACCGTCATCTCAGCCCCTGTCGGTTATGTCCGCGGCCAGGGCATCGATATTCCGTCGAATTGCTCTCCCAGGTCGCACCGCTCCTTGGCTCATATCGCATTCACGGAAGACTATCTCTGGAACGAGATTAACCGACCCGGGAACGCTCCAGGCCGATCCGAGCTAACCGGTCAATCCAAACAACTTCGAATTACCTTAGCGGGTATTATTATAAAAATGCCCACGGTGCCCCGGTTACAGGCAGCCCGCGAACGCGGGCGAAAGGGTGGACGCCGTCCGAAACAAACCCAATCAGCGCTCCGAAATCACTCGACTCAGCTAAATGAAGGCTGTGCGGCATCTGAAGCAGCCCGTCTCTTTCATAGGACCACCGTCGAGCGCATCGGCGCCGAGGTCAAATAGCCGTTGGCTGAATGTTCTTTCAGTTGGCCGTCTGCAGCGACGCATGCACTAGGCCTATTACGAAGAAAAGCCGGTGGACGGTGGCCACAGCAGCTGTATGAACCGTGCTCGCCGGCGTGCCTTCGGACGTGGCAACCGCATCGGGTCGAGCCGATCTGGAAGGTGCTGCCGATCGCCCCGTCGAGCTACCACGACCATGTCGCCAAGCGCATCGATCCTTCCCGGCTGTCGGCTCGGGCGAAGCGGGATGAGGCCCTGGCCTTGAAGGATGAGGTCCGACGCGTGTTCGAGGCCAACTTCCGCGTCTACGGCGTTCGCAAGGTCTGGCGGGAGTTACAGCGTGAGGGCTCGACGTCGCCCGCTGCACGGTTGCCCCACTGATGAGGGCCATGGGTCTTGAGGGCATCCGCGGCAAGCCGATCCGCACCACGGTGAGCGACAAGACCGCACCTTGCCCTCTCGATCACGTTAATCGCCAGTTCCATGCCCCGGCGCCGAACATGCTGTGGGTCTCCGACTTGACCTGCGTCGCGACCTGGACGGGCTCCGTCTATGTCGCCTTTGTCATCGACACCTATGCGCGAAGGATCGTCGGCTGGCGGGTTAGCCGGACGGCGCATGCCAGCTTCGTTCTGGACGCTCTGGAACAGGCTCTCCATGATCGGCGGCCCGTGCAGGGGGGCAGGCTGATCCATCACAGCGATAGAGGCCGCCCAATACGACTCTATCAGATACACCGAGCGCCTGGCGGAGGCCGGCGTTGAGCCTTCGGTAGGCAGCGTCGGCGACAGCTACGACAATGCTCTCGCCGAAACGATCAACGGCCTTTACAAGGCCGAGGTGATCCATCGACGCGGACCATGGCGCAACTTCGAAGCCGTCGAGTTCGGTAGCTCGATTGGGCGATTGGTTCAACAATCGCCGGCTGCTGGAGGCCATCGGCAACATTCCGCCGGCCGAAGCCGAGGAACGCTACTACGCCATTCTGTATGACCCAGCCATGGCCGCGTGACTCAACGAAAAGGCCTCGGGAAAACCCGGTGCGGTTCAGTTCTCGGAGGAACGACGTTGCCGCGCGGCGCTAAAGAGAGAGGAAGATTGATCTCGTTCCATATCATTTTCTTCACATATGATACGTAAACAGATCATCAAAGCATTGAAACTACTCGCTGGATGGGATACCTTTGCGTACCATCGCGCATTGGAATAGATCGTATAGGTTGCGTTATGGACTCTCAATCGGAAATTCTACGGGAAATCGGTGGGTTTTTCAGGCAGGCGAGGTTGGCCGCTGCGATGACGCAGGAGCAGGTCGCCGATTTGGCGGGTATATCCCGTCCCCGATATCGCGACATCGAAAAGGGAGCCGCAGCCGCGCGTGCGACGACGCTCATGAATATCGCTCGCGCGCTCGGTCTGGAAATGATGCTGGTTCCGCAAGCCATGGTGCCGGCTGTCCAGGCTCTATTGCGTCCGCATGATGATGACGATCGACCCGCCTTTGTTTCTCAACCTGACGATGACGATCATGGCTCCAGTCTTTCGCGCACCTAAGACGATCCCGTCACTGGACGTGCTCTTGAATGCAGTGAAGATCGGCACAATCGTCAGGACGCCGGGCGATTTCAATGCGTTCAACTTCGATGACGCCTACCGCGCGACGGGCGGCTTTCCGGTTCTCAGCCTGTCGTTCCGGGCAGCGACGGGAGGATTGCGGAAAGATCCGAAGCCTCTGGCAAGCGCCTTGCCCGCTTTCTTCGCGAACCTCCTGCCGGAGGAGAAATTGCGGGAGGCGATGGAAAGGCATCACGAAGGCAATGTACGGCCAGGCAATGATTTCGATCTTTTAGCGGCACTGGGCGCCGATCTGCCGGGAGCCGTACGGGCGTTGCCCAGTGACGGCGCGATAACGGTTTCGAAGGATGGCTCAAAGGATCACCCCAAGGCACGGTTCTCGCTTGCCGGCGTGCAGATGAAGCTGTCGGTCATGAAGAACATTGGAAAAGGCGGCGGCCTTACCTTGCCGATGGACGACGAGCAGGGCCGGTACATTGCCAAGTTCCCTTGGACGGCGTTTCCGGGCGTTTCCGAGAACGAATTCGCCAACCTGGCGCTGGCAGCAGCAATCGGCATGGAGGTTCCTGAATGCGAACTGGTCGAGAAGGCCGATTTTGAGGGCGTTCCCGAAGAATTCAATACGCTGTCGGAGGGCAAGGTCCTTCTCGTCAAACGCTTCGATCGCGGCGCCGGTGGCGAGAGGATACACATCGAGGATTTCGCTCAGGTCTTCGGTGTCTACCCCCCGCGCAAATATGAGGGGGCCGCTTATCACGACATAGCCTTGGCTCTTGGCGTGGCCGTCTCGCCTACGGCGGCTCTCGATTTCGTCCGCCGCCTGGCACTGAGCGTCATCACCGGCAATGGCGACATGCACCTGAAGAATTGGTCTTTGATGTATCCCGGAAACGGCGACAAGCCGGCGCTTGCACCAATCTACGACGTCCTGTCCACTGTGCCATATATTCCCGCCGACGCCATGGCGCTGTCGCTTGGAGGAGAGCGCTCGTTCAAGGCGCTAGCAGCACCGCGATGGAAAGCATTTGCGAACCGCGCAAGGCTTCCGGAGCCCGCAGTCCTAAAGGCAGTGGTCGAGACGGTCAAACTCGTCAACGAGTACTGGTGGCATCTGCCTGAGCGCGACGTTGTCGCAGCGATAGTGCTCGAGCGGATGGACGAACATGTGAAGGCGATGACGCCGATACTGAACTCCTGCGCCGATAAGTGAGCCGAGTCCCCTCGGGTTGCTGATATAGCGGAACTTTCGATCCGCGGCCCTATGGATGGCTGGATCGAAGGCATGCCAGCGTGGCGCAAGATTCCGCGGAGTGTCCACGATGACACGCGTGAGCAAGCACGTCAGCTCGCCGGAACAGACAGCATCCCGCAATTCACCCAACAGGATCGAGCTGCTGTTCGTCCACTTCAACATAACGACGCGGTTCAAACGAATTCGGTGACTGAGGATCGCGATCCGACGCTTTGTGTCGCCATTGTCGGGTCCGCTACACGGTCGTTGCGACGATCCTTTCTTTGGCCCTCAGGCTAAACCCCTGAAAAGCAACCATCAAATTATTCTTCGGTTCGATCAGCCAAATTGGCACGAGTCTTGAGATCCTTAGGTGCGAGGCGGCTACAGCTGCCCGACCGGCATTCATGTCGCGGCAGCCGCGATGAATGGAACGAAGGAAGGAAAGCTACATGTCAGGTTTGCGTCAGATCGCCTTTTACGGCAAGGGCGGCATCGGCAAGTCCACCACCTCCCAAAATACGCTCGCCGCCCTTGTCGACCTCGGGCAGAGAATCCTCATCGTCGGCTGCGACCCCAAAGCCGACTCCACCCGCCTGATCCTGAACGCGAAGGCGCAGGATACGGTGCTGCACCTCGCGGCAGAGGAAGGTTCGGTGGAAGACCTGGAACTCGCGGACGTGCTCAAGGTCGGGTACAAAGGCATCAAATGCGTGGAGTCGGGCGGGCCCGAGCCGGGTGTCGGCTGCGCCGGCCGCGGCGTGATCACCTCAATCAACTTCCTCGAGGAGAACGGCGCCTACGACGACGTCGACTATGTCTCCTACGACGTGCTCGGGGATGTGGTGTGTGGCGGTTTCGCGATGCCGATCCGCGAGAACAAGGCCCAGGAAATCTATATCGTCATGTCCGGCGAGATGATGGCGCTCTATGCCGCCAACAACATCGCCAAGGGTATCCTGAAATACGCCCATTCGGGCGGCGTGCGGCTCGGTGGCCTGATCTGCAACGAGCGCCAAACCGACCGCGAACTCGACCTCGCCGAGGCGCTTGCTTCCAGGCTCAATTCCAAACTTATCCACTTCGTGCCGCGCGACAACATCGTCCAGCACGCCGAGCTCAGGAAGATGTCTGTGATCCAGTATGCGCCGGACTCCAAGCAGGCCGGCGAATACAGGGCGCTGGCCGAGAAGATCCATGGGAATTCGGGCCAGGGCACCATCCCGACCCCGATCACCATGGAGGAGCTCGAGGACATGCTGCTCGACTTCGGCATCATGAAGACGGACGAGCAGATGCTTGCCGAGCTTCAGGTCAAGGAAGCGGCTAAGGCGGCCGCACAGTAGCGACCACTGCCGACATGAGGCGCCGCCTGACCTGGTGCGTCTTTCAAAGAACGGCGCCTCGTCGGTGAGGCGTCACCCTGAACCTTGAAAGGGGTCCCATGAGCCTGGAATACGAGAATGACGGTGGCCTCCATGCGAGGCTAATCGAGGAAGTGCTGTCGCAATATCCTGACAAGTCGGCGAAGCGCCGCAAAAAGCACCTCAGCGTCGCAAAAAGCGGCGACGAGGCTGGCGAGGAAAGCGAGGTCCTTTCCGAATGCGAGGTCAAATCGAACATCAAGTCCATCCCCGGCGTGATGACAATTCGCGGCTGCGCCTATGCCGGCTCGAAAGGCGTGGTGTGGGGTCCAGTCAAGGATATGGTCCATATCTCGCACGGCCCGGTAGGCTGCGGGCAATATTCCTGGTCTCAGCGCCGCAACTACTACATCGGCACGACCGGCATTGACACGTTCGTCACCATGCAGTTCACCTCCGATTTCCAGGAGAAGGACATTGTTTTCGGCGGCGACAAGAAGCTCGAACGGATCATCGACGAGATCGAGGAACTGTTTCCGCTGAACAAGGGCATGACTGTGCAATCCGAATGCCCGATTGGCCTGATTGGCGACGACACCGAAGCTGTGTCCCGCAACAAGGCCAAGGAGCACGAAAAGACAATCGTGCCGGTGCGCTGCGAGGGCTTCCGCGGCGTCTCGCAATCCCTCGGCCACCACATCGCCAACGACGCGATCCGCGACTGGGTGTTCGAGAAGAAGGACCTCGAGTTCGAGGCCGGCCCGTACGATGTCAATGTGGTCGGCGACTACAATATCGGCGGCGACGCCTGGGCTTCGCGCATCCTGCTCGAAGAGATGGGTCTGCGCGTGGTCGGCAACTGGTCGGGCGACGCTACCCTGGTCGAAATAGAGCGAGCGCCAAAGGCGAAACTCAATCTCATCCATTGCTACAGGTCGATGAACTACATCTGCCGGCACATGGAGGAAAAGTATGGCATCGCCTGGATGGAGTACAATTTCTTCGGCCCCTCCCAGACCGAAGCCTCTCTGCGCAAGATAGCCAAGCACTTCGGGCCGGAAATCGAGGCCAAGGCCGAGGCGGTCATAGCCAAATACCGGCCGCTGGTCGAGGCGGTCATAGCCAAGTACCGGCCGCGCCTCGAAGGCAGGACGGTGATGCTCTATGTCGGCGGGCTGCGCCCCCGTCACGTCGTCACGGCATATGAGGACCTGGGCATGGTGATCGTCGGCACTGGCTACGAATTTGGCCATAACGACGACTATCAGCGTACCGGCCACTACGTGAAGAAGGGCACTCTGATCTACGACGACGTGACTGGTTACGAGCTGGAGAAGTTCATCGAGGGGATCCGTCCTGATCTCGTTGGCTCCGGCATCAAAGAAAAATACCCGGTCCAGAAGATGGGCATACCGTTCCGTCAAATGCATTCCTGGGATTATTCCGGCCCGTATCACGGCTACGACGGGTTCGCCATCTTCGCGCGCGATATGGATCTGGCCATCAACAACCCGGTCTGGAACCTCTACGACGCCCCCTGGAAGAAAAAAGCCGAGCCGTCGGCGGCGATCGCAGCCGAATGAAACCCTGGCCTCCCGGAAGCCGGGAGGCCGCGAACGCCTGTGGCCGCTTGTCCGCGGGAGACCTGAAAACGTTTCGACGTCCCTGTGCCGCCGTATGGCGGGCCAGATGGAAAGAGGTAACCACCCATGCCGCAGTCGGCTGAAAAAGTTCTCGACCACGCGCCCCTGTTCCGCGAGCCGGAATACAGGCAGATGCTCGCCGAGAAGAGGCTGAATTTCGAATGTCCTCACCCGGACCAGATCGTTACCGACCAAGGCGAATTCACCAAGACGTGGGAATACCGCGAAAAGAACCTTGCTCGCCAAGCCCTGGTCGTGAACCCCGCCAAGGCCTGCCAGCCGCTCGGCGCGGTGTTCGCGGCCGCAGGCTTCGAGCGAACCATGTCCTTCGTCCATGGCAGCCAGGGCTGCGTGGCCTATTACCGCTCGCACCTGTCGCGCCATTTCAAGGAGCCTGCTTCGGCGGTTTCCTCCTCGATGACCGAGGACGCGGCAGTGTTCGGCGGCCTGAAGAACCTGGTCGATGGGCTCGCCAACACGTACCAACTCTACGACCCGAAGATGATCGCCGTCTCGACCACTTGTATGGCGGAGGTCATTGGCGACGATCTGCACAGCTTCATCGAGAACGCCAAGGACGAAGGCTCGGTCCCGCGCGACTTCGACGTGCCTTTCGCCCATACGCCGGCCTTCGTCGGCAGCCATGTCGACGGCTATGACGTTACGGTCAAGGGCATTTTGGAGCATTTCTGGAAAGGGGAGGAGCGAACGGAAGCCGAGGGGACCATCAACGTCATTCCGGGCTTCGACGGATTCTGTGTTGGCAACAACCGGGAACTCAAGCGCCTGCTCGACCTGATAGGCGTATCCTACACCTTCATCCAAGACGCCTCTGACCAGTTCGACACGCCGTCCGACGGCGAATACCGCATGTATGACGGCGGCACGAAGATCGAAGACGTGAGGAAGGCACTCAACGCCGAGGCGACGCTGTCGCTGCAGCATTACAACACCCGAAAAACACTGGAGTATTGCGAGGGGGTGGGGCAGGCGACGTCCTCGTTCCATTACCCGCTCGGAGTCCAGGCAACCGACGACTTCCTCGTGGAGGTCTCCGCGATTTCCGGCAAGCAAATCCCCGAGGCAATCCGCCTGGAGCGCGGCCGACTTGTCGACGCCATGGCCGACAGCCAATCCTGGCTGCACGGTAAGAAATACGCTATCTACGGCGATCCGGACTTTGTCTACGCCATGGCCCGCTTCATCATGGAGACGGGCGGCGAGCCGACCCATTGCCTCGCCACCAACGGCACGTCGACATGGGAAGCGGAGTTGAAGGAACTGCTTGCATCATCGCCCTTCGGCAAGGATGCTCAAGTCTGGGCGGGCAAGGACCTCTGGGCGATGCGCTCGCTGCTCTTCACCGAGCCGGTGGACCTGCTGATCGGCAACTCCTATGGCAAGTATCTGGAGCGCGACACCGGCACGCCGCTGATCCGGCTGACGTTTCCGATCTTCGATCGCCACCATCACCATCGGTTTGCGCTGATGGGCTACCAAGGCGGGTTGCGCGTGCTGACGACGATCCTCGACAAGATCTTCGACAAACTCGATCGCGAGACAAGCGAGACGGGCGTGACGGACTATTCGTATGACCTCACCCGCTAAGCGTGACGGTCGGCTTTGGCCGGTCGTCTTCCCGAGGGACTTTGGAGACCGACGCAATGTCCTTGCTCAGAGTCAAAATCCAGGATGTCTTCAACGAGCCTGGCTGCGAAAAGAACCGCGACAAGGATGCCAAGGCGCGCAAGGAGGGCTGTTCGAAGCCACTGACCCCCGGGGCGGCGGCCGGCGGCTGTGCCTTCGATGGCGCCAAGATCGTGCTGCAGCCGATCACCGACGTTGCGCATTTGATCCATGCGCCGCTCGCCTGCGAGGGCAATTCCTGGGACAACCGCGGTGCGGCTTCGTCCGGGCCAGCCCTGTGGCGCACAAGCTTCACGACCGACCTCACCGAACTCGATGTTGTGATGGGGCAGGGCGAGCGGAAGCTTTTCAAAGCGATCCTCGAGATCAAGGAAGCGTATGGGCCGCCGGCTATCTTCGTTTATCCGACCTGCGTGACGGCGCTGATCGGCGACGACATCGAGGCCGTCTGCAAGCGCGCGGCGGAAAAGTACGGCTTGGCCGTTGTACCGGTCAATGCGCCGGGCTTCGTCGGCTCCAAGAATCTCGGCAACAAGCTTGCCGGCGAGGCGTTGCTCGAGCATGTCATCGGCACGCTCGAGCCCGACGATGCCGGCCCTTACGACATCAACATTCTTGGTGAATTCAACCTCTCGGGCGAATTCTGGCTGGTGAAGCCGCTGCTGGATCGGCTCGGGATCCGGGTGCGCGCCTGCATTCCGGGTGACGCCCGTTACGTCGACATTGCCTGCGCGCACCGCGCCCGGGCGGCTATGGTGGTGTGCTCGACCGCGCTCATCAATCTCGCCCGCAAAATGGACGAGCGCTGGGACATCCCGTTTTTCGAGGGCTCCTTCTACGGCATCACCGATACCTCGGATGCACTCCGGAACATAGCTGAGCTGCTCGTGAAGCAGGGTGCTGATCCGGAGATCCTCGGCCGCACCGAGGTATTGATTGCAGAGGAAGAGGCGATCGCCTGGAAGAAGCTAGCGGCCTACCGGCCGAGGCTCGCAGGCAAGCGCGTGCTGCTCAACACCGGCGGCGTGAAGTCCTGGTCGGTCGTCCATGCGCTGATGGAGATCGGGATCGAGATCGTCGGCACCTCTGTCAAGAAGTCGACCGTCGAAGACAAGGAGCGGATCAAGCAGATCCTCAAGGACGACAACCATATATTCGAGCAGATGGCAGCGCGCGAGCTTTACGCCATGCTCTCCGAACACAAGGCCGATATCCTGCTATCAGGCGGGCGCACGCAATTCGTCGCTCTGAAGGCCAAGACACCCTGGCTCGACATCAACCAGGAGCGCCAACACCCTTACGCCGGCTATGACGGCATGGTGGAACTCGTACGCCAGATCGACCTGGCCATTCAAAACCCCATCTGGTGCCAGGTACGGGAGCCGGCACCATGGGATTGCCAGCCTGCGGTGGGGGAGGAACTGCCGCGCACGAAAAGCGAGAACGTGACCTTGCATGCTGTCCAGGAATTCTCCGGCACGACGGCCGCTGATTTCGGCGAGTGTTGAGAAGCCAATGGGCCGCATCCTTCCCCAGACCAAAGCGGCGGCGGTCAATCCGCTGAAGTCATCGCAGCCGCTGGGTGCCGCCTTGGCCTTTCTTGGCGTCGACGGCGCGATGCCATTGTTCCACGGCAGCCAGGGGTGCACCAGCTTCGCGCTCGTGCTCTTCGTGCGACATTTCAAGGAAGCCATTCCCTTGCAGACAACCGCGATGGACGAGGTGGCAACGATCCTCGGCGGGGCAGACCATCTGGAAGAGGCGATCCTCAACCTCAAGGCCCGCACAAAGCCAACGCTGATCGGGGTTTGCACGACCGCGCTGGTGGAAACCCGGGGCGAAGACTGCGCAGGAGATATCGCCAATATCAGGCTGAAGCGCACCAAAGAGCTCGCGGGTACGGAGGTGGTGCTGGCCAACACGCCAGATTTCGATGGTGCGATCGAAGAGGGCTGGGCCAAAGCTGTCACCGCGATGATCGAAGGGATTACACGGCCCGGCGAGCAGGCGCGGCAATCGAAGAAAATCGTGATCCTGCCTGGCTGGAACCTCACTGTGGCTGACATCGAGCATTTGCGTGAGATGGTTGAGAGCTTTGGACTGAAACCGGTGATTTTGCCGGACGTCTCCGGCTCGCTCGACGGTACGGTGCCCGACCGTTGGGTCACGACCACCTATGGCGGCACCAGCGTAGAGGATATTCGCGAGCTTGGCACGGCAGGGCAATGCATCGTCATCGGTGAGCATATGCGCCGCCCGGCCGACGTGCTGCATAGGTTGACCGGGGTGCCTTACGTGCTGTTCCGGTCGTTGACTGGATTGAGGGACGCCGATCGGTTCGTATCGCTGCTGTCCGCAGTTTCGGGCGAGGCGGCGCCGGCTGGGGTGCGCCGTCGGCGGGCGCAGTTGCAGGACGCGTTGCTCGACGGACATTTCCACTTTGGAGGCAAGAAAATTGCGATCGCTGCTGAACCAGACCAACTCTACCAACTCGCGAGCTTCTTCATCGGCATGGGCTCCGAAATCGCGGCGGCGGTCACAACGGCCGCTATGTCGAAAATTCTGGAGGAAGTGCCGGCGCAGTCGGTTCAAATCGGCGATCTCGGCGATTTGGAAGCGCTTGGCGCCGGCGCTGATCTTCTCGTTACTCATTCCCACGGCCGCCAGGCGGCCCAGCGCCTCGGCATTCCGCTCATGCGGGTCGGCTTCCCGATCTTCGACCGGCTCGGGGCCCAGCACAAGCTCACAATCCTCTACCAAGGGACCCGCGACCTGATCTTCGAGGTCGCCAACATTTTCGAAGCCAAGGGGCACGCGCCGACGCCTGAGGCGCTTGATCCACTCCGTAAGCGGGAAATGCCAGATGAGCTCCGTTCGTCGCCTCTCGCTCGTCACTGACGAGGTTCACTCACCGAAGCCGGAACGCCAAGCCGGCGCATTGCGCGTGGCCATCGCCACGCAGGACATGAAGAACCTCAACGCCCATTTCGGGTCGGCCAGGCGCTTTGCTGTCTACGACGTGATGCGCGAGGAGTGGAATCTCGTGGAAGCCGTGGCCTTTGACGACGTTTCCGACGAGAGCGGGAAGCACCGAACCGAGGGCGATGACCGTATCACCCCGAAGGTGGAGGCGCTAAAGGGCTGCCATTTGCTGTTTTGTCTGGCGATCGGCGGACCTTCGGCAGCCAAACTTGTTTCCGCAAAGATCCATCCGATCAAAATGCCGCAGCCCCAGACCATCCAAGAGGTGTTGTTGCGCACGCAGATGATGCTCAGGACGTGTCCTCCCCCTTGGCTGCGCAAGGTGCTGGCGCAGGCAGGTGTCGCTGAACAGAAACCCTCCTTCGAGGACGAGGACTGAAATGAGGAGTGGGCGAAATGTTTGAAGCCGCTGTTAGCCCTGCCGCCACCGAGGACGAGGCGGCCCTTGCCACCCCGTTCGTCAAATGCCTCGTGCGGCTGATCCGTGCCAATGATTCCCACGGGTCATGGGAAGGCAAATCGGACGCCGAGCTGCTGGGCGACTTCATCATCACCAGGGAACAGCGCCGTGCAATTCCAATCATCGGCGATCCCGATCCGGACGTGCTGTGGAGGCTCGATAAGTTCTACACCGCCGTCGGGCTTGCGATTGAGGAGCGCACGGGCCTGATGGCATCGCCGATGATGGAGATGAGCCATGAGGGCTTCGGGCGCGTGCTCTTCACAGCCGGGCGACTGGTCGTTCTGTCAAAGACCCTGCGCGACGTCCACCGGTTCGGTTTCGAGACGTTCTGGAAGCTCGCGGCGGCCGGTACCAAACTGGCCGGCGATGCTACCGCAGCCATTGAGGCTCATCCCGAGGTGGCGCGGGCGTGATGCAACCGACTTTCGATCGAGGGGATCATGTCAGGCCTTGGGGACATGCGATGGCCAGCCCTCTCAATCGAGGCGGTCGAGGCCGATGTCGTTCTTGGGGTAGCGCTGATGAAGCCAGTGGTACTGATCTGTTCGCAAGATGCGGAGTTGTATCTGTTCCTCAGCCACATTCTGGGGGTGGACGGCTTCACGAGTGAGCCGGCAGGCGGGGTGAAAGAAGCACTTGCATTGGCCGATCAACGGGAGCTCCAGGCCGTAGTGCTGGACTGCGGGCCAGCAAGCGCGACGGGCTCCACAATCTGCGCCCGGTTCAAGGGGGATCCCCGGACCGGCCGCCTGCCCGTCATTGCGTTGATCGCGCCCGGCGCCGAGAACCAGCACCTCGATCTCTTGAAGGCAGGTATTGACGAGAGCTTTGTGCGGCCCTTCGCGCCGGCCAAGCTGCTTGACTTTCTACGCACGAAGCTGGCGCTGCCACAGCCGGGTTCAAACGGGATAAAAAACGGCAGCTGGCTCAGTTGCGGCAGCCTTGAGATGAAGCTCGATGCCCACCGGGTTCGAGGTAATGGCCTCGACATCCATCTCGGACCTCTCGAATTCAACCTGCTGCGGCAATTCCTTGAGGCCCCCGGCAAGGTCTTCAGCCGAGACGAGCTGATCGACGCGGCCTGGCCGAACAATATCCATATCGGTGAACGCACTGTTGACGTCCACATCAGCCGGATCAGAAAGGCGCTGAAGGCGGCCTCGCCAGGCAGCGTCATTCGTACCGTCAGGTCTGCCGGCTACTCGCTCGAGAAGCCGGACGACTGAATAGCGAACGGATGGTGTGCCTACTCTCCGTCTTCGTTGGAAGGCAAGTCTTGCGGTTCGAAACGCGCTATGGGCCCGACATCTCAGGGGGAAGCAGTCAGATGGCCTTCAAAAGCCTACTCAGTGTAGCGGGAGCTGACCACTCCGATCGGGACGTCAGAACAGCTGCAAGCTTATGCGCCGAGGTCGGCGCACATTTGTCCGTCCTGATTTTGTCGCCTCCGCCTCTCGTTATGTCGCCTCCGCCGCTAAGCGATGGCATCTCCGATTGGCCTAGACAACGCGCGCAACCATTGCCGCACTGGAAAAACGGTACAGGCAAATCGAGAGATTTTCACAGGACGCGGCCAGTCTGGAAAAAATATCTAGGGAAATTCACAAACTGCTGAGAGCCACGTGGCGGTGCTATGATGTCGATGTTGTCAACTGCGATCAGGCCAGCGTCGGTGACGCAGTGCGAGCGCGGGCGCTCTGCAACGACCTGACAATCATCGGCCCCGCACTTCTCAACGACATTAACGTCGGTCCCCTTGTTATCAACGGCAGCCTGTTCGACACCGGAAAGCCGGTGCTTGTCGTGCCGGAGGGCGCTGAGGCAACTCTGTCTCCACGGCGCGTGCTGGTCGGCTGGGATTCGCGAGTCGAGGCGTCCCGTTCGGTTCGCGAAGCGCTGGATCTGCTAGCCGGTGCTGAGGAAGTCCGTGTCGCACTAGTCGATCCGGAGGCGACCTGAATCGGAAACGGCGCCGAGCCGGGAGCCGACATCGCTACCTATCTCACTCGGCACGGTGCTCGGGTGTCGGTTGACCGGCTGGCGAGCGTCGGCAAACCGGTGGCCATGATACTCGCGCAGCACGCAATCGATACGTCTGCCGACATGATTGTCATGGGTGCCTATGGCAGTCGCCGACTGCGCGAGCGGCTCTTCGGTGGCGTGACAAGATGGATTCTTGGCAAGCCGCCATTGCCGCTGTTTTTGGCTCGCTGACGGGTTTTGAAGCAGCACCGATGCTGTTGGAAGCTCTACTCCCCCGCGTCACCTATTCTGATACCAAGTCGGAGAAAGGTGGCCGCAACGCTCAGGTCTCGCGAACTCCTCGGAGCCAATCGGCACGCGCCCCTCGCCGAGACATCCCGGACGTCTCCAGCGCTCTCTCCGGGTTCTGCTCGCCCGAGATGATGCGTAATGCGGAGACCGACGGCCGGCAGAGGTATAGGCGCTCCTTAATGCAGTCAAAACCGGGGCTTCGCAGGTCGGCAACAAGGTCGAGAAAGAGCGTCGTTTCAGCGTAGGTCGAGTTCGGATCCGTCGCGGACATGGGTGCCCCGATCTCCTCACTACTGGCTGAGAGCTGAACAACGCGATGACCGTGCCGTGGCCAAGACCCTCAACTTCAAGTCTGGGCGGTCGTGCTCTGCCGGAGTCGGCGGGAATCGTTGGCGTCGATCTCGTTGTCATGGTCTGGAATGGCAGGCGGGTTAGTGATGAGGACGGCCGCATCTTCGGAGTCTTCATCGGTCCGGCCCGACCGGCGTGGCGACCGAGCGGCCTTGAGGCCGGTCAATTCCCACAACGCTCACCTTTGGCACCAGGCGGTCCCTGTAGGACCTGTGCACGGGGATATAGAACAAAAAATGCAGGAATTCGGGAGAGTTCACCGGCCTGGCACATGCCCGCACACATCCCGGCTCTTCGCCACGATCATCATCGTCATCTGGCGTTATTCGCGACCCGCAGCCGGACATGACCGGCTTCATCGTGAAACTCCGGCGTTGCGAGCCAGGAAAGCGTAAAGCGGAAGAGGTAGGGCAGAGGCGATGCTCGGAGGGAGCGGCCCCTGCAATCGCAATGGCGTTCCGCTGAGCGACTGGAACGGCAAGACGCTCAAGCCGGTGGCGTGAAGCGGAGGATCATGACGAGCCTGACGACGCCCATCGGCCTCGTCCCTCGGCCCGAATGCATATTGAGTCGTCCGCGGCTCTTCTGCCGACGCGAAGCGGGTGATGAGTGTCCAAGACCTGACAATGGCAGAAAACATGTCGCGACTAATACAACCGGCTATCTGAGCGCCCCGGAAGCTTTTTGAGTATAATCAGCATTTACTGCACGCCGAGCTCGTTGGCACGACCTTTGCGAATTAAGTTTCAGCAACACTGAGTGGAGGCTGAATGCACGCAGATGCGCAAGACGAGCGATGCTCTCCCTTCGTTGAACCCTCGTGCCACGGTCCCAAAGGGGAACAAGCTTGCCCATAAGGTCACGCAGCCTTTGGCAACAGCTTTGGAGGGCAAGATGATGTTGCGGATGGGGTCTTCGGCGCTAGACCAACTTTTCCATCCGGCCAATGACCATTCGCGCCTTCCCCCTGCTGAGCGCTTCGCGATGGGCAAGGAGCTGTCCGAACACATCCTGGCGCTGAATCCCCCGCAAGGCGATAGTCCCAAGTTCCGATCTTATCCCGCGGTCGCCCGGTACTATCACGAGAACGGCAACAATGATCGCGCGATCGAGTTGGTCGAACTGGCACTGACGTCGCTGGACGGTCCGGAGCCTATCCCGGCCGAATTGAAAGAGCAGCATCTGCCGGATTTTTACAGGGGTGCCAAGGCTTGTTGCGGCGCTCTCTTTGCCGCTGCGCAAAACAGTTTCCCGAAGGTGCCAAAGCGCGGTCGGCCGAGGAAGAAAGATAAAAAACGGTAATGTCGAAAGGGCTTACTGGCCACTTCGTCCATTTCCCTGGCGTGACCGCAGCAAGGAGGTCCATGCAGCACTTGGTCGATCGTTTGCAGCAGGATCGAGGCTCGAATCTTCATGGCCTCCCGCATTGCGTTGGAAGCGATGTTCGACGCGAATTCGCGTGGAAGACTTCGCAGTCGAGGACGTGTTCAAGGTCGGCCCGAGGGACATCAATTGCGTGGAATCAGCGGCGCCGAGCCATGCAGCGGCTGCGCAAGTGTGCCCGAAGTAGGCGTCCCAGAAAACAGAAATCGTCCATCGAGGACGAGGACTGAAATTGAGGAGAAGGCGAATGTCTGATGCCGCGGTTAGCCCTGCTGTAAACGAGGACGAGGCGGCCCTCGCGATGCCTTTTGTCAGATGCCTCGTGCGGCTGATCCGTGCTCAGGAGTCCTACTGCTTATGGGAAGGCAAATCGGACGCCACGCTGCTGGCCGACTTCATCGTGACCAGAAAGAAGCGCCATGCGATCCGTGGCATGGGCTATCCCGATCCGGACGTGCTGTGGAGGCTCGATATGTTTTACACCGCTGTTGGGCTTGCGATTGCGGAGCGTTTCCGCCCGGTGACATCGCCAATCGTGGAGATGAAAACCGTAAGGCCTTCGGAGGCCCGTGCTTTTCACGGTCGGGCAGCTCGTCGTTCTGTCCAGACGTCCATCGGTTCGGCTTCGAGACGTTCCGGCAACTCGCGGAGGCCGGTACGAAACTGGTCGACGATGCGACCTCGGCCACTGAAGCCTATCGCGACCTGGGGCGCGGGCGTGATGAAACCGATTTCGAGGAAGGATCTATGTCAAAGCTGGATGAGATGGGGAAGAAAGTCCGAAAGCTTCAGCTGCGCGCGGCAGTTGCCAAGATGAAATTGCGCGACCTTGCAGATGATCTCCCAGGAAAATGGACGGAGGTAGAGGAAGTTGCCGAGGGAGCGTCGGCCGTTTTTGCCGAGTTGGATGGTGCCAGGAGAGAGCTCGCTGCAATGAAGAAGGTACCATGAGGAGCACATTCACCACCCGCGACGACTCCGGATGGATGCCGGAATATCTCACGGCGATAGACGGCGCGACCTGCATCGGCTGCGGCCGCTGTTTCAAAGTCTGCTCGCGCGAGGTGATGCATCTTTACGGCGTCAATGACGCGGGTGAAATCCTCGGCGCCTGCGACGGCGAAGACGACGATTTCGATGGCGAGCTCAATCGCATGATTATGGTCGTCGACCATCCCGGCCGATGCATTGGCTGCGGAGCCTGCGCCCGCGTCTGCCCGAAGAACTGCCAGACCCATATTGCGGCCGACCAGGTCGGAGCATGATCTGAGGAGACAAACCAGGAGAACGGCGTTGGCCTTTAGAATCTTTTGTCGCGTCCTGGGGCTGATCCTGTGCAGCAACGCTCTGGCGGTCTACTTCGCTTCGCATTCTATCCGCACAGTAGTCGTCACGACGCTGGCTTGTTCGCTGCTCCTTCAGCTGGCGTATTTCGCAAGCGTGCTCTTTCTGATCTGGCGGTCTAGCTGCGTTAGCCGAGCTGGCCAACGGGCTGAGCATTTCGGCAGTTGCAAGGAAGTTGGGTCTGAGCCGCCAGACCTTGATGAGGTGACGAATCAATCCGCAGAGTTGGCCCAGCGGGATCAATTGCTGGCCATATCGCTGCTGCTGCCTTGAGGTGACAAGGTCAGTGGTCAAGCTGGCGCAGACTTTGGACCAAATAAACATCGAATGGGTTTTAGTCCTTGAGACGGTCGATGGCGACCGCAATCCGGGTTATTTTATTTAACCAAGAAGATACAGTTCTTGAATGCCATACGCATTGGGGTGGTCTCTCGCATGCCGGCGTGCGGTTGCAAGACTCTCAATGACGAACGAAGCGCTGGAATAGGTGATGGGGCTATCCTGGCGCCGGATAACGCAGATGACGTCAAATCAACGACGCAACTAGTATGAATCGTGAATGACTCATTCAGCTCCATCGCGTGTTGCCGGAGAGAAAATGCTGGGAAAGTTCGAACGCTAGACCCACGCCTATCGAGAAGCTCGACCGCCTCTCCAAGCATCTGAGGGGCAAGGTGGAAATCTATACCAAACGCGAGGACTGCAACCCCGGTCTCGCCTTCGGCGGAAACAAGCTCCGCAAGCTCGAATACATCATCCCCGACGCGATCGCGTCAAATGCTGATACGCTTGTCTCCATCGGCGGCGTGCAGTCCAATCACACGCTGATGGTCGCCGCGGTCGCCGCCAAGATCGGCGACGCCATGTTGGGCTAGCAGTGCGGTAGCTCCCTCCTCGCGGTCTACGAGGCAAGCAGCGTCACGCACAGTGCCACCGACGTGGCGAACCTCTTCAATCGCCTTCAATATCGAGTTGCCGCTTGTGGCAACGTCGTCAACGATCAGGACGACTCTTCCCTTGAGATCTTCTTTGGGGCCAAGGCCTTCAATGACGTCCCTTGTGCCGTGGGCCTTTGGAGCCTTGCGAACGAAGATCGTGTTTATCGGTTTGTTCATGACCGAGCTGACAGCCGCCATTGATCCGATTACGGGGACCGCGCCCATTTCAAGGCCGCCGACGTACTCCGCTTTCGTTTGCTCAACGATCTTTAGGAACTCAAGAGCGGCAAGTTGCGCGCCGCGCGCCACCATCATGGTAGGCTTCATATTGAAATAGACGTCGCTCTCTATGCCCGACGAGAGCGTGTAGCGTCCGAATCGAAAAGAGCGGTCACGGGCGATTTCGGGGAGCTCATCCTTGTCGTGTTGGCCGGAATCAACTGGTCTGAATTTTGCCAGTGCCGCCATAGATCAGACCTCGCCCCTAGGAAAAAACTGGGTGCGGCATGCCCCTCAGCGACTACCGCTATGCGGCTTTGCAAGTGTTCGCGGGATGTGTCAATTAAAGTCAATACCGATGCGACCGCTTCGCTCCCACTGCGGCAGGCGGGACAACGATCACGCAGGCCACGACCATGCACGAAACAGGAAATGCGCGACGGGCTTTGACCATGGCTGAGCAATCCGGCGCCCGGAGAAAAGATGCCCAGCGCGGCCAGACGACCGGCTGCTTGATACCGAACTGGAGCATTTGCCGGCTGAGCTGCGCTAGCGCGAGTGGATGGGCGGGTCGAAGCGGTGATCTTTGCCTCGGCCGAACCGGTGACGCGCGAGGTGCTCGCACGCGTCGTCGGCAAAGGCAGCAACATCGATATCATTATCAACGACATCCGCGACGCGCTTCACGGCCGCCCCCTAGGAAATTGGTATCGGTCGCCGGCGACTGGCAGCATCGGACGAAAAAGGGATTTGGCGATGCAATCCGGGCCGCCGCCGGGTCTCGGGGCGCAGGAATCCGCGCTGTCGCAGTCCGAAGCCCTGGTGCTGATGTGCATCGCTTACTTCCAGCCGATCATTCCGAGACGCCGCGTCAGACGCTCGGCAGGCCTTCCTCCCGTGGCACGGCCCAAGTGGCTGGCGATCTCCGCCGTCCGCGCTGTCCGACGGTCATGAGGAGCTGCAACCGAAACCTCATTGGAAAAGGTGCTGCGGCTGCAGTCATGAAATGTGCATCGCCAGCGACCGATGCGGAGTTGGACGGTTACTGTTTCCCCGTGCGCCGGGTAGTCCTGAAGGCGTCTATGGTGCCAACCGTGGCGTCGGCGTGATCGCATCCCACAACCCGGACAGATCCCTTTTCCGGTATCGAGGCATATACGTTCCAACCGTCCTTGCCCGTTCGCGCAACACGCAACACCTTCACCCCGCTGCCCGGAGCCCAGTGCTTTTTCGAATGCATGATCATCCTTCATGAGTTTTGAGCTCACAGGATATCTCGCCACACACAGTGAGGCTTAACCCAATTAAATGGAAAGCGACAGCAGCGAGCACAAGCGATTTGGCGCAAAAAGGACTACGTCAGATTGAAGGGCAATTGGCGCAGCGGCTTGCCGGTGAGCCGTACAATGGCATTGGCAAATGCCGGCGCCAATGGTGGCAGGCCGGGCTCACCCATGCCTGTTGGCGGTTCGCCGCTAGGCACGATGTGGATGTCGAATTCCGGCACCTCCGTCAAGCGCGCCACGGTATAGTCGCTAAAGTTGCTCTGCTCGACGACGCCGTCCTTGAGCGTTATTGCAGAGCCTGCCAGGCACATTGACAGACCCATCATTGCCGCGCCCTGCACCTGGGCTTCAACTGTTCGAGGATTCACCACGAGATTGCAATGCACGCCGGCGGTGACCCGGTGCAGCACAGGCCGGCCGGCGGTGACGGAGGCTTCGACCACATAGGCCACCACTGAACCGAAGGACTCGTGCGCAGCTACACCCCAGGCTCGTCCCTCAGGCAGTTGCGTCTTTCCGTAGCCGCTCTTGTCCACGGCCAGTTGCAATGCATCACGGTGGCGGAGGTGGTCGTCTCCAAAGAGCCGCATGCGGTAAGCTATAGGATCTTGGTTGGTCCTACGGGCAATCTCGTCGAGTAGGGTCTCCATGACGAAAGCGGTGTGAGTGGAGCCCACGCTACGCCACCAAAGCACGGGCACGTTGACCTTGGGGTGATGGACCGCCAGGCGCATTGGGAGCGGATAGGGTTCCCGCATGCCCTCGGTCGCGGTGGGGTCGATGCCGTTTTTCGCCTGGAGCTGCTCGAACACTGAGCCCGCAAGTACGGACTGGCCGACGATGCTGTGATCCCAAGCCAGCACATTGCCTTCTTCGTCAAAACCAATGCGAGCGCGGTGCAGGTGCATAGGACGGTAATAGCCGCCCCTCATATCGTCCTCGCGGCTCCAGAGCGTGCGCACCGGCGCATTCAAACCGGCGGCCCGAGCGGCCTTGGCGATTTCGCAGGCCTCGATCACGGTATCGCTCGTGCTTGAGAGGCGTCTGCCAAAACCTCCGCCCGCCATCTGCACGTGCAGGACAACCTGCTCGGGTTTCAGACCCAACACGCCCGCCGCGGCTCCGGCATCCAATCCTGCGCTCTGGCTGCCAACCCACAATTCGGCCCCTCTCTCGGCAAGCGCAACAGTGCAGTTCAGCGGTTCCATCGCCGCGTGGGCGAGATACGGGAACACGAACTCAGCTACTAGTTCCAGGGCCGCCATTTCCAACGGCGCCATGTCGGAATCGAACTGGCGCGGACCGGGGCGAGCGGCCATTTCGCGGTATTGCGCGAGTTGCTGTTCGCTGTCGACCTTTTCGACAGTCGATGTGTCCCACTCCATCTTAAGGGCATCGCGGCCCTGAGTGGCCTGCCAATAGCCGTCGGCGACCACGGCCACGCCCTCTGCGCCACGATCCAGCGGCACGCGCAGGACGGCCTTCACACCCTTGACGATGCGCGCAGCGCTGTCGTCCAAAGAGGCGATGCGAGCGCCGAAGACCGGTGGGCGGGCGACCACGGCGGTCAGTTGTCCGGGCAACCGAAAATCGATCCCAAAGTCCTGTTGTCCGCTGCTCTTGGCGCGTGCGTCGAGCCGCCCGGTGGGGCGGCCGATGATACGAAAGTCCTTCGGATCCTTCAGCTTCACTTGCGAGGGCACGGGCTGTCCCATCGCAGCATCGGCCAATTCGCCATAACCCAGTTTGCGGCCATCAGCGCCGAGAACCACTCCGGCCTCGGTACGCAATGTGGACACATCCACGTTCCAATCCGCTGCCGCAGCACCTAGCAACATGGCCCGCGCTCGAGCGCCCAGCTCGCGATACTGCATGAAGCTGTTCTTGATCGTGCTGGATCCGCTCGTGATGTGAATGCCAAAGACTGGGTCAGCATAGGCGGGGTCGTTGGTGCCTAGCCGCCCGCGCACCAAGGCCCAGTCGGCATCCAGTTCTTCGGCCAGGATCATCGGCAACGCAGTGTGCACACCTTGGCCAAACTCAAGCCGATTGACGGTTACGATGACCTCGCCATTGGGCGCGATCTGCACAAAGGCGGCCGGCTGTTCCGTAGGTTCGAGGTTGCGGGCCGTCTCAGCCGCATCGGTGGACTGCGCGGGGGCGAGTTGCGGAAAAACGCCGATTGTCAGCCCGAGGGTCCCAGTCAACTTTAGAAAGCTTCGGCGGGGCAACCCTCGAGCAACTTTTGATTGACCCCTCTCCAGCATGTGTTGCAGCGCACGTGGTAGGTCCCTGGATTCGAAGGTGTTGGGCAACACGCGGCGCCTCCTTCGTACGAGTGTACTGGCGGCGTCGGCTATTGCGGCGCGGATACGAGCATAGGTTCCACAACGACAGATGTTCCCGGCCATGGCGGAGTCGATCTCTTCGGCGGCGGCAGCGCTCCAAGGAAGAGCGAGGCGAGAAAGGCCGTCGCGCTCATGATCTGGCCGCTCTGACAATAACCGCACTGCGCCACGTCGTGCTTGATCCATGCAGCCTGGACGGCCGCGCCGACGCGGTCAGTGCCATCGGTCGTTTTTTTGATCGTGGTGATCTTGCGGCTTTTAACGGCGGAGATTGGTGTGCTGCATGAGCGGATGGCCTCGCCATCTAGATGCACCGTACAAGCGCCGCAGAGGGCTGCGCCGCAGCCGAACTTAGTACCGCTCATTCCTAGCGTATCACGCAGGACCCAAAGGATTGGGGTTTCGGGGTCAACGTCAACCTCGTGCTCTTGATCGTTGATATTCAGTGAGCTCATGGCTGTTATCCTAGATTGCTTCAGCGGAATATGCTCCGAGGGGCCGCGAGCTTCTGAGGACCGAGCGGTGCCCGTGACGAGTTCCACCTCGCACAGCCACCGCTCGGTCCCAAGAACCTCCGGAACTCGCCATCGATGCCAAAAGCTAGACCGGCATAAAGAATGCTGCGCTCGCTCCCCACCCTACTAGCATCGCCTAGCGACAGTCCCGTCGCCGACTTCCTCAACAGAATCGGCATGACTGCGCCAAAGTGCTGTTCGAACCTGCCAAACCCAACACGTTGATTTGCCCTCACAACTGAAAAGTAGACGGAGCCTGATTTGTCCATGAGATGCCCCTCCAGAATTGAATTTCTAAATAGATTCGTTAAGTTGATGGCGGCTCAGCTTGGGGGACAAATTTTCGGCGTTTATTCACAGCGATGACGATATTCGCGCTTTGCGGCAGTACATGCATGAAACACTGAGTTGTCGAACAGGAGCATAAGACGTAAATCAAGGTTACCGAGCTGCTCGCCGGCGAGGGGATTCGTGCTCCTGGTGTCTTTCATGAAACTTCGATCCCTTTACTTCTGACTTGGGTGCTACGACGAAGCTCGGGAAACGAACTCCATGCCAAACATGACTCAGTTTGTCGTCTCGGATTCAGCCGTCTTGCGCGCCGCACGTCTCTGTCATGCTCTCAACGGAACCGATGTTCGGCGATGATCAGCTCTTGCCTGGTGTCACCTGGGCCAGGTGGAACAGATAGCAACCGCAGATTCCTTCTATTGGCCAAGGGCTGAAAATGGTGTGATCGACCAATCGATCAAGTCGACGGCACGTTGAAGTATCGCCTCGGTCTGAGCAACGCTGGGGGAAGCGGCGACGACATGTCCGATGCAGTCTCGCCAGTCACCCTTCCTGACGATCGGCGTCTTGAGTGCAACATAGAATTTGGCCTCGGCGACGCCTGGTACTGCAGCCGCCCGACTGTCCCCGCTGATCCGATCGAGGGTGCCATCGCGATCAGCAACGAGGAACCGCGCGCCTGCAATGTAAGAATGCCTTCTACGCAAATCGCATTCGTGGCCGATCGCAAGTTTGATGTGCGCCGTGATGAGATCGACACCGTAAGC
>NZ_JAMYPY010000040.1:0-23742 GCF_040320605.1 Mesorhizobium sp. M0659
CTGTCCAAGGGCGCCGCCGGCCAGCTCGGCTTCATCGGCTCCGGCCATACCTCGGTGTGCATGGCGCGCGTCTAGATCTGTCCAAGTCCGGCCCGATCGGGCCGGACGCATCCTGCCTCGTTGTCCAACAGCGTTGCATTTTGCAGTGCACATTGAGCCGGCTGCACCCGCCCAACGCGGTTTCTCAAGGCCTTGGACGAAAGATTGGCATATGTCACGCCACGTGACGTATTGCATCGCAGCAATATCTTGTTAACCTCCGCGCGAGACATTCAAGGCTCGGCGCTGTCCGTCGTCCCTTCGGTCACGGCAGCTGCGGAGTACCTGATGTTCTACCAGCTCTATGAAATGAACCATGCCGCCCTGCAGCCCGCGCGGCTTTATGCCGATGCAGTGCGGCTGTTCTACACCAACCCGCTCAATCCGTTTTCGCATACGCCGTGGGGCCGCTCGGTCGCTGCCACCGCCGAACTGTTCGAGCGCACAACGCGCCGCTACAGCAAGCCGCATTTCGGCCTGAGCAAGACCGTGGTCGACTGGAAGAGCGTCGAGGTCAGCGAAAAGACCGTGTGGTCGCGGCCGTTCTGCAATCTCACCCGCTTCGAGCGGTCGGTGCCCGCCGGGCGCAAGGCCGACCCCAAGCTTCTCATTGTGGCGCCGATGTCGGGCCATTATGCGACGCTGCTGCGCGGCACGGTCGAGGCGATGCTGCCCTATGCCGACGTGCACATCACCGACTGGGTCGATGCCCGCATGGTGCCGGTGACCGACGGCCATTTCGACCTCGACGATTATATCGACTACATCATCGACATGCTGCATGCGCTGGGGCCGGACACCCATGTGATGGCGGTGTGCCAGCCTTCGGTGCCGGTGCTGGCGGCGGTGGCGCTGATGGAAAAGCGCGGCGATCCCTTCGTGCCCTCGACCATGACTTTGATGGGCGGGCCGATCGACACCCGCCGCAATCCGACCGCGGTCAATCTGCTGGCCAAGGAAAAGGGCATCTACTGGTTCCGCGACAACGTCATCATGCACGCGCCCTGGCCGGTGCCGGGCTTCGGCCGCGAAGTCTATCCGGGCTTCCTGCAGCTGTCGGGCTTCATGAGCATGAACCTCGACCGCCACATCACCGCCCACAAGGACTTCTTCATGCACCTGGTCAAGCATGACGGCGACAATGCCGAGAAGCACCGCGATTTCTACGACGAATATCTGGCGGTGATGGACCTGACGGCGGAATTCTATCTGCAGACCGTCGACACGGTGTTCGTGCGCCATGCGCTGCCCAAGGGCGAGATGACGCATCGCGGCGAGGTGGTCGACACCAAGGCGATCCGCAATGTCGCGCTGTTCACGGTCGAAGGCGAGAACGACGACATTTCCGGTCTCGGCCAGACCCAGGCCGCCCACGATCTCTGCCCCAACATCCCGGCTGACCGGCATGCGCATTACATGCAGCCGGCCGTCGGCCATTACGGCGTCTTCAACGGGTCGCGATTCCGCTCGGAAATCGTGCCGCGCATCGTCGATTTCATCACAAGCTACGGCCACCAAACACGCGTAGCGGTGAAACCCAAGCTGGTCCGCTCCGCCAAAGGCTGAGGCTCGATCCGGCTGCAGCGTGCATTGCCCGCAAAAGCGGGGCGATTTTGCGCGCCACAGGCGTTCTGTTGCACAATAGACGCTGTTGGGCGGGCGCGGGTAACCATGCCGAAGAATCTGGCTCCCCCGATAATTGACACGGAGTGTAAATCCCCTTTAACCTTTCGTTAACAACAAGGGCGAACGGGGACAATGACTTCCTCACCGATAGCACGGACGCTGCGCTTGTGGGCGGCAGCAGGGCTGGCGATCTCTGCGTGCTGGGCAGTGCCGGCACTTGCAGGCGGCGCCATGGCGACGGGCGGCATGACCTCGCAGCCGATCGGCCACTATGATTTCTGTAAAACCCAGCCCGGCGAATGCTCGATCCGGCCGAGCAACCTCAACCCCGCCGCGATGACCGACGCCTTCATGCGCAAGCTGATCAACGTGACGTCAAGGGTCAACGCCGCCGTCAAGCCGATGAGCGACTACGACATCTATGGCAAGGACGAGGTCTGGGCCTATCCCGACAAGGGCGTCGGCGATTGCGAAGACTATGTGCTGGAAAAGCGCCGCCAGCTCTCGCGCTCTGGCGTGTCGCTGGCCGATCTCTTGATCACCGTCGTGCGCAAGCCGGACGGCGAAGGCCATGCCGTGCTGACCGTGCGCACCGACAAGGGCGACTACGTCCTCGACAATCTGACCGACAAGGTGAAGATCTGGGACGCCACCGGCTATCGCTTCCTCAAGCGGCAGGCCATCGACAACACCGGCCGCTGGGTCTCGATCCGCGGCGGCCAGCAGGTGCTGGTCGGCGCAGTCCAGTAAATAAGGACGATGCATATGAGCGCGTCGCTGCGAACAGCTTCGTCGGAAGCCCGCGGCTAATAACTTTCACGAGATAACCGCAAGTCGGCGCTGCCCCTCATTGCCCTACCGGGCATTTCTCCCCGTATAGTGACTGTGAGAAAGATGCCATCGGTGATTTCGCCAATCGTCCACGTTGCAAAATAGTCGCCGGCAGCCGGATGAGGGCAGCGCTGCCCTCGAAATCTTATCTCTCGAAACGCCTCCTCAAAAAATTTCGCTACCTGCGTGAACCAAACCGTCTCCAGCGGCGACACACAGCCGTAAACAGAAACCCAACCATGGAGACTTCAAATGACTGCTTTCCTGCGTAATGCTTTCCTCGCCGCCATCGCGGTGTCGTCCCTGGCCGGATCCGCTATGGCCGACCAGACCGGCTGCGCCAAGAACAACCAGTGGGGCAATCGCTGTTGCGATCTCACCTCGGACTGCCTGGGTGGCGGTCGCGGCGGCGATCATGACAGCACTGGCGGCCGTGGCGGCCAGGCCGGCGCGAAGTAATCTCGCTATATGCCCGCTGGCTAACGGCCGGCGGGCATCGCCTTCAGGATGAAATGCCGGCGCTATTGATGAGCATTCGTGGCCTTGGCGCCGCCCTACTTACGCCGCTCCAGTGCCGCCCGGATCGAGCCGGTGATGCGGGCAAGCTCGGCTTCGTCCAGCTTCTCGATGTTTTCGGCCAACAGATTGGCCAACTCGGTGGCAGCAGGACTGAGGCCGGACGTATCGAGTCTCACCCGCGGATGTGAGGCCTCGGCCAGACGCGCCAGCTCTTCGGCATCGTCCCAGATGACGTTGAAATAGCCGATGATCTTCTGGATCAGCGTCCAGGTCGGCGCGCCGCGGCGGCCATGTTCCAGCGCCGACAGATAGGCGGCGCTGACTCCGATCGCCTGCGCCATGTCCTTCTGGCGCAAGCCGCGCTCGGCTCGAAGCGCCCGCAGTTTTTCGCCGAACGGCGTCATCAGCGGGTTCGCCTGAGCCGAACGTAGAGCGCGCCCGAACCGCCGTGGTTGCGGGCGGCGTGATCGTGGCTGGAGACCAGCGGCCGAAAGGCAGGCGTCGACAACCAGGCAGGCACGGCGCGCCGCAAGACGCCGTCGCCGCCCGACGACGACCCTTTTCCCGTAATGACGAGGACATAGCGGACCCCGCCGGCATGGGCCCGGTGCAGGAACGAAAACAGCAGCGAATAGGCCTCGTCCTGGGTCATGCCATGCAGATCGACGCGGCCTTCGATCGGCAGCCGGCCCTTCTTCAGCTTGTCCAATGTCGGCTCGTCCAGCGCGTGCGATACATGCTGCGCCTTCGGCTTGGCGGCAAGGACCGGACCGACAGCGACCGGCGTCTGTGCCGGCTTAGGGTCTACGACGATGTCGGGAATCTCGACCGCGGTCCGGCCCTTCAGCGGTCGGGCGGTACGCGCCACCAGGTTCCACAGCACCCGATCGTCTTCGTTGAGTTTATCGGGGCGCTTGCTCATCGATTCGATTCCGAAACGAGAGCGCGTGGAACCAAGGCATAGAAATCGGCCGCATTGCGAACGACGCCGGCGATCTCGCCGGCCGCATCGCCGGAGCCGGCGAACAGATCGCCCCGCGCCGGTCCGATGATGGCCGAGCCGGTGTCCTGCGCAATCATCAGCCGCCGGAACGGTTTTCCGTCGAAGGCGGTCAGCGACGGAGCGTCGATGTAGAAGGGGGTACCGAATGTGTGCAGCAGCCGGTCGACCGCGAGCGAACGGCCCGGCGTCAACGGCACCTTGGCGGCGGCGATTGGACCGGATGCGGCATCGTCGACATCGGCTTCGCGAAAGAAGATGTAGGAGCGGTTCTGCCAGAGGATCTCGTCGACGCGATCCGGATGCGCCCTGAACCAGGCGCGGATAGACTGCATCGTCACTTTTTCCAGTGGGATTTCGCCGAGTTCGGCGAGAATCTTCCCCGGACCGCTGAAACGTTGGCCGGATTTGGCGGCGTAGGAGACGCGGCAAAGCCGGCCGTCGGTCATCTTCAGCCTGGCCGCACCTTGCACATGGATGAAGAAGACGTCGACCTTGTCGGCAAGCCAGGCGATTTCCAGGCCTTGGCCGGCCAGCGCGCCTCTCTCGATCTCACTGCGGTCGAAATACTCCACCAGGCCCTGCGGCGCATCGCGGGCGAAGGCGAGATAGTCGTCCATCCCTCGAGGACGGTTGGCATCATCGATGTCGACGAGATCGGAAGGCCGCGCCAGCAGCGGCACCGTGAATTCATCCGTGCGCACTGGTGAGGCCTCGGCCTCGGGCTCGTAGAAGCCGGTGACCAGGCCGAGGTTTTCGGATCGAATCTGGACTGGCGCGAAATGGCGCTCGAAAAAAGCCTTGGCCGCCGACCGATTCGCCGGCGAAACGGTGCGCGCCTCGTCATAAGCGCCGGCAAACGCGTTGAACCGGACGCCCAACGAACCGGTGCGGTAGGGCTTGTTCAGGACATGAAAGGCCGAACGGCGGAAGGCTTCGAAAGCGGGCAGATGGTCATCGGAATTCCAACCGGGAAGATCATCGAAGGACTTTTCCACGAAAAGCGGCGAGAGCGACACCTCAGCCTCGCCACTGCCCATGTTTGCCTGCATGTCGCTATCCCAAAAAAGCTGCCCGCACCGGGCGACATGCATAGGCTCAGTCTTCTTCCTCGGTGGCGACCAGCTTCCAGTTCGGATCGCGCGAGCGTGTGTCGCGGGCGAAGGTCCAGACATCCTTGACCTCGGCCACCGTCTCGGGATCGCCATCGATGACGGCACCCGCCTTGTCGCGGGTCGCCGAAATCAGTTCGCTCACGATGCGCAGCGTGATGTGGGCCTCGCCGCCCTTCATCTCGGCCGATACGATGTCGGCCTTGTCGATGCCGACGAAGGAGGACTGGATCTTTTCGGCTTTCGCCTCGCGGTCGCCAATCGCGGCAACGAAGCCGTCAAAAACCTCGCGCGACAACAGGTTCTTCAGCGTTTTGCGGTCGCCATCGGCATAGGCCATGACGATCATCTCATAAGCCATCTTGGCGCCGTCGACGAAGACTTTGGGGTCGAAGGAGGGATCATTGTCCTTGATCGCGCGCAGGCCCTTGTTGAGGTCGGTGTCGGGCTTGGCGAAGGCATCGATGGCCGCGTAGGTCTCGGCAGCCGTCTCGCCCGGCATGCGCTTGCGTGGCAGCGAAACCACATTTTCGGGCTTCTGGGTCGCGTCCTTCTCGGTGCGGCTGGCCGTGTACGGATCGAAGGGCGGGCGCTCGCTGCCCGTGCGGCGGCCAAGCACGTTGCGCAGCTGGAAAAAGATCACCACCGCCGCAATCAGAAAGAAAATGGTGCCGAAGTCGAAGAATCCCATATCTTTCGCCAATCAATCCCTGACCTGGCCGGGACCGCCAGCCAATCGGGCGGCGGTCGCATGGCGTTAAACATGCAAAGCATATAGAACGCATGGCGCAATCATTCAAATCAAAGGCAGGCATACCTATCTAACGGCCTCAGTGCCAGCGGCGATTATGCGCCGCCCGGCAAACATGGAAACGATCGGTCAAGATTTGCGCATTTCCTTCCTTCCTCTGTTCCTGCTTGCGCTGCCGCTGCTGGAAATCGTCGGTTTCGTCATTGTCGGCCGCGAGGTCGGGGCGCTGGCGACGGTCGGCCTGGTGCTGGCTTCAGGCATTGCCGGCGTGCTTCTGCTCCGGCACCAGGGTTTTGGCGTCATGGCGCGGGTCCGCGCCGAGATGGCCGGCGGCGGCGACCCCAGCCGCCAGCTCGCGCATGGCGCCATGATCGTGGTCGCCGCGATCCTGTTGATTATCCCCGGCTTCATCACCGATATTATCGGCCTGCTGCTGTTCCTGCCGCCGGTGCGCGACCTTGCCTGGCGCAGGCTCAAGGGCCGCATCGTCGTCGCGACCGATTTCACCGCCGGCGGTTTTCGCGGCAGGTCGCGCGACAAGGTCATCGACCTCGACGACGGCGACTATTCGCGCGAGGACGATTTCAACCGCGGTCCCGACCATAACTCGCCGTGGCGCCGCCTGAAGGACGACTGAGCGTCGCCTTGAGGACGACTGACTATTGACCCTTTCCTGCCTGAAGGCGGCAAACCTTGTCTTGTCTTGCCGACCATGCTAGCCAACGCCCGATTTCAATTCGGTCAGCGCTGCTGTCCAGGCAAAAGGAACAAGGCTCATGGCCAGCAAAGATGACGCGCCGGTCGGCGCCGCCAACGGCAACGGCGAAACGGCGCAGCCGTCGCTCAACGTGCTTGCCCAGTATGTGAAGGACCTGTCCTTCGAAAGCCCCGGCGCGCCGAACTCGCTGCGCGGCCGCGACAAGGCCCCCGGCATCGCGATCAACGTCAATGTCAACGCCAACCCGCTCTCCGACAAGCAGTTCGACGTCAATCTGACCTTGAACGCCAAGGCGTCCTTCGACCAGGAAGTGCTGTTCAATGTCGAACTTGTCTATGGCGGCGTCTTCGCCATCGCCGGCTTCCCGCAGGAGCACATGCTGCCGATCCTGTTCATCGAATGCCCGCGGCTTTTGTTCCCGTTCGCCCGCCAGATCATCGCCGAAGCCACCCGCAATGGCGGCTTCCCGCCCCTGATGCTCGACCCGATCGATTTCGCCCAGATGTTCCAGCAGAAGCTGGCCGAGGACCAGGCGGCATCGAAGGTCAAGGTGAGCTGAAGGCAAGCGTCACGCGCATAAGTTGAAAGCCCGGCTTCGTGCCGGGCTTTTGTATACTGAGATGCTGGCGGGACAGCACCCCCCTCTGCCTTGCCAGGCATCTCCCCCTCAAGGGGGGAGATTGGCCGTCATCGCGACCTTCGCCAACTTTAGACGTTGCAGGAATGGGCTGGAGCGGCGAAGCTGCTGATCTCCCCCCTTGAGGGGGAGATGGCCGGCAGGCCAGAGAGGGGTGTGACGGAACGCTACCTCCGCGATCCGTTCACCCCGCCGCCACCTTCAGCCACAGCGCCTTTTCGCCCAGCGTCGCCACCAGCCCCGCATGCGCCGCTCGCTCGCCCTCGGTCAGGCGCGGCGGCAGGGCGATTGGCCTGGCGGCGATCGAGATGTCGATGTCGGCAACGTCGCCATTGCTGTTGAGCTGCACCACGACCGCGTCGAGGACAAGTGCGGCCTGCTTGCCGCCGATGAGTTCGATGTAGACTTCGGCCAGGAGCTCGGAATCGAGCAGCGCGCCGTGCTTGGTGCGGTGGCCGTTGTCGATGCCGTAGCGGCGGCAGAGCGCGTCGAGCGAATTGGGGCCCATCGGATGCTTGCGCCGCGCCAGCGCCAGCGTGTCGACGACGCGCCCGGTGTCTATGGCCGGCTGGCCGAGCCGCCCGAATTCCGTGTTGAGGAAGCCGATGTCGAAATTGGCGTTGTGGGCGACGAGCTTGGCGCCGTCGGTGAAGGCGAGCCATTCCTCGGCGATTTCGGCAAAGGTCGGCTTGCCGACGAGGTCGGCGGCGCTGATGCCGTGCACGGCTTGCGCCTCGACATGGACGGCGCGCCCCTGCGGATTGATGAATTTGTGGAAGGTGCGGCCGGTCGGGAAGCGGTTGACCAGCTCGACGCCGCCAAGCTCGATGATGCGGTCGTCGCGCATGTCGAGTCCGGTGGTTTCGGTATCGAAAATGATCTCACGCATAGAATCAACCCAATCCTGGAGGAGTAGAACCATGGAGCGGAACAAAATGGCAATGGGCAATGCCGACAGCCTGCCGTCAGGAGCCTGATGGGCGCGACTTATCCCCCAGGAGTTAGCAGGCGAGTTCAGCGCCCTGAGAGCTCGGCAATGATCGCGCCGACCGCGGTGCGGGCGGCGTCCATGCCTTCACCGGTGTCGATGACGAAATCGGCCTGCCGGCGTTTTTCGGCATCGGGCACCTGCTTGGCCAGGATGGCCGCCAGCTTTTCCTCGCTCATGTCAGGACGCGCCAGCACACGGGCGCGCTGGATATCGGCCGGCGCGGTGACGACGACGACCTTGTCGACACGGTTGCGGCCGCCGGTTTCGAACAGCAGCGGAATGTCGAGCACAACGAGCGGCGCGGCGGCGGCGCGGTGCCTTGCCAGAAAGGCGTCGGCATCGGCCCGCACCAGCGGATGAACGATCGCCTCCAATGTCTTCAGCGCGGCGGCGTTGCCGATCACCCGTGCACCCAGTTTTGTACGGTCGACCACGCCGGACACGGTTGTGCCGGGAAAGGCCGCTTCGACGAGAGGTGCTGCCTTGCCGGCATAGAGGCGATGCACGGTCTCGTCGGAATCATGCACCGGCACGCCGGCGTCGACGAACATCTTCGCCGTCGTCGACTTGCCCATGCCGATCGATCCGGTGAGGCCAAGCACGATCATCATTTGGCGCCCATCATTTGCGACCTTTCGTTTGGCGAGGATGTCGGCGACGATCATCTGCCGCAGTTCGGCAGTGATCTCCGGCCTCTTGCCGAACCAGCGTTCGAATCCGGGCACAGCCTGGTGCAACAGCATGCCGAGCCCGTCGACCGTCTTCAAATTTCTCGCGCGAGCAGCGGCAAGCAGCGGTGTTTCCAGCGGCACATAGACGATGTCGGCGACGATGGCGTGAGCTGGCAGGCAGGCCGGATCGGCGGCCAGCGTCTCATCGCCGTGCATGCCGAGCGCCGTGGTGTTGATCAGCAAGCCGGCATCGCCAAGCAAGTCGCCGACCGCGCCATGCGCCGAGACGCCGGCGCCGAAGCGGCCGGCGAGTTCCTGCGCCCGCGCCAAGGTGCGGTTGACGATGCGGATATCGTTGATGCCGCGCACTTTAAGCGCGTGGATGACCGCGCGCGACGCGCCACCGGCGCCGAGCACCACGGCCGGACTATTCCTGTCCCAACCCGGGGCATGCTCGTCGAGGTTGCCGGCAAAGCCGATCCAGTCCGAATTGCCGCCCCACAGCACGCCGTCGTCCAGCCACAGCATGTTGACCGCGCCGATCATCTCCGCCGCCTCGTCGCGGCGCTCGACCCGGGCGAAGGCGACTTCCTTGTGCGGGATGGTGACGTTGCCGCCCTGATAGCCATTGGCCTGGAGGGAAGAGAGGAACTCGGGAAAATCGGCCGGCGCGACATCGATCGCATGATAGCTGCCGTCGATGCCGTATGTGTTCAGCCAATAGCCGTGGATCTTCGGCGAGCGCGAATGCGCGATCGGATGGCCGGTGACGAAAGCTTTTTTCTCAACCATCGATGGCTCCGAGCGCACGCAATTCCGCCAGCACCGGTAACAGCGGCAGGCCGACAATGGTGAAATAATCGCCTTCGATCTTTTCGAACAGCTGGATGCCTTCGCCCTCGATCTGGTAGGCGCCGACGCTCGACAACGCCTTGGCGCCGACGCGGGCCAGGTGCCGGCCGACGAAGGCCGGATCGAGCTTGCGCATGGTAAGGCTGGCGATGCCGACATGGCGCCACAGCACCTTGCCGTTGCGGCAGAGCACGGCGGCGCTGTTCAGCTGATGCGTCTTGCCTGACAGCGCCAACAGATGGCGGCGGGCGCCTTCCATGTCGGCCGGCTTGTGGAACACTTCATCTCCCAGTGACAAAGTCTGGTCGCAGCCGAGCACCAGGGCGCCCGGTCTGCGTTCGCTGACCTCGGTCGCCTTGGCTTCGGCGAGTATCAGGGCGACATCTTCCGGCGACACACCGCTGTCCTGCAACGGCGCCTCGAGCGCACGCTCGTCGACATCGGCAGGCAGCGCTTCGATGCCGAGCCCGGCATTGATGAGCATTGCTTTGCGGAACGGGCTGCCGGAGGCGAGGATGATTTTTTCGGTCATGGGTTCTGGGCCTGGTCGATAGTGGTTGATTGGGGCAGGAGGTCGCGTTGCCATCCCATCATCTATTCTTCCCCCGCAGGGCAACAATGGCTGCCGCGGTCTCTTCGATCGAGCGGCGGCTGACGTCTATCATCGGCCAATTGTGGCGGGTGCAGATCTGGCGGGCATAGGCGAGCTCTTCGGCGATCGAGGCACGGTCGACATAATCGGTCGCTTCGTAGGTGCTGCTGTTGCCGAGCACGCGGTTCTGCCGGACATGCGAGATGCGTTCGGCGGTGGCGATCAGCCCGACGATCAGCGGCTTGGTGGCAGCGACCAGGCTTTCGGGCACCGGCACGCCGAGCACGATCGGGATGTTGGCGGTCTTGATACCGCGGTTGGCGAGATAGATGCTGGTCGGCGTCTTCGATGTCCTGGAAATGCCGATCAGCACCACATCCGCGTCGTCCATATTGAGCGGCAGCTGGCCGTCATCATGCTCCATGGTGAAATTGAGTGCGTCGATACGGTGGAAATAATCGGCGTCGAGCACATGCTGGGCGCCGACGCGGCGGCCGGCCGGCGTGCCGAGATAGGACTGGAAGACGGTGAGGACCGGCTCCAGCACCGAAACACAGGGCAGCCCCATGGTGGCGCAGCGCTCGTCAATGCCGCGCGCCAGCTTCTGGTCGACGACGGTGTAGAGGATGATGCCCGGTTCCTCCTCTATGTCCTCGAAGACTTTCGCCACCTGCTTTTCGGTGCGGATGAGCGGATAGATATGCTCGATGGCGCGCGCATCCTTGTATTGCGCCGAGGCGGCTCGGCCGGCCGCCAGCAGCGTCTCGCCGGTGGCGTCGGAAATCAGGTGCAGATGAAAGAAGCTCTGGGGTTTGTTCACAGGGGGCGCCTCAGGCTGTGGGCTTGTGTGGATAAACCGGGGCCGCAAAGGCGACCGGCTGGAGGCGACTGTATCAGAAGGCCAGTTGTCCACAATTCGATGCGCTGTCAGCTTCACTGTGCGGCTGGGGACAAATCTGGGGACGGGCGTTTTTGCCAGCGCTTCATCCACAGAGGCGGTTTTTCAGCGGCTACGCCAAACCATTGACTCCAGTGATGGAATCCTGGTCATCCACACTCTTTGACAATCCCGCGGAAGAAACACGCGACAAAATGCTGGCTGGCCTTTTCCAGGGCAAAGCGGGACAGGTGACAACCACCGATACCAACAGACTCTTAGAATCAGAAGATTCTAGAAATAGACTATTTAATTATAGAGAAGGCAGGGAAGAGAGCGCTCAATGCCCGAAAACCGCATCGTGCTGGACGTGCTGAGAGGCGAGGCAGCATTTCCGCCGCCACTCTGGATGATGCGCCAGGCTGGGCGCTATTTGCCGGAGTACCGCGAGACCAGAAAGCGCGCCGGGTCCTTTCTCGATCTTTGCTACAATCCTGATCTGGCTGTCGAAGTGACGCTGCAGCCGATCGAGCGCTTCGGCTTCGATGCCTCGATCCTGTTCTCGGACATTCTGGTCGTGCCGTATGCGCTGGGGCGCGATGTCCGCTTCGAGGAGGGCCGCGGGCCGCTGCTGACGCCAATCACTGCAGCTGAGATTTCAGCTATCAACGGCGAAACGTTTCACGTGAATCTCGAACCGGTCTACGAGACGGTTCGCCGGCTGCGTGCAAGATTGCCTCACGAGACCACGCTGATCGGCTTCTGCGGCGCGCCGTGGACGGTGGCGACCTACATGATCGCCGGGCACGGCACGCCCGACCAGGCGCCGGCGCGGCTGTTTGCCTATCGTGAGCCGCAAGCCTTTAAACGGCTCCTGAAAGTGCTCGCCGATCACTCCGCGGCCTATTTGATCCGCCAGATCGAAGCCGGTGCCGACGTGGTGCAGATTTTTGATTCCTGGTCCGGCGTGCTCGACGACGCGTCTTTCGAGCAGTTCTGCGTGCAGCCGGTGGCGGAGATCGTCAGGCAAGTTCGCGCCGTTCAACCCAATGTTCCGATCATAGGCTTTCCCAAGGGCGCCGGCGCCCGCTACGAGACCTATCGTGAGAAGACCGGGGTGACGGGGCTGGGGATCGACTGGACCGTGCCCCTGTCGGCGGCGAACGAACTGCAGCGCTCGGGTGCGGTCCAGGGCAATCTCGATCCCTTGCGCCTGGTGGCCGGCGGCAAAGCCCTGTCGGACGGCGTCGATGCGATCCTCAAGGCGCTGGGCGACGGACCGCTGATCTTCAATCTCGGCCATGGCATCACGCCGGAGACACCGGTGGCGCATGTCGAGGCGATGGTGAAGCAGGTGCGGAGCGCGACACGCTGATGGCTCAATCAGACAATACCGGCGGCAACGGCACTCGTGGGGCGATGATGCGCATGACCATCGGCATCGGAGTGCTGGTTGTTCTCACCGCACTTTTGTTTTTCTTTGCGCCTGAGGGTTTCTATCCCTGGGCGAAGGCAATCCATATCCTGGCCGTCATCTCCTGGATGGCCGGCATGCTCTATCTGCCGCGATTGCTGGTCTACCACGCCGACGCAGAGAAGGGGTCCGTCCAATCGGAGACCTTCAAGGTGATGGAGCGGCGTCTGCTGCGCGGCATCATCAATCCGGCGATGATCGTCACCTGGGTGTTCGGGCTTTGGCTTGCCTGGAAAGTGTTTGGCTTTCACGGCGGCTGGCTGCACGCCAAGATAGGCTTGGTGCTGTTGCTGTCGGGCGTGCATGGCTATCTGGCCGGTGCTGTCAGGAAATTCGCCGAGGACCGCAATGAAAAACCGGCGCGGCACTGGCGAATCGTCAACGAGATCCCCACATTGCTGATGATCGCCATCGTCATCCTGGTTGTCGTCAAGCCGTTCTAGGCCCATTTCGGTCGACAAAACGCAGCTTGCTCTTTCCCCCGACCGACGATAAAAGACGGGTCTTCCTTCCCGTCATGCGCCGCCCTTGATTGCTTTCGGCCGCGCCCGGCATTTATCGCATCCAGCCGATATATTTTCCCCAAAGCAGATTCAGAGTCCGTCTATGCAAGAAATGAAACTCGCAGAGTTCAAGAACAAGAAGCCGCCAGAGCTGATCGCCTATGCCGAATCGCTCGAAGTGGAAAACGCCAGCGTCATGCGCAAGCAGGAACTGATGTTTGCCATCCTGAAGAAACTGGCCGCCCAGGACGTCGAGATCATCGGCGATGGTGTGGTCGAGTTGCTGCAGGACGGTTTCGGCTTCCTGCGCTCAGCCAACGCCAATTATCTGCCGGGTCCCGACGATATCTACATCTCGCCCTCGCAGATCCGCCGCTTCTCCTTGAAGACCGGCGATACCGTCGAAGGGCCGATCCGCAGCCCAAAAGAGGGCGAGCGCTATTTCGCCCTTCTCAAGGTCAACACGATCAATTTCGACGATCCCGAAAAGATCCGTCACAAGATCCATTTCGACAATCTGACGCCGCTCTATCCGACCAAGCGGCTGAAGATGGAGATCGACAATTCGACCGGCAAGGACATCTCGTCGCGCGTGATCGACCTGGTGGCGCCGATCGGCAAGGGACAGCGCGCGCTCATCAACGCGCAGCCGCGTACCGGCAAAACGGTGCTGATGCAGAATATTGCCCACTCGATCACGGCCAATCATCCGGAATGCTATCTGATCGTACTTCTGATCGACGAACGGCCAGAAGAAGTGACCGACATGCAGCGTTCGGTGAAGGGCGAGGTCGTGTCCTCGACCTTTGACGAACCGGCGGTGCGCCACGTCCAGGTCGCCGAAATGGTCATCGAAAAGGCCAAGCGCCTGGTCGAGCATGGCCGCGACGTCGTTATTCTGCTCGATTCGATCACCCGCCTCGGCCGTGCCTACAACACCGTCGTGCCGTCCTCCGGCAAGGTGCTGACCGGCGGTGTCGACGCCAACGCGCTGCAGCGGCCAAAGCGCTTCTTCGGCGCGGCCCGCAACATCGAGGAAGGCGGCTCGCTGACCATCATCGCCACCGCGCTGATCGACACCGGCAGCCGCATGGACGAAGTCATCTTCGAAGAGTTCAAGGGCACCGGCAACTGCGAAATCCAGCTCGACCGCAAGGTCGCCGACAAGCGCATCTACCCGGCCATGGACATTTTGAAGTCTGGCACCCGCAAGGAAGACCTGCTGGTCTCCAAGCAGGATCTGCAGAAGATCTTCGTCCTGCGCCGCATCCTGGCTCCGATGGGAACCACGGATGCGATCGAGTTCCTGATCGACAAGCTGAAGCAGACCAAGACCAACGCCGATTTCTTCGATTCGATGAACACGTAAGCTTCTCGTCGGCCATCGTTTCGCATTGAAGCCCCGTTCCGGGAAATGGGACGGGGTTTTTCATTGCGGGGGCAAACAGGTCGCATTTCCGACAGGGCGTGGCCTTGGGCGGCAATTTCCATCGCTGTCGTCATGCGAGTAATCGCGTCTCGAAGATCGGAAGCCACATGGAGAAAACAATCCCGACCCTGATCGGCTTCTCGGCCATTCTGACATGGTCGTTCCTGGCGCTGCTTTCGACTGCGGCGGGACCGATTCCGCCCTTTCAGCTGGCGGCGATGACGTTTCTGCTTGGCGGGTTGGTCGGCGCGTCGAGCTGGCTTGTCCGTCCGGCGGCGATCAAGTCGCTGCGCCAGCCGTGGCAGGTCTGGGCGCTCGGCACAGCGGGGCTGTGCATCTATCACTGCGCCTATTTCTTCGCCATCCAGTCGGCGCCGCCGGTCGAGGTCAGCCTGATCGCCTATCTCTGGCCGTTGCTGATCGTCGTCTTTGCCGCCTTCCTGCCTGGAGAAAAGCTTAGGGCCCATCACATCGCCGGCGTCATGCTCGGCCTTGCCGGCGCCATTGTGGTGATCACCAAGGGCGGCACGATCGGATTGGCCAATGGTGTGATGAAGGGGCATGTCATCGCGCTGTTCTGCGCTTTCATCTGGGCCGGCTATTCGGTTTTGTCGCGCCGCTTCGGCAAGGTGCCGACCGATGTCGTCGCCGGTTACTGCTTCATCACGGCCGCGGTCGCCTTGGTGCTGCACCTGACGCTTGAGGCTACCGTCTGGCCACAGACGGCGACGCAGTGGAGCGCCATCGTCATCTTGGGCGTAATACCGCTAGGCGCCGGCTTTTACGCCTGGGACTATGGCTGCAAGCACGGGGACATCATGATCCTCGGCGCCCTCTCCTACGCGGCGCCCCTCTTCTCGGTCATCGTGCTTCTGCTGGCAGGCTTTGGTGTGTTTCACTGGTCGGTGGCTGTTGCTTGCATCCTGATCACGGTCGGAGCGGTGGTCGCGGCCAAGGATTTGCTGTTCGCGCCGCGGCCGCCATCCATTGATGTGACGCGGCTTCCTTCGGCCTTGGACGGAAACACGGGTTGCCGGGGTCGTAACAGCGGCTCGGTTCCTAGGATCCGGCCCCACGGGCAGGATAGCCGGTACATAGCTCCGGTCTGCCGGTCTGCGGCCGGATGCCAGTGGCAATGTTAAGTCGATTCGCATCCGTTCCGATCGCGGAGACGATCGGCGTGACGCGGGTCGGGATTTCCGATTCGCAACCGGAACGAGGCTTGCCCCACGGGGAGATGGGCTCCAGCTTCACGGTTCCGGGCCAGGAACAGGCATTAACGATGCCGGCCTGCCGTAGGGCTTCCTGGCCCGCCCAGAACTGCTTGGCGTCGGGATTAGGACCCGCCTGCTCGCACATGGATGACAAGGCGGCTATACAGATTTGGTAATGTCCGGCCGCTCCTCGCGATCGACCTTGATATTGACGAACAGCCGGTTCATGACGGCCGCGACACTGTGGGATTGTCGACCGGACAGCTAGGCGACCGGTGAGAAGGGCTAATGATTTCAGGCGATTCGATCCTTGCGCTTTCCAGCGGGCGCCTGCCCGCCGGCATCGCTGTCATCCGCATTTCCGGACCGAAGACTCGATTCGTCGTCGAAACGGTTGCCGGTGGTAAGGTCAAGGACCGGGTTGCAACCCTGCGCAAGCTCCGAACGGTGGACGGTTCGCTTATCGACAACGGCCTGGTGCTACTTTTTCCGGGGCCGAACAGTTTTACCGGCGAGGATGTCGCCGAGTTCCACGTCCATGGCGGCCGCGCCGTGGCCGGCAAGATGCTGGAGATCATTGCCGGCTTTGACGGCGTGCGTCATGCGGAACCTGGTGAATTTACGCGCCGGGCTCTTCTCAACGGCAAGCTGGATCTGGTCGAGACGGAGGCGTTGGCCGATCTGGTCAATGCCGAAACCGAAGCGCAGCGGCGCTTTGCCGTGCAGAATGCCGAAGGAGTGCAAAGCGAACTCTATCTTGGCTGGCGCCGTCGGCTGATCCATGCACGGGCGATGATCGAGGCGGAAATCGACTTCGCCGACGAAGACGACGTGCCCGGTTCGGTTTCGGACACGGTTTGGTCCGATGTGCGCGCAATGGTGGGCGAGATCGGCCGGCATGTCGATGGCTTCCATGCCGCCGAGATCATCCGTGACGGGTTTGAGGTTGTCATCCTCGGTGCACCGAACGCCGGAAAATCCAGCCTGTTCAATGCGCTAGCCAGGCGTGAGGCGGCGATTGTTACCGACGAGCCCGGCACGACGCGGGACTTGCTCGAAGTGGTGCTGGATGTCCACGGAGTGCGGGTCAGGGTAACCGACACCGCGGGCCTGCGCGAGGCGCCCGGCAAGATCGAAGCGATCGGTATCGAAAAGGCGCGGGCCAAGGCGCACACGGCTGACCTGGTGCTGTTGCTGGAAGATCTGGCGGACCCGAGTGCGATCGGCAACATGCCTGTCGAGGCCCCGGCTTTGAGAATCGGCACCAAGGTCGATCTCTTGAAAGGTTCGCCGCGATTGGGGGCGTATGATGCGTTGATCTCGACGGTGGACGGCACTGGGTTGGCTGAACTCCTGGCCGAGATCGGCAGGCGCGCCGCGGCTGCTATCGGCGATGCCGGTGACATCCTGCCGTCTCGGTTGCGGCATGTGGAGCTGCTCAATGAGACCAGGCGCTTTCTGATCTCGGCTTTGTCGGGGCAAGAGCGCGGCCAGGAGCTGCGGGCGGAGGAACTGCGTCTTGCGGCGGACCGGCTCGGCCGGATTGTCGGCGCGGTGGATGTCGAGGACCTGCTGGACGTAGTCTTTTCGCAGTTTTGCATTGGAAAGTGACTCACGTGAAACAGGGGGGCGCGCTGTGTGAGTGACTCACGTGAAACACAGGGGGCCGCCCTAGTGCGTGTTTCACTTGAAATGAGGAGTTTGGCAAAAACGGCAAGTGCCGAAGGCCGGCCCCGCCCCTCATTGTCCTCCCGGGCATTTCTCACGTGCAGTGACGGGGAGAAAGATACTGTTATCCGGGATTTCGCCAACCACCGAAGCGCGCCAGCGCTTGAGCTCCTCCTTGTTCACCGGGAGAAGATGCCGGCAGGCAGATGAGGGGCAGCGCCAGCCGAGGTAATTGTCGCCGCTTCCCTGACTCACGTGAAACACCTCTGCGGCTTTCAGCACTCCGTTCCCCGTGAACGAATCAACCTGCAATCCTTGACAGCGTCCTCTCGTGGGGACATGTGTCGCGAAATCTCGGAATCTGGAAGGGACAATGATCGATCACTATGATGTGGTTGTGGTGGGCGGTGGCCATGCCGGGTGCGAGGCTGCGAGCGCTGCCGCGCGCGCTGGCGCCAGGACCGCGCTGGTCACGCTGCGCTTCGACACGATCGGTGTCATGTCCTGCAATCCGGCGATCGGCGGCCTCGGGAAGGGCCATCTGGTGCGTGAGATCGACGCCATGGACGGGCTGATGGGCCGCATAGCCGATGCTGCCGGCATCCAATTCCGCCTGCTCAATCGCCGCAAAGGCCCTGCCGTGCGCGGGCCGCGCACGCAGGCCGACCGCAAGCTGTATCGGCTGGCCATGCAGGAAGCGATTCGGCAACAGAACGGACTCGACGTCGTCGAAGGCGAGGTTCTGGACTTCGACATCGTGGATGGACGCATCGCCGCTGTGCTCCTGGCCGACGGGCGCCGGTTGGCGTGCGGCGCCGTGGTGCTGACCACCGGCACTTTTCTGCGCGGTCTTATTCACATTGGCGACAAGAAGATTGTCGCGGGGCGGATGAACGAGCAAGCGAGCCTTGGCCTGTCGGCGACGATGAGCCGCGCCGGTTTCGCGCTTGGACGGCTGAAGACCGGGACGCCGCCGCGGCTCGATGGCCGCACCATCGACTGGGCGTCGCTGGAAAGCCAGGCGGCCGACGAACATCCAGTGCCGTTCTCGCTGCTCACCGACACAATCAAGAATCCGCAAATCCATTGCGGCATCACGCGTACGACGCCGGCGACGCACGCGCTGATCCGCGCCAATCTCGGCCGCTCCGCCATGTATTCCGGCTCGATCGAAGGCGTAGGTCCACGTTACTGCCCGTCGATCGAAGACAAGATCGTCAAGTTCGGCGATCGAGAAGGTCATCAGATATTCCTCGAGCCGGAAGGGCTGGACGATGACACCGTCTACCCCAATGGCATTTCGACCTCCCTGCCCGAGGATGTGCAACTCGATATTCTCAAAACTATACCCGGGCTAGAGCGGGCGACCATGCTGCAGCCCGGCTACGCTATCGAATACGACCATGTCGATCCGCGCGAGTTGGAGCCGACGCTTGAGACCAAACGTATTGCGGGGCTTTTCCTAGCCGGTCAGATCAACGGCACCACCGGTTATGAAGAAGCCGGAGCGCAGGGCCTGCTCGCCGGGCTCAACGCCGCGCGCAAGGCGGCGGCCGACGACCAAATCGTGCTCAGCCGTACCGAAGCCTATATCGGTGTGATGGTCAACGACCTCACCAGCCGCGGCATTGCCGAGCCCTACCGCATGTTCACTTCGCGGGCGGAGTTTCGCCTATCGCTGCGTGCCGACAATGCCGATGAAAGGCTTACGCCTCTGGCAAATCGGCTTGGTATCGTGTCGCCGGAGCGGACGCAGCGGTTCAATCAAGTCACACAGGATCTTGATAGGGCGCGCGAACTCGCAGTTGCGACAACGATGACGCCCAACGAAGCAGCGCGGCATGGGCTGGAGATCAACAGGGACGGCGTGCGCCGCTCCGCCTACGAATTGCTCGCTCATCCCGGCGTCGATATCGCCTGGCTGGCCCGTGTTGCGCCGGCCTTTGGCGCAATCGACCCCAAAACCGCCGAGCGGCTCGAAACGGAAGCGAAATATTCGGTTTACCTCGATCGCCAGCAGGCAGATGTCGCACAGATCCGCCACGAGGAAAGCCGGTTGATCCCGGCGTCGGTGGATTTCGCCGATGTTCCCGGCCTGTCCAATGAGCTGAAGCAGAAGATGCTAACGCGTCAGCCCCGTTCGATCGCTGACGCGCAGAGTATGGAAGGCATGACGCCGGCGGCGCTGGCAATCATCGTCGCGCACGTCCGCAACGCTGAATCGGCCGCGCAAAGGGCCGTTGCGTGAGCGCTGCCTCATGGGCGAGCCTGCAAGAGGCCGCGGGACCGGTTTCACGTGAAACATTCGATCGGTTGGTGACGTTCGAACAGTTGTTCCTGAAATGGAACCGCAGCATCAATCTGGCCGCGCCGTCGACGCTGGACGATGTCTGGGGCCGCCATATTCTGGACAGCGCGCAGCTGGCCCGAATCGCCCCCCAGGCCAAACGCTGGGCCGATCTTGGTTCGGGCGGCGGTTTTCCGGGCCTGGTAATGGCCTTCTTGCTGGGCGAGCGCGACGGCGCGTCGATCGATCTGGTCGAGAGCAACCGCAAGAAAGCATCGTTTTTGCAGGCGGTCATTGGCCAGTTCGGTTTGCCGGCACGGGTCGTCGCCCGGCGCATCGACGACAGCTATGCGCTTGTTTCCGCACCGGAAATCATCACGGCGCGGGCGCTTGCCGCGCTGCCGGCGCTGCTCGATCTGTCGGCGCCGTGGCTGACCAAGGGATCGCGGGCGCTGTTCCACAAAGGCCGGGATTACCGCTCCGAGGTGGAAGAAAGCACTCACCGCTGGGCTTTCGATCTGGTAGAACATCCGAGCATGACCGACGCCCATGGCGTCATCCTAGAAGTGACCGATCTGCAGACTGCGTAAGCTCTCCTTCGCAACCTTGGCGACGCAATGAATACCTGGCCCACATGAATACCTGGCACAGACCCATGAAAACCGGACCTCGCATTATCACCGTCGCCAACCAGAAGGGCGGCGTCGGCAAGACAACCACCGCCATCAATCTGGCCACGGCGCTGGCCGCGATCGGCGAAAAGGTGCTGATCGTCGATCTCGACCCGCAAGGCAATGCCTCGACGGGTCTCGGTATCGACCGCAAGGACCGCACCGTCTCCTCCTACGATGTGCTGACCGGCGAACTGGGCCTGGAAGAGGCGGCCATTCCAACGGCGGTGCCCGGCCTGTCGATCGTGCCGTCGACGCTCGACCTGCTCGGCATCGAGATGGAAATCGCCTCGGCGCCGGATCGCGTGCTTAAGCTGCGCAACGCGCTGCGCGCCGCCACCGAGCGCGGTGCGCCGTTCGGCTATGTGCTGATCGACTGCCCGCCCTCGCTCAACCTTTTGACTTTGAATTCAATGGCGGCAGCCGATTCTGTTCTTGTGCCGCTGCAGTGCGAGTTCTTCGCGCTGGAAGGGCTAAGCCAACTCCTGGAAACGGTGGAGCAGGTGCGCCGTTCGATCAATCCGGACTTGATCATCCAGGGCATCGTGCTGACCATGTATGACGGCCGCAACAACCTCGCCAACCAGGTGGTTCAGGACGTGCGGGCACATATGGGCGACAAGGTCTACGAGACCATCATTCCTAGGAATGTGCGAGTGTCCGAGGCGCCCTCCTATGGCAAGCCGGCGATCCTCTATGACCTGAAATGCTCCGGCAGCCAAGCCTATCTGCAATTGGCATCCGAAGTGATCCGCCGCGAGCGAAAATTGCGCGCTGCATGATTAGGCAGGGTCGATAAACAAAGCGATCCGGCACCGAAACGATCAAGAATCTGGAATTGAGATGAGCGAAGACCTTTCGAGAAAGAGACTGGGGCGTGGACTGGCGGCGCTGATCGGGGAGATCGACCGCCCGGTGGCAGCGGCCGAAAAGCCAGGCCTGAATGCCGACGGCAAGGTGCCGATCGAGTTTCTGAGCCCGAACCCGAAAAACCCGCGCCGGCATTTCGGCGACGCCGATCTGACGGATCTCGCGCAATCGATCCGCGAACATGGCGTCGTGCAGCCGGTAGTGGCGCGGCCTTCGCCGACGCAGGCCGGGCGCTACGAGATCATCGCCGGCGAGCGCCGCTGGCGGGCGGCGCAGCGCGCCGGGCTGACCGAGATCCCGATCATCGTGCGCGACGTCAACGACCGCACAGCGCTGGAACTGGCGATCATAGAAAACGTCCAGCGCACCGATCTCAACCCGGTCGAGGAGGCGCTCGGCTACCAGCAGTTGATCGACGACCACGGCTACACACAGGCCGACCTCGGCAATGTCATCGGCAAGAGCCGCAGCCACGTCGCCAACACGCTCAGGCTGTTGAAGCTGCCCGACGTAATCCGCGACATGCTGGTCGACGGCGTGCTGTCGGCCGGCCATGCCCGGACGCTGGTGACGGCGCAGGATCCCGCCGGGCTAGCCAAGCAGATCGTCGAAGAAGGGCTTTCGGTGCGCCAGGCTGAGGCGCTGGCGCAGATGCCGGCGGGCGGCACGCCGCCCAAGGCAAAACCAGCACACGGCGCATCGGGCAAGGATGCCGACACGCTGGCGCTGGAAAGGCTGATGACCAACACGATCGGCATGATCGTGACCATCGAGCACAAGGGCAAAGGCGGCGCGATCCGCGTGGACTACCGCAGTCTGGAGCAGCTCGACGAGCTATGCCGGCGGTTGAAGGATGAGCGGTAGAGGGTTGGGGCTGCGCCATATCTAGCCGGCGAATGAAGTTCTGGCTTAGGATGAAGAAAGGGCTTGGCGGTTGCCGGCCCTTCTTTTTATTGGCGATTGCCGAAGGGATCGAACTGCTGATCTCCCCCCTTGAGGGGGAGATGGCCGGCAGGCCAGAAGGGTCGTCTCCCATCAAGCGCCGACCTCGTTTGTCGTTGCGAAAGGCGCCAGCGCTCCACGCGCCGCGACCCCCCTCTGTCGCCTTTGGCACATCTCCCCCTCAAGGGGGGAGATCACCGCTGCGCCAGCCTCGCGCTCTCCACCGCAATGCCGAGCAGCGCCTGCCGCGCCAGCGCTTCCGACAAATCCGGCCTGCGCCTGGTCTGCAGCACGGCCGATTGCAGCCGGTTCAGCGCGCGGCTGAGCGCCTCGACGTTCCAGCGCTCCAGCGCCTTCTCCACCAGCTTGCGCCGCGAGAAAAACACCGGCGGACGGGCGCCGGCCACTGCCGAGGCGGCGTTGCGGCCGGCGGTGTCCATCTGGCCGCGCATGACCTGAAGCTGCTGCAGCTGCCGCATCGCCGAGGACAGTACCAGGAAAGGATGGCCGCCGGACAGGCAGTGGCGGGTGAAGGCGGTGTCGAAGTCACCGATCCTGCCCTCCAGCACAGCATCGACCGCGTCGTCGAAGGAGGCGCCGGAGACGTCGCCGGACATCGCCCTTACGTCGTCGAGGCTGATGTCCTTCTGGCCGTGGGCATAAAGCACCAGTTTTTCGATCTCACCGCGTGAGGCCAACCGGTCGCCGCCGAGATTGCGGCGCAGCGCCTGGCGTGCGTCGAGCGCCATCGACATGCCGGCCTTGCGCAACTCGTCGTCAATGACGCTGTCGATGTCGCGCGCTTCATCGGCATAGCATGGCAGCGCCATGGCGTTGTCGGCCGCCTCGACCACGGCGCGCAGCCCGACGCCTTTTTTCAGGTCGCCGGCCTCGATGAGAATGATGGCGTCGCGCGCGGGCTCCGCGGTCAGCGCCTTCACGTCGTCGGCCAGCGCCTTCTGGCCGCTCGCGTTGCGCACCCACAGAAGCCGCCGGTCGGAGAACATCGGCACGGTGCGGGCTTCGTCCAGCAGCCGGCCCTGGTCGCGATCGACCTCCGCGCCATCGAGCCGGACGACTGAGAACGGATCGTCGAGCGACAGGCCGGTTTTCGCGGCAAAGGCTTTGGCCCGCTCGGCGACCAAGCCGCGGTCGGGTCCGTAAAGCAGGACGATCGATATGCGCGCGTCAGGCTTCGCCAGCCACGAATCGACCTCATATCCTTTTTTCTGCGCCATGGAGGGTGGTTAGCATGATGCGGCCGCTGAGTGAACGTTCTCCAGAGAGTTCGAGACCCTAGCGCCCTTCCTCTCCCTCCGGAGGGGGGAGAGGTGGCTCGGCGAAGCCGAGACGGAGTGGGGGAGCCACCTGGCAATCGCCGCGAACGGACAAAGGAAGGGCACTATCTCAAGCATTGCCTAGCGCCCAAGGGTCGACCCCCACTCCGTCGAGCTTCGCTCGACACCTC
>NZ_JAMYPY010000041.1:0-23465 GCF_040320605.1 Mesorhizobium sp. M0659
TGCACACTTCCTCATCGCGCTTGTGACCGAACCCCTCTCGCAGGAGTTGGGTGTCTCTCCCCCTTGAGCGACGGGCGCCCGCTACTGTGGCGCGCAACCCGCCAGATCGTCGCCTCTCTGATCGCGACCATCTTTACTCAACCTTCCTTCCCTGCGCCAAAATCTCCATGCCTTGCGATATCGCTGGCGCGAACCACCACGAAAGCGCAAATTTCAGTCCATGCCAAAGCTATCTTAGCGCCTATGCCCTTGAGGGGGAGATGTCCGGCAGGACAGAGGGGGGTGTGACGGAACTCGGCCTATCCCTTGTCGGTACTCAGCTCTTGTCGCGGATCTGCGTCATCGTCCGCGTCGGGGTGATCGCCTCGGGGTCGAGCCTGATTTCGACGATCGCCGGCTTGCCGCTGGCGCGGGCCCGCTCGAAGGCAGGGGCAAAATCTGCCGTGTTCTCGACCGTCTCGCCGTGGCCGCCATAGGCGCGGGCAAGAGCGGCAAAGTCAGGGTTCTTCAGATCGGTGGCGACGACGCGGCCGGGATAGTCGCGCTCCTGGTGCATGCGGATGGTGCCGTAGATGCCGTTGTTGATGACGATGACGATGATCGGCAGGTCGTATTGCACGGCGGTGGCGAATTCCTGTCCGTTCATCAGGAAGCAGCCGTCGCCGGCAAAGGCGATCACGGTGCGGTCGGGATGGAGCGCCTTAGCGGCGACCGCGGCCGGCGTGCCATAACCCATCGAACCGGAGGTTGGCGCGCCCTGCGTGGCGAAGCGGCGAAAGCGGTGGAAGCGGTGCACCCAGGTGGCGTAATTGCCGGCGCCGTTGGTGAAAATGGCGTCGTCGGGCAGAACCTTTTCCAGGTAATTCATGATCGGTCCCATCTGGACCGGGCCGGGGCCGGTCTCAGGCGGCGTCGACCAGTCGAGGTAGGCGGCATGGTGCTTTGGCGTCTCATCCGCCCAGGCTGGCGCGGAGGCTGGCTTGCGCTTGGCGAAGGCTTCGACGAAGGCCGATGGCGAGGCGTTGATCGCCAGCGTCGGCCGGTAGACGCGGCCGAGTTCACCGGCATCGGCATGGACATGGACCAGCGTCTGGTCGGGATAGGGGCTTTTCAGCAACGTGTAGTCGGAGGACGGCATCTCGCCCATGCGGCCGCCGATCAGCAGCACCAGGTCGGCCTGCTTGATGGCGGTGGCCAGCTTCGGGTTGATGCCGATGCCGACATCACCGGCATAGTTCGGGTGCAGATGGTCGAACAGCATCTGGCGGCGGAAGGAGCAGCCGACCGGCAGCGACCAGGCCTCGGCAATGGTGCGCATGCGCGCCACCGCTTCCTCGTCCCAGCGTGTGCCGCCGAGGATGACGAAAGGGCGTTTGGCCTTGCCGAGCAGTTTCTCCAGCGCGTCGAGCTCGGCTCCGCCGGGGCGGGTTTCGACCGGCGTGTGCGGCAAGGCCGCAGGCGCGTCGACCAGGCTGGTCAGCATGTCCTCCGGCAGCGAGATGACCACGGGGCCGGGGCGGCCCGATGTCGCGACGGCGAAGGCGCGGGTGACGAGTTCGGGGATGCGCGCGGCATCGTCGATCTCCACCACCCATTTGGCGATGTCGCCGAAGAAGCGCTTGTAGTCGACCTCCTGGAAAGCCTCGCGCTCCTTGGCGTGGCTGGCGACCTGGCCGATGAACAGGATGGCGGGTATCGAATCCTGCATGGCAATGTGAATGCCGGCCGATGCATTGGTGGCGCCGGGGCCGCGGGTGACGAAGCAGATCCCGGGCTTGCCGGTCAGCCGCCCCTGGCAGTCGGCCATCATGGCGGCGCCGCCTTCCTGTCGGCAGACAATGGTGCGGATGGGCGAGTCATGCAATGCGTCGAGCACCGCGAGATAGGATTCGCCGGGCACGCAGAAGATGCGGTCGGTGCCGTTCGCCTCGAGTGCGTCGACAATCAGTTGTCCACCGGTCTTCATCGTCCAGACTTCTCCAGTTCGGCAAGGATTTCTTGCGTGTGTTCGCCAAGGCGCGGCGAAGGGCGTTCATAGACCAGCGGTGTGCCGGACATCACCATCGGCGCGCGTACCGAGGGCAGACGATTGCCATGGCCATCGTCGAGGTCGAGGCGCATGCCGCGTGCGATCGTCTGCGGGTCGGCAAACATCTGGCCGATGTCGTTGATCGGGCTCGCCGGCACGCTTGCCGCTTCGAGCTTGGCCAGCAGCGGGTCGCGATCCCAATTCTTCAGCGTCTCGATCAAGTGCTCGCGCAACTTCACCCGGTTGGCGACGCGGGCCGGATTGGTGGCGAAATCGGGATTCGCTGAGAGATGGTCGAGCCCGACGGCGGCGCAGAATTTGGCGAACTGGCCGTCATTGCCGACCGCCAGGATGATGTGGCCGTCCCTGACCGGGACAACCTCATAGGGCGCAATGTTCATATGCGCATTGCCCATCTGCACCGGCGCCTTGCCGGAGACGAGATAGTTGAGGTTCTGGTTGCCGAGTGCGGAAATCTGCGTGTCGAACAGGGCCATGTCGATATGCTGGCCTTCGCCGGTCTTTTCGGCATGGCGAAGCGCTGCCTGGATGGCGATCACCGAATAGAGGCCGGTGAAGATGTCGGAAATAGCGACCCCGGCCTTTTGCGGCTCGCGCCCGACCTCGCCGGTGATCGACATCATGCCGGCCATGGCCTGGATGATGAAATCATAGCCGGCGCGTGGGGCGTAAGGCCCGTCCTGGCCGAAGCCGGTGATCGAGCAGTAGACGAGTTTTGGGTTGATCGCCTTCAGGCTCTCGTAATCGAGCCCGTATTTCTTGAGGCCGCCGAACTTGAAGTTCTCGATCAGAACGTCGGCCGTGGCAACCAGCCGGCGCACCGTCTCGGCCCCTTCGGGCGTCGAGAAATCGACCGCGATGGAGCGCTTGCCGCGATTGCAGGAGTGGTAATAGGCGGCCGACAGGTTCTCGCCATCATGGCTCATGACGAAGGGCGGACCCCATTTGCGGGTATCGTCGCCGCCATCGGGGCTCTCGACCTTGATGACATCGGCGCCGAGATCGGCCAGCAATTGTCCTGCCCACGGGCCGGCCAGGATGCGGGCGAGTTCGACGACGCGGACGCCTTTCAGCGGAGGTTCAGCCATAAATCACCAAAAACGGGTCGGAACCGCAGCCTCTATCAACCCGGGATGCCGCTGTCACGGGCCTTGCGGTGGGCCAGCGATGTCAGCGTTTCAACACACCATCGGCCCACGCGGCAAAATCGGTCATGACGGAGTCGCGGTTCACCTCGTTCAAGCTTTCGTGCCGGGTGTCGGCGTAAACCTTTGAAACCAGATTCGAAAAGCCCATCGCGCGCATGCGCTTGGCGAGATGGTCGATGCCCTTGCCATAGTCGGAGGCCGGATCCTTCTCGCCGCCGACGATGCTGACGGGCAGGTCGCGCCTGATGCCGGCAAAGCCCGCATCCTTGCCGCCTTTCTGCGCCATCTCCACGACATCGCGCCACATCGAGATCGAGGCATCCCAGCCGCACAGCGGGTCGGCAATGTATTTCGCCACTTCTGCCTCGTCGCGCGACAGCCAGTCGAAGAGCGTCTTGTGGCTGGGCACCGCCTTGCCCCAGGCCTGGAAGGTCAGCCTGGGCAAGATGCGTGAGGGGACATCGGAGCCGAGCCTGAAGCGCTCATAAGCGAGGATGGCGAGCGCAAGCCGGCCGAGCAAGCCTTGTGAGAAATTGCCGTTCCAGATCGCCGCGGCGTGGACGCGCGGCGAGTGCGCCAGCAGGTAGTTGAGCGCCACCGACGCACCCATCGAATGGCCGAACAGGATGACCGGCAGGCCGGGCTGCTCCCTTGCGATCAAATCGTGGACGGCATCGACATCGGCGATCACCTTGGCCGGGCCGCCTGTGCCGGCGAACCTGCCGAGCGGGGCATCGGGCGCCTTGGTCGCGCCGTGGCCGCGATGGTCGTGCACGTAGACGTGAAAGCCGCCGGTGCTGAGGTAATCGGCGAAGCGGGCATAGCGCGCCGCATGTTCGGCCAGGCCGTGATTGACCTGGACTACCGCGCGTGGAGAGCCCCCCGCGCGCTTCACATAGAGGTTGAGCGTGGCCCCGGTCGGTGAGGCCAGCGTCGTCTGCTTGTCAAATGCCATGTCTCGCTCCCTCGGCGACTGTTGAGCGACGCGGGACCGACGTCAAGGGGAGGTCGAAATCAGCCGGGGCCACTGTTGACAGCTTGCTGTCAATTTGGCTATATGACAGCATACTGTCAATAGGATCGGAGCATGACCATGAAAACCGTTTCGCGCCGCGCGTTTCTGCTGGCGAGCCTTTCATCCGCAATGCTCCTGCCCGGCATTGCTTCCAGCCAAACCAGGGAGATGACCATGAAGACCATTGCCGGCCCGCAGGGCCAGCTTGCCGGCTACGACATCAAATCCGGCGACGGCCTGCCGATCCTGTTCGCGCATGGTGATTGCAGCCGCGCCACACAGTGGAACCGGGTGATGCAGCTCACCGCAGGTGGCCGTGAGGCGGTCGCCTTCGATTTTCGCGGCCATGGCGCATCGGCGCCTGCAGCTGATGCCGACTACGGCTATGACGGCCGTGCCGACGATATTGGTGCGGTGGCCGATGCGTTCGGCCTGAAGCGGTTTGTCCTCGTTGCACATAGCGGCGGCAGTGGGGCCGCGCTCGCCTATGCCGCCGGCCATGCCGACCGAGTTGCCGGCATCCTGCTGGTCGATCCGGCGACCGATCCGCGCGCCCTGCCCAAAGAGATCCGCGACGGGTTCGTGCGCGATCTGGCAGGGCCAAACGGCGGCGATGTCCTGAGCGCTTATTACACCTCGATCGCCGGCTCCAATGAAGATGTCCGCAAACAGGTCCTCGCCGATGCGGCGGTGGTCGATCCGGCAGCTCGGGCAGGCGTCGGCAAGGCGCTGGCGGAATGGAATCCCGAACCGACGCTCGATGCCTATCACGGGCCGATCTTCGTGCTGGCCAGGGAGGCCAATGACAATGCGGCGGCCCTGTTTCGGCTGCGCATCGGAATTGGCCACAGAACCGTCGCCGGTTCCGGCCATTGGGTGATGCTTGACAAGCCGGAGGCGGTGGCTGAAGCCGTCAACACTTTCGTTTCCACCATCGAGGCCGGCCAGAAATGACAAGCAGGACCGAAGCCGGAGATGTGCTCACCGAACTGGTGCTTGCCGTGTTCCGGCTGAATGGCGGGTTTCTCGACGCGGCCGACCGGCTGGCCGAGCCTGCCGGGTTGACGGCGGCGCGCTGGCAGGTTCTGGGCGCGGTGCTGAAGGAGCCGAAATCGGTGGCCGACATTGCCCGCGACATGGGGCTTGCCCGCCAGAGCGTGCAGCGCCTTGCCGACATTCTGGCCGCCGAAGGGCTTGCCGCCTATGCGGACAACCCGGCGCACCGCCGCGCGAAGCTCCTGGCGATGACCGATGCCGGCCGGGCCGCGATCCGGGATATCGGCACGCGCCAGCATGTCTGGGCCAACCGCATCAGCGAGGGCATCGAGGCTCGCGCGCTCGAGACAGCGCTTGATCTGCTGCGTATGTTGACGAAGCGGGTCGAGGAGGGCGGGGTCTGATCGACCGAGCGATTGTTTTTTGCGGCGGACGAAAGAAATCGTAATTCTGACATGTCACACGTTTCTAGCTTGCGCTATGAAACGCTAGGAGTGCTGGAATGCGGATATCGGCGATTTGGGGTGCGGTGTTGGTGGCGCTGGCCGGTGTCGGCATGGCGCGCGCCGATGTGAAGATGGGCGGCTCCTTCGTGGCCGATGCGGCTTGCCCGGCGACGCAGGCAATCAAGAGCGGCAAGAACCCCGGCAATATCGCGACAACGGCTGGACAGAGCTACGACCTCCTGGCCGGCAACAAGGATGCGCCGACGCATTACCTCATCCGCGTGCCGGGCGCCGATCCTGAGCGTCGCTGGGTCAAGATCAGCTGCGGTCATGTCACCGGCGGCAGCGCAGCCGCCCAGCCGGCCGCGCCCGCCGATCAGGGCAAGCCTGCGGCGCCGGCTTCAGGAAAACCCGAATATGTTTTCGCGCTGAGCTGGCAGCCGGCCTTCTGCGAAACCAAGTCGAGCAAGCCCGAATGCCAGGCGCAGACGGCGGGCGGCTTCGACGCGTCGCATTTCACATTGCATGGGCTCTGGCCGCAGCCGAACGGCAATTTCTATTGCCAGGTGCCGGCGAGCGACAAGGCCAATGACAATCCGGCCCATTGGGCAGACCTGCCGCCGGTCGATCTCGATGCCGCTACGCGCGCCGAGCTCGACCAGGTTATGCCGGGCACCGCCTCCAAGCTCGAACGGCATGAATGGATCAAGCACGGCACCTGCTACGGCAAGAGCCAGCAGGAGTATTTTGCCGAGGCGCTGAACCTGATGCGGGCGGTGAATGCCTCGCCGGTGCGCGAGCTCTTCACCAGGAATGTCGGCAAGCAGCTGACTTCGGACCAGATCCGCAGCGCCTTCGACAGCGCCTTCGGCGCCGGGTCGGGCGCGCGGGTGCGTGTCTCCTGCCTGGTCGATCCGTCGAGCGGCAGGCGGCTGATCGGCGAGCTGACGCTCGGCCTGACCGGCCCGATCGGCCCCGACAGTTCGCTGAGCACTCTCATGCTCGCCTCGGCGCCGACGACCAAGGCGGGCTGTCCGAAGGGCTCGGTCGATGCGGCCGGGTTCCAGTAGGATATCCGTCTGTCGCTTGGTAGTGACGCGGTGATATGGTCTGGATGTGTTTCATTCGGCGGGGGTGGCGATGAGTGGCATGACATCAGGCGCGCTGGCGCGGCTGGCTTTCTGGGCCAGGGGGATGACCGCCATAAAAGACGGCCGCATGGAATGGCCGGGCTTTTCCTATACCGATGCCGAGTGGGCGCGCATGCGCGTGCTTGCCGCGCCGATCGGGGCAAGCCGCTACCAGCTGTTCACTTGGGTCAATGCCGCGATCTTCATCGCCATTGCCGCGCTCGGCATCGTCTGTGTCTTCCTGCCGCTGGCGACACTTTTGTTTCCGGTGCCGGCCGACACCAGCGCGCTCAAATTCTCGGCTCTGCTGGCGGCGTGTGCCTTCCTCATAATCGGGCTCGGCTTGCCGATCTCCATGCGCCTGTCGAGCGCGTTGGCCATCTCCCGGGAGATGCGCGCCGGTCTTGTCGGCGAAGCCGGTGACGAAGCGCTGGCGGCAAAAGTGTCTTGGCAGATCAACCGCATCATGCTGGTCATGTGCGGCCTGCTGGTGCCCGGCATTCTGTTGTTCATCGCTTATGACATCGATGCCAGTCCGATCATCACCGTGCTGAAATGGCTGGCCATCGCGCTGATAGCCGTTTCAGTTGCGGTCGGCGCGTTGCAGCAGCGCAAGCGGAGCTGACAGCCTTATCCGCTGACGCCACGCGTGGGCAATGTCCACGCGGTTAGGTCTTCGGCATCGTCATGCGCTTCGCCGACGACGCGGTCACGCCCGGTGGACTTGGCCCTGTAGAGACGCTCGTCGGCAAGGGCGAAGAGATCGGCAAGCGAGCCTACGGTCTCATCGACAGTGGCGATGCCGGCGCTGACGCTGATGTCGAACCGGTTTACGCACGCCTTGACGGCCTGGCGGAGGTTTTCTCCGAGCAACCTGGCGACCGCATGCGGTTGCGAGCAAAGGATGGCGAACTCCTCGCCGCCGATCCTGAAAACCTGATCGTGCGCGCCGGCCGCCTGGGTCAGCACCTGGGCGATCGATCTCAGCACCCTGTCGCCCTCGGCATGGCCGAAGCGATCGTTGATCGACTTGAAATGGTCGACGTCGACGATCAGCAGGCTGAGCGGTTGGGCCGTGCGCAGGCTGACAGCGACCAGACGTTCGCCGTCGCTGTCAAAGCGTCCCCTGTGCAACAGGCCGGTGAGGCCGTCGCGGCCGACATGTTCGACCAGGGCTTCGTAGCGCTCGCGATAGGTCAAGGTGTCGAAGACGTCGGACAACCCACGTGGTGCCACGACCTGACGCGTTTCGAACCATCTGAGATAGGCGACAAGCATGGCGCTGTAGGCAAAAGCGGCACCCATCTTGGCGAACCAGCCGCCGAAGAAGACCGCAATCGGCGCGCCGGCGACGAAATGCAGGGCGCTGAAAAATCCGGCCTGGTCGAAGGTGAGCACGCAGGCGACGCAAATCAGGATGCGGGAGAACGGCGCCCTGCGTAGATAACGCCCGAGCTTTTCGTAAAGCAGGATGATCAGGATGGCGTCGATGAAGAGCAGCGTCGTGCCCCACACCATCAGCCAGCCCAACTGGTCGATGAAACCGATATCGGGAAGCTTGCCGTCGGAAAAGGCTGAAATATGGTGCAGGCGCAGGATCAGGACCAGCCCGATCATCAAGGCGTTGCCGAGCAAAAGGCCATAGATCGGCTGGCGCACCGTGGCCGCATCTTCCTTCATGTAGAGGAGAAGCAGCATCACCAGCTTGCCGGAAAACAGCACCGCCGAGCCTGGCGAGACCATGCCGAAGGGCAGGGCGACATAGAAGACGCTGGCGAGATAGGTTTCGAGGAAATGCATGGCGCCCAGCGCGCAGACGAAGACGCCGAGGCCGATGCGATCCCTGAAGCGGAACAGCGTGACCATGACGCTGAAGTAGACGACCGCTTCGGCAAGGAGCAGGAAACTGTTCAGCACTACCTTCGGTCCGATCTTTACTTTCGATCGCGACAGGCCAGCGATCGATCCTGTTTTGACGCTGAAGGGTTAACCGGGGATTTCAACGCTCCCTACAACCGGCGGAAAACTTAACGTGCGGTGTACACCCGGCTTGAAATGGCAAAAGCGATTGCCGTTCGGCCCGGCATCGCCTACATAGCGGCCAACCTCCATTCAATCCGACATTTCGGTCAATCATCAAGGAAAGCGCGCGTGGCACGCCAGTTCATCTATCACATGGCCGGCCTCAACAAGGCCTATGGCACCAAGAAGGTGCTTGAGAATGTCCATCTCTCCTTCTATCCCGACGCCAAGATCGGCATCCTCGGCCCCAACGGCTCGGGCAAGTCGACGATCCTCAAGATCATGGCCGGGCTCGACAAGGAGTGGAACGGCGAAGCCTGGCTCGCCGAAGGCGCCACCGTAGGCTATCTCGCGCAGGAGCCGGCGCTCGATGCCAACAAGACGGTGTTCGAGAACATCATGGAAGGCGTCGCCGCCAAGACCGCCATCATCGAGCGCTACAACGAATTGATGATGAACTACTCCGACGAGACGGCTGACGAGTCGGCCAAGCTCCAGGACGAGATGGACCGGTTGAACCTGTGGGATCTCGAACAGCAGGTCGAGATGGCGATGGAAGCGCTGGGCTGCCCGCCCAAGGATTCCGAGGTCACCAAGCTTTCGGGCGGTGAGCGCCGCCGCGTCGCGCTCTGCCAGCTGCTGCTGCGTCAGCCCGACCTCTTGCTGCTCGATGAGCCGACCAACCATCTCGACGCCGAGACCACGGCGTGGCTGGAAAAACACCTGCGCGCCTATCCCGGCGCGGTGATGATCATCACCCACGATCGCTATTTCCTCGACAATGTCACGGGATGGATCCTCGAGCTCGATCGCGGCCGCGGCATTCCCTATGAGGGCAACTACACCAAATACCTCGAAGCCAAGGCCAAGCGCCTCAAGCAGGAAGGTCGCGAGGACGACGCCCGCCAGCGCGCCATCGGCCGCGAGCGCGAGTGGATCCAGTCCAGCCCGAAAGCCCGCCAGACCAAGTCCAAGGCGCGTATCCAGGCGTTCCAGGACCTGCTGGATGCAGCCGACAAGCGGCGTCCGAGCGATACGCAGATCGTCATTCCGCATGGCGAGCGGCTCGGCAATGTGGTGATCGAGGCGGAAGGCTTGTCGAAGGGCTTTGGCGACACGCTGTTGATCGAGGGTCTGGAATTCAAACTGCCGCCGGGCGGCATCGTTGGCGTTATCGGGCCGAACGGCGCCGGCAAGACGACGCTGTTCCGCATGATCACCGGCCAGGAAACCCCGGATGCCGGCTCTGTCCGCGTCGGCGAGACGGTCAAGCTCGGCTATGTCGATCAGAGCCGCGATGCGCTCGATCCGTCAAAGACGGTGTGGGAGGAGATTTCCGGCGGTGCCGAAGTGGTCAAGCTCGGCAAGTTCGAGGCCAACACGCGCGCCTATTGCGCGTCGTTCAATTTCCGGGGCGGCGACCAGCAGCAGAAGGTTGGCAACCTCTCCGGCGGCCAGCGCAACCGCGTCCATTTGGCCAAGATGCTGAAGACCGGCGGCAATGTGCTGCTGCTCGACGAACCGACCAACGACCTCGACACGGAAACGCTGGCGGCGCTCGAAGACGCGCTGGAAAACTTTGGCGGCTGCGCCGTCATCATCTCGCACGATCGTATGTTCCTCGACCGTCTGGCCACCCACATCCTCGCCTTCGAGGGCGACAGCCATGTCGAATGGTTCGAGGGCAATTTCGAGGACTACGAGCAGGACAAGATCCGCCGGCTCGGCCCCGAAGCCGTCAACCCGCACAGGATGACGTACAAGAGGCTGACGCGGTAGCTGCTTTTAAGCTTCATCATTGAGATTTTGTATGAAATCTTCGGCCAACTTGGCCGAGGGGAATCGCGCAATTTCCCGATAGTCGGGTTGATGCTCTGCCGTGGATGGGGAGTTTAGCACTATGAAAGCATCGTTCTCCTGGACCACAATGTTAGTTAGATCAACGCTGTCGATGGCCGTTGCATCCCGTGCTTGGCAATATGGGCATTCGTCATCACAGTTACATGACCAATCCGTAGCCCAGTACCTATGACATCTGTAGCATCTGTAATTATTGAGATACCAAGCCATTTCAAGCACCTAAGAACGATCTAAGGGCAGATCACCTGCGCTATCGCGCAATACGATACCGACCGCGTGATAAGAATTCAAGAAATCCGTTGTCCCGAAGATACTGAAGTTGTTGACGGATTTTTGGCCTAATATTCCGATTGTTTCGGTAAAGGAGGGCAAGCCTTTTTTCAAATGCGTAAGCCTCGTCGATATCAAATTCTTCTCTGCCAATCGACTCGATACAGCGCATTACCTCAATGAGCCATCCTCTGACTTCATGAGGCGTCTCCCGTAGAAACACGGTGCGGTTCCAAGCAGCCAGAACTTCGTCTTTCGAGGTGACGATGCCGTTCCTGACTAGGTGGATTCTTCCCGCTTCAGGGACCCGATTAAGAAGAATGTTTGAACCGATCCAGCCAGCGCGGCGTGCCGTTGGCGAGAGCGGCTTCCTAGGTTGTACGATTTCCGGCGAGAAAAAATGTTTCGGAATAACGAAGACGGATTCTACGAATCGTTGATTGAAATTGTATTTTAGTAGGAAAAAGTTAGGGTTAGTGGACGAATTCAGTCGCTCTATTTTTCTGCTATACGCTCCATTGGTGACTTTTTTGCCAAATGGTTTCTTTGCGCTTTTTAGTTCGTATTCATCATCGCATTTATTGCAGTAAAAATCAGCTACGGGACGATTTGCCGGAAACTGTGTCAGGTGCGAATTACCGCAGTTGGGACAGTATAGCCATTCTGATGCCCACTGCTCCGTCCAAATTCTCGCGCTCTGCGAACCGCTGCCGTATGCCGCCTGAGTTTCTTGGAATCCCATTTTCATTCAGAAATGGTCTACGCAATGCGTTCGCGCGTCAATCTATGCTGGCGGGGAGTGTCGTGTTCGGACCAGCGCGCCGCCTCCCAAATCGGAATCGATTTTCGGAAACGATCATGCGAAAATTAAAGTGCCACAGATGTTCTGCGTCCAACAAGGAGGCGCGGCACCGTAGGACAGCCGGCTTATCATCGTGGTGGTGGAAGTCAGCACCGTCACGAGGTATGGATGAGTAGCCAAGCCACTGAAGCAAAATCCGATTGGTCCGCCGCCCAATATCTGAAATTCGAGGATGAGCGCACGCGGCCCGCGCGAGATCTTGTTGCGCAGGTGCCGGTGGATTTCCCGCGCCGGGTGGTCGACATCGGCTGCGGCCCGGGCAACTCGACCGAGCTGCTGGTCGAGCGCTGGCCGGATGCTGAGGTCATCGGTTTCGATACCTCTCCCGACATGATCGAAAAGGCGAGGGCGCGCCTGCCCAGCGTCAATTTCGACCTCGCCGATGCCTCGACGTGGCGGCCTGCCGAGCCGGTCAACGTCATCTTCGCCAATGCGGTGTTCCAATGGCTGCCCACCCACCCGGTAGTGTTCCAGCGGCTGATGGGCTTTCTCGCGCCGGGCGGTGCGCTCGCCGTCCAGATGCCCGACAATCTGCTTGAGCCGTCGCATCGGCTGATGCGCGAGACGGCCGCCGAAATGCCGTTCGCCGCCAAGATGGCAGGTGCTGCGCGCGGACCGCTGCCGGCGGTGTCGTTCTATTATGATCTCTTGTCGCCGCTCTCCATCCGGGTGGATATCTGGCATACGGCCTACAATCATCCGCTGACCGACGCCGAGGTGATCGTCGAATGGGTGAAGTCGACGGGGCTGAAGCCGTTTCTCGATCCGCTCGACGCCGGCGAGCGCAAGATATTCCTCGACAATTACACGGCCAAAATTGCCAAGGCCTATCCGAAGACCGCAAACGGCAAGGTGCTGCTGCGCTTCCCGCGCATTTTCATCGTCGCCAAGCGGGCCGGTAGCACTCCCGATGACATCCCGCCACAGCCTATGGTTTAAGCCGGCGTAAACCGGTGGGGTGAGAAAAGTGTTGTGTCGCGCCCCCTCGTCGTTCACATGAGAACGACAACGCCTGCGCATGGACGGACTGGATATGCATCGCGTCATCATCAGCGGCATCGGCGTTGAAATCCCTGAAGCCAAGATCACCAATGAAGAACTGGTCGCCAGCTTCAACTCCTGGGTCGACACCGACAATGCGCGCCGGCAAGGCACGGATGAGACGCTGCTGCAGAAATCCGACAGCGCCTTCATCGTCCATGCCTCGGGCGTCCAGACCCGGCATGTGATCGAGCGCGAAGGCATTCTCGATCCGACTCGCATGGCGCCGCGCATCCCGGCGCGACCGGACGATGCACTGTCGCTGCAGGCCGAATTCGGCGTGGCCGCGGCCCGGAAGGCGCTCGACCATGCCGGGCTGAAAGCCTCCGACATCGACCTGGTGATCTGCTCGGCCTCGCACCAGCAGCGGCCCTATCCGGCGATTGCCATCGAAATGCAGGAGGCGCTGGGCACCAAGGGCGCCGGCTTCGACATGGGGCTTGGTTGTTCATCGGCCGCGGCCGCCTTGCACATTGCGGCCAATCTGGTGCGGGCGGGCGCGCACAAGCGCGTGCTGGTGGTCACGCCGGAGATCATCACCGGCCATCTCAATTTCCGCGACCGGCAGACGCATTTCATCTTCGGCGATGCATCGGTGGCGATGGTGGTCGAGGGGCTGGGCGAGGGCGAGAGGCGGCCGGGGCGTTTCGAGGTGCTGGACACGCGCACCTGGACGCAGATGTCGAACAATATCCGCACCAATCTGGGCTATCACACCCGCACCGCCCAGGACGATCCTTACATGATCAACCTCGAAGGCAATCTGATCAAACAGGTCGGCAACAAGGTGTTCAAGGAAGTCACCGTCGCCGGCCACAAATTCATTGTCGAATTCCTCGCCGAGCACGGGCTGACGCCGCAAGCCATCAGGCGATTCTGGCTGCATCAGGCCAATGCGCGAATGAACGCCATGATCCTGAAACTGGCCTTCGGCCACGAGGTCGACCATGACCGCGCGCCGATGGTGCTGGAGCGGCTCGGCAACACCGCCGGCGCCGGCGCCATCATCGCGCTGTCGGAAAACCACGCCGACATGAAGCCCGGCGATTTCGGCGTGCTGTGCGCCTTCGGCGCCGGCTATTCGATCGGCGGCGCGCTTTTGCGGATGCTGTAATCAGGCCGGCATGAACGGCACCAGCATCGGTACGCTGCGGGCATAATCGTCATAGGCGTTGCCGAGTTCTCCGCGCAGAAAGCGTTCCTCCAGCCTTGCCTTCATGACGATGCCGACGGACGCCATCAGCCGGTTTGATCGAGTCATCATCGCTTTCGACTGGACCCGAGCCCACGGCTACGGCTAATGCGACGTCATCCTGCAGAAGGAACGAAGCCATGCTGGACCTCTTCCCGGAGTCTGAGAAGCCGGTCGACATCATCCCCGCCAGGAAGCTGTCCGCCAAAGTGGCCGCTTTGTACGTCGCCCCGTCGAATCACTTCCAGACGCGCCCGGTGGAAGCATTGCAGCTCGGTTTCGAAGGCATCGACGGCGACTTCCACGCCGGCGCCACCCGTCGTTCCGGCGGTCGCGAACCCTGGTATCCGCGCGGCACCGAAATCCGCAACGAGCGGCAGATATCAATCGTAGCAGCGGATGAACTCGCCGTCGTTGCCGAGCGGATGGGGCTGGCCGAGATCAAGCCGGAATGGATCGGCGCCAATCTGCTGATCGAAGGCGTGCCGCATCTCTCGATGCTGCCGTCAGGCACGCTGCTGTTCTTTAGAGGTGGCGTGACGATCAAGGTCGATGCGCAGAACGGACCTTGCCGCCTTGCCGGACGTTCGATTGCCGAAAACGCCGGGATGGCCGATCGGGAGGCCGGCGCGCTGGCCTTCCCGAAGGCGGCGAAACGGCTGCGCGGCCTCGTTGCCTGGGTCGAGAAACCGGGTCGTATGACAACAGGGGAAGAGATCTCGGTGCGCGTGCCCGAGCAGTGGATTTATCGATCCTAGTACCGAGCTAGGGCAAGGGCTGGGCCGCCGGGGCGACGCAGCCGGATTTCAAGACGCGCTCAGGCCGCCTTGCGGTTCTTCTTGGCGCCCTGCGCCTCGACGGAAACGTGGTCCCACTTTTCCCACAGCGCGATGCGGTTGGCGTATTCCTGCTTGATCATCGGCAGGCCGCCATCGCCGAAGAAGACGCGCAGCGGCGGCTCGGCCGCGTCGACGATTTCAAGCATCGCCGGTCCGGTGGCCTCGGGGTCGCCGGCGACCGAGTTGGCGCGGCGTTCCGCCATCTTGGCGCGGGCCGGCGCGTAAGCCTCGATCGCTTTGGAGACCTTGGCCGAGGCGCCGGACCAATCGGTGGAGAAGCCGCCCGGTTCGACAAGCGTCACATGGATGCCGAATTCGGCGACCTCGATGCTGAGCGACTGGCTGAAGGCTTCGAGCGCCCATTTCGAGGCATGGTATAGGCCGAGCGACGCAAAGGCGTTGACGCCGCCGATCGACGAGATCTGGATGATATGGCCGGAGCCCTGCGCCCGCATGATCGGCAAAGCCGCCTGGGTGACCCAGAGCGCGCCGAACACATTGGTTTCGATCTGGTCGCGGGCTTCCTGTTCGCTGACTTCCTCGATGGCGCCGAAATGGCCATAGCCGGCATTGTTGATGACGACGTCGAGCCGGCCAAAGCGCTTGTGCGCCTCGGCGATGGCCGCATCGACAGCCTTCTTGTCGGTGACGTCGAGCTTGATCGCGGCGACATTATCGCCGTATTTCGCGACGAGATCGGCGAGCGTGCCGGCATCGCGCGCGGTTGCGGCGACACGGTCGCCGCGAGCGAGTGCGGCCTCGGCCCAGACTCGGCCAAAGCCTTTCGACGATCCGGTGATGAACCAAACCTTGCTTGTCATGACGTGGAATCCTTGCCCATGCGGGCCGTGAACTGGGAAGCGGAGGCTTCTCCGCTTCCGCGATATACGGTGCGTCGAGCGATTTTCCAGAGGCGAGGGGGAATCTTTTTGGTCACGTCATCGTGTGGAGCAGGACCTTCGCCGGTCAGGGATAGCGCACCGGGCTCGACCAGGCCGGGTCGTCATGCTTTTGCCAGTAGAGCGCCATCAAGCGCTTTGTGATCCCGCCTATCTTGCCGTCGGCGACAGCAGCGCCGTCGATCACTGTCACCGGCATGATGCCGCCGGCGGTGGAAGTGATGAAGACTTCGTCGGCAGCCTTCAGCGCGGCAACGCTGACGTCGACGGCCGTGGTGGGAAGCGCTGCCTCGGCGCAGAGGTCGAAGACGGTGCGCCTGGTGATGCCGGGCAGCACGCCGGCGGCTGGCGTCGACAGCCTGCCGTCCTTGACGCAGAACACGTTGAAGCCGGGGCCTTCGGCGACATTGCCGTTGAAGTCGAGAATCAATGCGGTTTCGGCCCCACGGTCATAAGCGTCGTAGAGGCCGCGCACGAGGTCGAGCCAGTGGTAGTTCTTGATCGCCGGATCGATCGAGACCGGCGGAATGCGCACCTTGTCGCTAATGGCGACATGCAGGCCGCGCCGCAACTGCTCGGCATTGGCGACCGAGCCGAAGGGAACTGCGAAGGCCATGAAGCGGTTGACCGCCTGGCGCGGATCGCGGCTGAAGGTCGGCGAGGCGCCGCGTGTGCACAGCATTTCGACATAGGCGGCGCGATGGCCCGACAGCGCCACGCAATTGTGCAGAATCTCGGCCACACCATCGCGGTCGGACGGGATCGTCATGCGCAGTTTTTGCAAGCCGGCGAAGAAGCGGTCGAGATGCAGGTCGAGTCGGAAGAAGCTCCCGTCCCAGACATGCACGGTGTCGTAGGTGGCGTCGGAATGCAGAAAGCCCCAATCCAGCACCGAGATCTTGGCTTGCGACATCGGCAGATACTGACCATCGAGAAAGGCGATGCCGTCGGGATAGGAATGCGGATCGATATGGCGATCCGACAAAGCCGGCAATGGCACAATGCTACCGGCTGCTGCGCTTCGGTTCATGGCGATTGGTCCCTTCGGCTTGATGCGGCAGATTCAAGCTAGTGGTCCCCTGCAGGCGGCATAGGGCCACCCAACCATCGCTGTTTGTCCTAGGTAGCACATTCGATATGCCCTATGGTCCGGCTTGAAAATATCCGGCCGGGAGGGGCAAAATGGGCAGATCTTTTCGGACCATCAGCTTTGCAATTTTCCTCGTCTTCGTCACTGGCCATGCCTTCGCGCAATGCGCTCGCGAGGGCGAGGCGCTGTGCCAGAACGGCCAGACCTATCGTTGCGAGAAGACGGGCAGCGAGCTGACGCCGATCTTTCAGAACGTGCCTTGCGTGGTCAACGCGGCGGGGCTCAACGGCGTCTGGACCGGCAGCGGTCATCAAAGTCCGGCCGGTGCTGCCAGCGCCGATTGGGCGATCGCAATGACAATCGGCGATGGCGCCGCGTCGATCGACTATCCGTCGCTCGGCTGCGGCGGATCGTTGACCCAGATTTCTCGCGACGACAGTTCGGCGGAATACCGGGAAAACATCAGCTACGGCCAGGACAAGTGCATCGACGGTGGCGGCATCACCGTCCGATTTTTCAAAGGGAACCTGTCCTGGACCTGGGTTGGCCAGGCCGACGGCCAGCCCTACAATGCGGTTGCCGTATTGAAGCGACGGTAGCTGAAGTTATTCCTCTTCGTCCTCTGCATCGAGCAGGCGCGTGGCGCGCCAACGGGTCAGCACCATGTTTGTTTGCTCGATGACGAAGAACCGCGCCGAGTCGCGGTCATAGCCCTCGGCCAGCAGCTTTTCATAGTCGGTATGGCCGTGCCTGATATGGGCGATCGTCGCCAGCCAGACCGCGATGCCCGGCGGCAGCGTCTTCATGTGCACGGCGCCGGCCTCGGTGCGGATTTTCTCCATATCGGCATAGGGCGCCAGGGGCAGCAGTGCGGTCAGCGCCTTGGCGATGGCGCGGCGGCGGCCGGTGGGCGCACTCATTTTTCGTCACGCCCGGCAATGGTCGCCTCGGGAAAGGCGTCGGTCGAGGCGAAATAGGGCTTGATGTCGATCACTGGCGTGCCGTCGAGAACATCGATGGCGTCGATGGCGATGCGGCCGTTGTCGATGTCGACGGCGATCAGGCCGGCGACATGCAACCCGATCGGGTTCGGCCGGGCAGGGGAGCGCAGCGAGAAAACCCCTTTCGGTTCAGCCGCATGGCGGGGTTTCTGCACAATCAGTCCTCGCGGCGCGTAATGCAGCCAGGACAGGAGGACGATGTGGCTGGCCCGCTCCAGCGCAAGCAGACCGTCGCGATAGGGTGGGTCGATGAGAACGGTGGCCGCCTGTCCGGTCTCGCGGGCGGCGCGCATGTTCTTCGGGCAGCTTTCGCGCGTGGTCCATGGCGAGGCGATGCGGCCGATAAACACGATATGGCCATCCGCCGGCATGTCAGCCGGGTCGGCCTGCAGGAGCTTTTCGCCGTCGCGCGTCTCGAACATGGCTTTCGCCCTAGCACAAGTTTCCAGCCGATCGTCAGGGAAAAGCGGTTCTCTCTGGCGGGGACCATGTGTGCGGCATTTTCTTGTCAGGAAGCGACATAGGCCTTGCTATGCCGCCAAAGCTGACATAAACATATGTTTATATCTTTTCAACGAGAATACGCCAATGCATGTTTCGCTCGATACGATGGTTGATATGTTGAAGGCTGCGGCCGAATCGAGCCGGCTCCGCATCCTGGCGCTGCTGTCGCGCGGCGATCTCACCGTGTCCGACCTCACCGAGATCCTCAGCCAGTCGCAACCGCGGGTGTCGCGGCATTTGAAGCTGCTGCTGGAGGCCGGGTTGATCGGCCGCTACCAGGAGGGCTCGTGGGCCTTCTTCCGGCTGTCGGATACGGATTCCGCGCGCGACTTCGTCATGGGGCTGGTCTCTGGCATTCGCGGCGCCGATCCGCAGGTCGAGCGCGATCTCGAGCGGTTGGCATCGGTCAAGCGCAAGCGCCAGGACCGTGCCGCCGAGTATTTCTCCGAGAACGCCGCCAGCTGGGATCACATCCGCTCGCTGCATGTGCCGGACCGCGCGGTGGAAGCCGCACTCCTCAAGCTGGTCGGCAAGCGGCCATTCCAGTCGATGCTAGACCTCGGCACCGGTACCGGGCGGCTGCTGGAGATATTTTCGCCGCTCTACCGGCGCGGCGTCGGCATCGACATGTCGCGCGAAATGCTGACGGTGGCGCGGGCCAATCTCGACAAGGCAGGCATCGCCAATGCGCAGGTCCGCCAAGGCGACATTTTCGCGCCGCCGGTCGAGCGCGACGCCTTCGACCTCGTCACCATCCATCAGGTGCTGCACTATCTGGACGATCCCGCCCGCGCCATCCGCGAGGCGGCAAGGCTGCTGCGCCCGTCGGGCCGGCTGGTGATCGTCGATTTCGCGCCGCATGCACTGGAATTCCTGCGCGACCAGCATGCGCATGTCAGGCTGGGCTTTTCCGACCGCCAGATCTCCGAATGGTTTGCCGAGGCCGGGCTCGATCTCGAGGATGCCCAGGAATTCGAGCCGCGCGGCGGCAACGAAGCCAGGCTCACCGTCAAGCTGTGGCTCGGCCGCGACCGCCGCATGCTGATCGCCGAGCCTTCAAATGACACCCAACCCACCAAAGCGTACCCTATGGGGGAAATCGCCTGATGAACCAGTTCCGCTTTTCCCGCCGTCCCGACATTGGCGACAAGGTCCGCGTCTCCTTCGAGTTCTTCCCGCCGAAGACCGACGAGATGGAAGCCAGGCTCTGGGACACCGTCACCAGGCTGGAGCCGCTGAAGCCGAGATTCGTCTCGGTGACCTATGGCGCCGGCGGCTCGACGCGGGAGCGCACGGCGCGCACGGTCAAGCGCATCCTGAACGAGACGGCGCTGACGCCGGCGGCGCACATGACCTGCGTCGACGCCGCCCGCCATGAGGTCGATGCCGTGGTCCGCGAATTCGCCGATATGGGCGTGAAGCGCTTCGTTGCGTTGCGCGGCGATCCGGCGGCGGGTGTCGGTACGGCCTACCGGCCGCATCCCGATGGCTATGCCAATGGCGCCGAACTTGTCGGAGCGCTGAAGGACGCCGGCGATTTCGACATCTCGGTCTCGGCCTATCCCGAAAAGCATCCGGAAAGCCCCGACTTCGCCACCGACTTCGACATGCTGAAGCGCAAGGCCGACAATGGCGCGACGCGGGCGATCACCCAGTTCTTCTTCGACAACGATCTCTACGAGCGTTATGTCGAGAAGGCGCGCCGTGCCGGCATCTACATCCCGATCGTGCCTGGCATCCTGCCGGTGCACAATTTCACCCAGGTCGCCAATTTCTCGGCACGCTGCGGCGCGCTGGTGCCGGCATGGCTGGCCGAGCGTTTCGAAGGGCTGCACAACGATCCGCAGACGCATGCGCTCGTGGCGTCTGCCGTGGCGGCCGAGCAGGTGCTCGATCTCGTCGAGCGCGGGGTCAGCGACTTCCATTTCTACACCATGAACCGGGCCGACCTGGTGTTTGCCATCTGCCATATGATCGGCATCCGCTCCCACGAAACAGAGGCAGCTGGATCCGCCGCCGCCTGAGCTTCATCGTGGTACGAAATCTGAAATGCAAAAGGCCGGGCGAAACACCCGGCCTTTCGAATTTGTGGGCTATTGCTGCTGTTTTCTTCCGCTCCGGCGGTTACGGAAGAACACCTATGATAAGGGCGCCAATGAAGGCAAATGCAGCACAGATCATCAATGCGTTGATTGGCCTCGTAAGTCCCATGTCATAGTCTCCTTCTTCAAGAGCTATGGATGGGAGTCTAGGGGCATTTGTGCCACAGGCAAGCGGAAAATATGCTGCAATGCGACGCGATTGTGGAATTTGCGACCTGCCACCTGTCGTTAAGCGTTGAAACTCTTCGGCAAAAGCCGCTGGCAGCCTGTGAATAAATTGTGACGCGCCCGTGGCGAAAGCGAGGCATGGCAGCGCTACCAGAGCTAAAGCGCGTCGTTGTCCCAAAACCGCTGCGCACTTTTGGTCGACAGCATTAGCGCCGACCAAACAACCGCCCGTCGATCGTCACCAGGCCAAGCGCGATCAGTGCCATGCCGCAGAACTCGAACAGAGCGAGCCGCTCGCCGAGGAACAGGAGGCCGAGCAGGATGGCGCTGGCCGGGACGATGAGCGTGACCAGCGAGGCGTTGGTGGCGCCGGCCGAGGCGACGAGGTTGAAATAGAGGATGTAGGCGAAGGCGGTGGAGAGCAGCGCCAGCGCCAGCACCGCCGTCCAGACCGGCGGCGAGGCCGAGAACAGGCCGGCCGGGCCATAGGTGAGCAGCACCACCGGGATCATGATGATGGTCGACGCCGTCAATTGTCCGGTGGCGATGACCGGCGAGGGCACGCCCTTGAAGCGGCGGGCAATCATCAGCGCGACGGCGTATGACAGCGAGGCGCCGATCAGCGCGAATTTCGCCCAGACCGGGCCGCCGAGCCCGGCCAGCAGGCCGGGGCCGATCATGACAGCGGTGCCGGCGATGCCGAGCCCGATGCCGGCAAGCTTGTTCCAGGAGAGCTTTTCGTCCGCTGTCAGCGCGTTGGCGAGGATCAGCGTCCAGAACGGCGTCGTCGCATTGAGCACCGAGGCGACGCCGGCGCCAAGCGCGGTCTGGCCGGCAAAGATCAGCGAGAACGGGACGACATTGTTGGCGAGCGCCAAAAGGAAAAACAGGCCGGCATGCGGGAAGGCGAGGCGGAAGGACGGACCGCGAATGCCGAGATAGAGCTGCAGTGCAATGGCCGCAATGGCAACGCGAAACAGCACCAGCACCAGCGGGTGCATTTCGGCAACGGCGATGCGGGCAAAGAAGAACGAGCCGCCCCAGATGGCGCCGAGCAGCAGAAGCTGTCCCCAGTCCCTCAGCGTCATCGGTCCGCGCTGCACGGCTGTCGTGGCTATTGCCATCGTGAACGTCCTTCCCCGCGGCATCAATGCCAGCCACTCAGGCAGAAGGCATATCGGGTCCGGCGACAAGAGCCACCCGAAACCTGATTGCTGGCAACAGTGCTGCCAGGAGGATGCGCCGCTGGGTCAGTGCCCGCCAGACACAGAATTGTTTTCTTTGGCCGCTAGCTTGGATTAATTGTGCGCAGCCGAGAAGTCAGGGGATTCGTCCATGCAGCGATTCGAGAATGCCCGCGAGGCGGCGCTGGCGCTTCGGCCGGACGATCCGGTCTACTGCTTTCGCCCGCAGGTGCTGAAGGCGGATGCCAAACAGTTCATGGGCATGTTTCCCGGCAAGACCGCCTACGCAGTCAAGACCAATGGCGAGCAGATCGTGCTCAAGGCGCTGGTCGAAGCCGGCGTCACCGCCTTCGATGTGGCCTCGCCCGGCGAGTTCGCCGCCGTGCGCGCCGTCTCACCCGACGCCGAGATGCTCTACATGCATCCGGTCAAGGCGCAGTCGGACATCAAGCTTGCGCTGGAAAAATACGCCATCCGGGTCATTTCGCTCGACCATGAGGACGAGATCACCAAGCTGACGCGGGTGGTGCGGGCGCTTGACATCGATCCGGGCTCCATCAGCGTGTTCGTGCGAATCCAGACCAAGGGTTCGGCGGCCTATGAACTGTCGAAGAAATTCGGCGCCGGGCCGGCCTATGCGGTGGAACTCGCCGAGCGGCTCAACCGCACCGGCTACAAGGTCGGCCTGTGCTTCCATGTCGGCAGCCAGATCGAGGATCCCGACACCTATGAACGGGCGCTGGCCTCCGCCGATTGGGTGCGCAACCGGCTGACCTTCGACATTGCGGGCCTCGATGTCGGCGGCGGCTTTCCCGCCGAGTACGGCCATGACCCCAATCGCAAGCAGATCGAGATGCCGTCGCTCGGCCAGATCATGTCGCGGCTGTCGGGCGACCTGAGGGAATACCAGTTCGACCAGATCCCGTTGGTGGCCGAGCCCGGCCGGGTGATCGTGGCGCGCTGCCTGTCGCTGATCGTGCGGGTGCTGCTGCGCAAGGGCAAGCGGCTCTACATCAATGACGGCATCTGGGCGTCGCTGTCGGATTCTTGGACCGGCAAGATCACACTGCCGGCCCGCTTCATCCCCGATCCGGCGATCCGCTCGCGCAATGGCGAGGAGAAGAACATCGTGCCGTTCAAGGTCTGCGGCGCGACCTGCGATTCCGTCGACATCCTGTCGCGGCCGTTCTGGCTGCCGGAAACCGTCGACACCGGCGACTGGATCGAGATCGGCCATATCGGCGCCTATTCGCTGTCGCTAAGAACCCGCTTCAACGGCTTTTATCCCGATACCTTCGTCGAGGTGACGACACCCTTCGATGAAGGCGATGCGCCGCAGGGATTCGCCAGCCTAGAGACGATGGCGGATTAGGTTTCTTCCTTCTCCGCTTCAGCGGACGAAAAGCCAATTGCTTGGCTTTTCGAGCCTTCGACGCCCTGAGCTATGCGAAGGGCCGGGGTGGTGGCCGATCCACCTGCCGGGTCCCCGCTGCTTCGCAGCGTCCCGGCGTTCGCCAGCCTTCATGCCGATGAATTCGCTCCGCGAAACCGGGGTAGTGTGCTGAGAGTTCTGCAAATTCGCTGAGAGGGGGCGGTCATGGCAGGCTGGTGATTGTTCACGTCACCTGATTCCCGCGAAGGAACGC
>NZ_JAMYPY010000042.1:0-23075 GCF_040320605.1 Mesorhizobium sp. M0659
CTTCTACTACGAGAGCCATGACCAACTGCGCCAGCATCTCGCCGATTTCGTCTTAGCCTATAATTTCGGCCGTCGACTGAAGACCCTCAAGGGCCTCACGCCCTTTGAATACATCTGCAAAATCTGGACAAAAGAGCCCGAACGATTCAGGCTCGATCCAACCCATCAAACCTTGGGACTAAACATTATTAATTGGATCCGCCAAGTCGCTGGCGGCGATAGGATCGCCCCGCGCCACAATGGGCAGTTGCTCGGCCACCCACCTGTCCAGAAACTTAAGGCCGCGAACGCTCATTCGGTTAAGCCAGCATCAAAGTGGACCCCAGCATCGACCAGCGTCCGATATATGCCGTCAACTTCTTCGTCGATCTCTTCGCGTTTGATACCCAAGGCTTTAGCGTCGGCATACAATTTGTGTGTGTACTCACTTATCGAGACGGCGTCGACCTTAGCCGTTTCGGGGAGATTGTTGCCGATCCAGCGATCGAGGAAGTTGACGCCGCGTGTGCTCATGAATGCATAAGCGAATGCCGCCAGCTAAGTTCCTCGTATAGCACTTTCATACAAGTGCGCGGTCCCGCCATCGCAGGGTATCGTCCATCACTGCGTAGAATTTCGGCCGGGGTGGCTATGAGCTCATATCGGGTGGAAGAGATCGAAGACGACGTGTTGCAGGCGACCCACCAAGTTGAGCGTTGACGCCGTTCGAAGCCGCCGCAAGGGCGGTTAACCGAGTGGTCACTTTGCGAAATAGCCAAGCCAAATGGCTCAGAGGGACCTTCGTAGACGTCCCGAAGGGACGCAACAAAGGTCCACCTGCGGTCTATGACTATCGAGGGATCGGCCCGGTGCGGCGATAGCGCGAGCAGTACTAAGGCGCGATGATGTAGCCGATCATGTCATCGTTGGGGTCTTCATCGGTTAGCTGTTGGAAGAGCCGCTTCGCATGATCGGGCCATCGACCCTCTGCGATCCCTTGTTCGCTTGCCGACTGCCGAAAGGCCTGGCGCACCATGGCGAAATCGAAGGCCGAAATCTGACCGCATTCACGGTCCTTGCCCATGATGGTAAACCTCCCGAGGATGAGCAAGAGCTGGCGAACTCTCAAACGCCAGCAGCGCATAAATCACCTAGCTCCCTTGCAACCATAGGCCGATGGAGAACTTTTGATGTACGTTTTTTACCAAGGTTAGCCGCGCGGTTGTCGGCTTTGTCACCGGCGCTTGTCGGCTGAGCGGATATCACATAGCCGCAGCGGCGCGGGTTCACGTCGGGCCATTTTGAACAGGTTTGAGGGGCGGTAATGCTTAAGGCGCAAAGAGTGCTCGATCCGGGTTCAGATTGGCGATCCATATGCAGTGGCGATCTTTGCCGACAAGCATGGACTCTCGTTTCCAATGGCCCATCGCATAATGCGTGCCATGCCGCGGCGCGCGCGTTTCTGGCGGCGCTTGATTTGCGTGGACGCTGTCAGACGTGAGAATCGGGAGAACTGCCACCGCCGTAACGGCGCTCTGCCTCAACCTCAAAGTTCAGCGAGACCTGCAAGACCACGCCGCCTCCGTCATCGCGGACCTTGATCGTCAACCTGTGGTGATCGCCATCTGGCAGGCTCTCCTTGATCATTTCAACGAGAGTGCGAACGGCTTCCTCCTTGACTTGATCGAAGGCCGAACAATGGGTGCCCTGGTCGTCATGGTAGACTAAGCCATTGTCATCGAGGTCGAAATAATAGAGGGCCATTTGCCCAAACCTGGGTCAACGTCGGCTCCCGTCAAGGGACAATCTGCGGCTGGATCTCGATTTCGCCGACGAGCCGCCTGTATTCCGCTTCCGGTTCCCCATAGCTACCGTTTGCGAGATCGATCAGACCTTTTCGGTCGCGAATGACCACTTCACCACGCCGGGATTGTATGAGCCCGCGCCCCTCAATCATCTGCAGTGCGACCGTGACTCCAGGGCGCCTCACACCGAGCATCACGGACAGGTATTCATGGGTGATGAAAAGTCTATTGCCAACAACACGGTCGTCACACATCAGAAGCCATCGAGCCAAACGATCCTCGATTTTGCATCGCGCATTGATCAGAGCGGTGTAGGTGGATTGTATATGAAAAGCGTGGACGTAGCGCATCAGAAACGGCCGAAGTGTGTTGCTCGCCTTTAAAGCCGCTTTGAACTGCGAGGCGTCGATCACCAACACCTCGCCGGTCATCTGAATAAAGCAATCATGCGTGGCCTGGTCGTCGCCCATCACAAGAGCCGAGCCGGTCATGCCTTCGAACCCGATGATGCCGACTTCTGCGTTGGCTCCCCTGTTCTTCCTGGCCACCACGGAGGCAAGGCCGCTGCAAGGGAAATAAACATATTCGATTTTTTGCCCCGCGTTTTCGAGCGGCGTGCGTAGATCGAGGAAGGTGTTGCGCAGATGCGGCTTGAGGTGATCCAGATCGGCAGGATCGAAGCGCCGCAGAAGCGCATTTTTGTTTGTATCAAGATGCAGGTCCATAGCGCTCGCTCCTCTCGGGCGAGAGCACGCGTCCCTCAGTCGTCGGCGCCCAAGGCAATTTGCAGACGATTCAGCTGGAATAGCGTCGGCAGCAGAGCCTGTCCGCCTTGGTACAAAACCGACAATTACGTGCTCACTTACGTCTTCTTAAGCAGGCGAGCTTCCCGCAATATCGAGGAACGATCGAAGCCGACCAACGAAATTATCTCGGTGATCTGCTGCTCCGTGGCCCCGGCTTCCAGCGCAAGCGCGCTGACGATCTCGGGTTTAAGGCCGAGGCGACGTTCTTCTGTCATCGCGTTTGCTCTCGCTTCAGGGCAAGAGTGCGATGGTCGCTCCCAAGCGTCAGCGCCCATTACTGTTCAGCTGACGACCTGGCCCTTGTACGCTTTCGGACGGACAGTAGCGAGTCAAATACTAAGTAGGGCATTATTTCCATCCTCACGGAAATCCTGCAGCGAAGCATGCCGGGAGGTCTTCCTTGCCGCCAGGATGCCCCCTCAAGCTGGCTTAAAAAAAGCGAGAACTGCTCCGGAATCCGCATGGCGGCAACAAAACTGCGTGTTTCGCGTTGTGGGTGATCGGAACGGAGCTGAATCATCATGCCAGACGACAAGAGTAAAACAGATAATCGGGATCGCAGCCGGGTGTCTGGTGACGAAGAGTATGAGGTCGGCTATCTCGCCAGCAAATTCGGTCTCAGCATCCCCGATGTGCGCCAGCTCATCGTGAAGCATGGCAATGACCGCGATACGCTGGAGCGTGAGGCTAAGGCTCTTGGAAACAGGTAGCAGAACGAACATGCCAGGATATCAGATCGAAGAATGAAGAGGACTGTGTCTCATCTCACGCCACGAACGCGGATGATCCGCTATCGGACGTTGAGAAGTCACAGTGTCGCCTAGAAGCGGCGCCCTTCAACCTCATGTTCAGCGGCTTCCAGGTTTGCAAGGTCGGTGCCTTCGGTTTCCAAATGGGTGGCGTCCGGGTATGGGTAGGGGTTCCGTTTCGATTAAATTCCCGAGTTGCCGCATCTGCGGCCAAGACAAACTGGTCGCGGTTTTTACCTCAGCTGCGCCGTGGGCCCTTCCCTCGATGATCTCTCGTTTTGGGAGAAAGCGAACCTACCGCAATGGCATCGTTCATCGAATAGCGGACCGCTTATAACGCGGCTAAGCGACACCTGCCTTGCGATAGTGGCCGACCGCAATCCACCAGGATTGCCGCACCAACTTGAAGTCTGAGCACGTGGCCAAGCTATCTGCGGTGGCGCGCTTACCGGCGATGAGATAGAAATCAGGCAAACGCCCCTACCCGCGAAATAGGATTTCAGTCCAATATGTCGCTCGTTAAGACGTCAAGGATCGCGAAACGCACTGGACCAGACAAGGGTTTGCATCCCGAAAAAGCAGATTTGCCGGCCAGATCACGCCAAAGCATCAAATCAGACCTACCTCACGGACAAATAGCCGAACGGTTTGCCGCCGCCACTGAGGAACTGGCCAGCGGCATCACCGAGGCATCGGCCGCCGCTGAAGAATTACGGCGATCGATGGAACAGATCGCCGCGGGTGCGGAGGAAGCATCAGGCGCGGCTGAAGAACAACTGCGCACAATCAGCGACTCCACGCAAACGCTGGCCGTGGGACGACGCTTAGCCGAGGATTCGCAAAGGCGATCGGAATCGGTGCAGGGCTTGCTTGCCGATGTGACGAATCAGGTGATGAATGCGGTCAGTGCGATTGGACAAAATGCCGCTCGCCAGGAAAGCTCGGCACAATTGATTGCCGTTATCGAAAAACGCGCTGAAGAAGTCGGAGCTATAGGCCGCACGGTCAGCCGCATCTCGGACCAGACGAATCTGTTTGCCCTAAACGCCGCCATCGAAGCCGCTCGCGCCGGCGATCATGGCCGCGGATTTGCCGTAGTCGCTGAAGAAGTAAGGTCGCTGGCGCAGATATCCGACACCAGCGCACGTGAAGTTCAGGCGCTGTCCACCAGCATCCAAAAAGATGTCAGCGCGGTTGCAGCCGGAGTCGCTGCAGCCGCTCACGCTGCGGCATCCGAAGCAAAGGCCTCAAACGTCGTGCTGCGAAACCTTCGCGCCATGCGGGAAACCGCGGGCGAGATCGCGCTCGGCAGCCGCGCCATCTCGCTGGCTTCGGTTGAAGCCGAAAAAGCTGCGACCGAGGCGCAAAAAGGTGCCGAGCAAGTTGCCAGTGCCGCGGAGCAGCAGTCGGCTGCAGCTGCGGAATCGCAGGCAGCGATCCAACAGCAGACGCAGGCGCTTGTTGAAGGCCAAACGGCAGCGCACGCGCTGGCACGCTTGGCTAATCTATTGCGCGGCGGAGACGCGGGAAAAGCCGCCGAGCAGGCGTCCTCGGCAGCCGAACAGCTGTCGGCGAATATTCAGGAGCTCTCGGGGGCCGCCGGTCAGATTCTGGCTGCGGTCGAGCAGATCAACCGTGGCGCCCAGCAGCAGGCGGCGGCCACCCACGAAAGTTCGGCCTCACTGAGCCAGATCGAGCAAAGTGCTGCCCTTGCAAAAGAAAATGCAGTTGCAGCCGAGGAGCGTGTTGCAGCGATGGAACAGTCGCTGAGGGAAACTTACGCGGCGGTCGAAAACCTTATTAACGGATTGACGGGTTCCCTCCAGGACACGACAGCGAGCGTATCTGCGTTGCTTAGTTTGGAGGTAACTGGCCGCAAGATCGAGAAGATCGTCGATGCGATCACATTAGTCGCGGTTCAGACCAGCATGCTTGCCGTCAGTGGAGCGGTCGAAGCAGCCAGGGCGGGCGACTATGGCAGCGGCTTCTCCTTGGTGTCCAAAGACATTCGCGGGCTGGCGCGCGAAGCATCGCAATCCTTGGATAAAGTGAAGGATACGGTTCGCGGAATTATCGAGCAGATATCTTCGCTGCGTGGCGATCTCGAGCGGATCTGCGGCCTGTCGGAAGTCGAGATTCAGAATAGTCGCGCCACCTTAGCGGTATTTGAGAAGACCAAAGAAGAGCTGACGCAGCTCGTCCAGGCGAGCAAAGCGATCAATTCTGGCGCTACCGACATACTCGCTGCGGCGAGCCAGGCTTCAGCTGGCGCGAAGCAGATTGCAACAGCCGCAGAGGAAGCCGGCGCAGCGTCTAGAGAGGCATCGACCGCTTCCCAAGAGCAAGCGCGAGGAGCTGAGGACCTGGCTGCGGCGATTGAGGAGATTGCCTCCCTCGCTGAAGAGCTCAAGTCACAAAATGTCTGAGCAAGGCGCGCCAGCGGCGCTATCCAAACGCTTCCTGGCGGTTCGCTGCTCCGAGCATACTTACGCGGTTCCGGTCGATCGGGTAGCCGAGATCGTCAGGGTACCCGAAATGGCAAAGGTGCCGCAAGCCCCAGCGGCTTTGTGCGGGTTAGCGAACTTGCGTGGGTCAATTGTGCCAATTGCGGACTTGAGCCGGTTGCTGCGACTTGCTTCTGAACCTCTGTCGGATTCGGCGCGAGCCGTGGTCATCGACGCACCCGCGCCGTATGCGCTGCTTGTCAACACGGTCGAAGGGATCGTCAACGTACAGGCAAGCCGCATCGAGCAGCGTCATTCACTCAAGGGCGCCGCGGTGAGCAGCGGCGATGACAGTGTCTTCTCAAATGATGGCGAGGCGGTGCGGATTCTCAACGTTGATACCCTGCTCGAAGGGGCGTTTACCCCCCAAGCCCGGGACCGTGTAACCGGCCGCAGCCGTACGTTGGTTCCTGATATGAGCGCCATAGGCGCGGTAGGTCGAGAAATGCTCGCAACGTTCGTAGTGGATGGGCAGGATTACGCATTTCCATTTGCCGTGGTGCAGGAGGTCTTCAATATCCCCCGAGGCCTGACTTCTCTGCCGGGCGCGGATGCGCAGGTCCCTGGTTTGATATCTTTCCGTGACGGACTGCTGCCAATTTTGTCCCTAAGAGCACTGTTTGGCCTCGCTAACGAGCTTCAGGGAAATGAGAAGGTCATCGTCGCGTATGTCCGCGGCACCGCGGTCGGCGTCGTTGTCGACGCTGTCAAGCAGAGCATCGCCATCGATCCTCTGAGGCTGGAACCCGTGCCGCCGATTATGGCAGCCAGAATTGGCGGCGAGGCCAAGGTCAAGGCAATCTATCGGAGCGAGGCGGATAGCCGGCTGCTTTCGGTCTTGCACCCGGATTTGTTGCTCAGCGAGGAAACCATGCGTGGTCTGGGTCATGTGCAAGCTCCGGCGCGAGACGGCTCCGCATCGACAGAAGGTTCAAAGCGCGACGAGATCAAGCTGCTCGCCTTCCAACTTGGCGCCGGCGAATTCGCCTTGCCCATTGAGGCCGTCGAGGAAGTTGCACTGGTGCCGGAGAGTGTGACGCGGGTTCCAAAGACACCCAAATTTCTTGAAGGGGTCATCAATCTGCGCGGCGAGGTGCTGCCTGTCATCGATCAGCGGAAGCGCTTCGACATGCCTCCGCTTGAGAATCGTGGCCGGACGCGTCTGATTGTGGTCAAATCCGGTTCCCACCGCGCCGGCATCATCGTCGACAGCGTCTCGGAAGTCTTGGGCGTCGATGCATCAGCGCTCGCTCGGGCGCCGGATCTGGCGGGAGAAACTACGCGCCTGATCCAGTCGATCGTCAGCCTGGATGAAGGCGTTCGCATCCTCATGCTGCTTGATCCAACCGAACTGCTCACGCGTGCCGAGCGCACCTTTTTGGACTCTTTTCAAACCAAGCTGCAGACTTGATCAAGGTTCTGATCATCGACGACTCTGCCCTCGTTCGAAAGCTGCTTGCCGGAATGCTGTCGGACGCATCCGAATTCCAAGTTGAAACCGCTCGAAATGGCGCCGAAGGACTGGAGCGCCTGCACGCCTTCCGCCCCAATGTGGTCACGCTCGATGTCCACATGCCGCAGATGAACGGCTTTATGTGCCTTGATCGTATCATGCTGGAAAGGCCGACCCCGGTCGTCATGGTATCGTCGGTGACATCACAGAGCGCCGATGAGACCCTGCAAGCGCTTCGCCTCGGCGCATTCGATTTCGTTGCTAAGCCCTCGGGAACATTGTCCTTACGCGTTGATCAGATGAAAGACGATCTGCTCGACAAGATTCGAACCGCCGCCGTCACCGGCATCAAACCCACGCTGCGATTGCAGGAACGTATACGCCACCGTATAGGGCAGACGCTGCCGACAAGTCCCCATCCCGCCCCAATAGCGTCAAAAGAACCCATTGTAAAAACTGGGGTAAATGGGCTGGTGCTCATCGGCGTTTCGACCGGAGGGCCGCCAGCACTGGAGGCTGTTGTCGGAGCGCTGCCAGCATCGTTCTCCTGGCCAATTTTGGTTGCTCAGCACATGCCAGAATCCTTCACGGGCGCACTGGCCAAACGTTTGAACAGCCTGAGCGCCATCGAGATCGTGGAGGTTACCCGCCCGACGGAAGTCGTGCCTGGTGTCGCTTACATTGCGCGGGGTGGGGCGGACATGATTGTATCGCGCCGAGGAGGCGTCGTCTTTGCCATGAATGTCCCGTCCCAGGTCGACTATCCCTGGCATCCAAGCGCCGACCGGCTTGTTCGAAGTGCCATGGAACAAATACCTCCCAGCGACCTTATCGGTATTCTCATGACCGGAATGGGCAATGACGGCGCCAGTGCTATGAAACTCCTGCACGAGCGAGGCGGAACGACGATCGCCGAAGCGGAAGAAACCGCAGTGGTTTGGGGGATGCCCGGGGAATTGGTCAAGGGCGGTGGTGCAGATTGGATTCTGCCGCTACCCGAGATAGCCCGGCAATTGATGAAGGTTGTGCCTTGCCTCTGATCCGCAAAGAGCTTCCCAACCAAGCCGGGATCCGCGACGCATCGCCCACGGATGCATTTTCTTCGTTGCTGAGTCGGAACAGTGAGGAAAGGCGAGCGGCGGCTCGCGAGTTTATTGTCACCTCTGACAACGCCGCTGTGATCTCCAGCGCGATTCAGAGTGAAGCGGTTGATGGCGTGCTGCAGGCTTTGTTTACAGCCCTTATGCGATCAGCCAATGCGGCAAGCGTCGACGTTGCTCTGCAATACCTACGATCCGACGATGCCCGCTTGCGCACCGGGGCACTAGACGCCTTGCGCGCATTGCAAGATCAGCTCCTGCCGCGGTTGACCGGACTGCTCAGTGACCCGGAGCCCGACGTTCGCATCCTCGCCTGCGAACTCGTTCGCGCGCAGCAGCCTTCAACGGTCATTGATTTGCTGGTTCCCCTCCTGGCTAATGATTGCAATGGCAACGTTTGCGGTGCCGCGATCGACGTCGTGGCGGAGGTGGCGGCGCTTGACCACGTTGCCTTGTTGCTCCACTGCGCCGCGCGTTTTCCCTCGGATCCCTTTTTGGATTTCGCCGCCAAAACCGCGGCCCTCCGGATCGGGGTGCGGAACGCCCCTCAGTGATCGAGATCACGGACGAAGAGATCCGTCGACTGGGAGACTTCCTCTATCGACGCACCGGCATGGTCTATTCGGTATCCAAGCGCTATTACATAGAGCGCCGGATTGCTGATCGTGCAAACGCAACCGCCTCTCCTTCTTTCGAAAGGTATTTCGCCAAACTTCGTATTGATGCCGAGGGTGAGATCGAGAAGTTCGTCAACGCCTTTACCGTCAATGAGACTTATTTCAACCGGGAAGATCATCAATTTCGGTGTCTCACGAAGGATTTGCTGCGTGAAAGAATCGCAGCCGGCTATGGGAAGGACCAGTTGCGTTTGTGGTCGGTACCTTGCGCGACTGGGGAAGAACCCTATTCGATTGCGATGTGGCTTTTGGACAAGTGGCCGCTGGTCGACGCCTACAGCATCGAGATTTGCGGCTCAGATATCGATACCGAAGCGCTTGCCGCTGCCAAGCGCGGCTTTTATGGCAAGCGCGCACTGATGCGCTTGCCGGCCCAAGTCATCGACCGTTACTTTCACCAAGAAGCCGACGATCGGTGGCGGCTTGTCGACGAGTTGAGAGAGTCGGTGCAATTTTCCAGTGTCAATCTAATAGAATCTAACGAGACCAGGCACCACGGCCAATTCGATGTCATTTTTTGCCGAAACGTCCTCATCTACTTCGACGACGCTTCGCGTCGCATTGCTGCAGACAACCTCTATGAAAGCCTTTTGCCCGGCGGCTACATTTGCCTTGGCCACACGGAGTCGATGAGCCGTATCTCTCCGCTGTTCGAAATCCGTCGGTTCGAAGATGGTATTGTCTATCAGAAACCAGAGGTCGGGCGGTGAGCAAACCTACCCTCCATCGCGTCCTGGTGGTCGATGACGCAGCTCTCGTGCGCCTGTATTACCGAAGCGTGCTGGAGCCAGCGGGCTATGAGGTGTTCGAGGCTTTGAACGGGGTGGAAGCCTTGGAGCAGCTGCTTGGGTTCGAGATCGTCGACCTTCTGATCGTGGACATCAACATGCCGGTCATGGATGGCCTCAGCTTCTTACGGGTGCTTCGGCAACGCGGCGAACCGTTTGCGTCCACCCCCGTGCTCATCATCAGTACGGAAGCCGGGCTCCATGACCTGCGAGCTGCCCAAATTGCCGGAGCGAACTTCTACGCCGCCAAGCCCGTCGCTGGGCAGGACCTGTTGGAGCTCGTTGCCCTGCTTGCCGGATCAACTCATGACTGAACTTCTTGAGCAGTTCCTGGTGGAGTGCCGCGAGTCTGTGCAGCAGGCTACACTGGATCTTCTGGCGCTCGAAGGTGATGGAGGCGATCACACTAGGCTGGACAGTGCTTTTCGGTCGTTTCACACCCTCAAGGGCGCGGCCGGTATCGTCGATTTTCCAGATATGGCGAGGGGTCTGCACGCGGCTGAGGAACTGCTCGCTTCCGCCCGGTCCGGTACGAGGACACTAAGCACTGCGGATATCGGCAACTGTCTCTGGGCATTGGATCAAGTCACCGGCTGGCTCGATGGCATTGAGGTAAAGGGAATTGTCCCGGAGGATGCAGGGTCGACCGCGGATGAGATGGTCCGCCGCTTGCAAGCGGCACTATGTGAAGAACCTCCGGGGAAGAGCCCGCCCGCTTTATTGGCGGCGGGGTGGTTGACGTCTCTTTTGAAGGCCAACCATGATGTCGCAGCCCGAGCCTCAACCGGGTTGTTGTTCCAGCCCGATCCACAGTGCTTCTTTCGCGGCGAAGATCCCCTTGCGTTGGTTGCCGGCCTGCCTGGCCTGTTAGCTCTTCATGTGGAACAGGTTCATGTCTGGCCTTCGTTGAGGGAAGGTGATCCCTTCGAGTGCAACCTGCTCTTCACAGCGTTGTCCTCTGCCCCGAAGGACGCTTTGCTGCGCCATACCCAAGCGATAAGCTCGGACTCTTCGAGCCTCCTCGAGATCCGCGAGCTTTCTTCTGCCGTCCCCGATCAGCGCGCAGGACTTAGCCGGATGGCGCGGCTGGTGCTCGAAGCGCAGTCCCAACTCCTTTCCCAGGTCGCGACCACAGGTCTGGCCGGCCGCGTAGGCGCCGCGCGGCGCGTGGTGATGAACATCCTGGCTCGCAGCGTCCGGCACAAGGATGCGCTGGAACGCTACGATAGTAGTGTGCCGGACGCGGACGATCCAGAGGGACGACAAGCTCTCGTCCTCCTGATCGACCGGGTTTTGGGAGACGATGCCCAAGTCCTCGAATTCTCCGTGAACCGGGATTCCCGCCTCGCCATCCCGAACTCAAATGCGGCCCGTTCACTGCGGGTGAGCGTCGAACGCATTGATGCCTTAGTGAATTTGGCCGGCGAACTGTCGGTTGCCAAGAATGCCATAACGCATGCCGCAACCCTAGCCCGGAGTGGAACTCCTTCGGCGGATTTGGCGGCCGTGTTGGAGGAACAACAATCCCGACTGGAGAGGTTGGTCGGTGAGTTGCAGCGTTCTGTCTTGAGCATCCGTGTCTTGCCCATGCGACAGGTGTTCCAGAGGTTTCAGCGCTTAGTGCGAGACCTTGCGACCGAAACAGGTAAGTCAGTGGTTCTCGTGACAGAAGGGGAGAACACCGAAGCCGACAAGACCATCGTCGAGGCTCTTGGAGAGCCGATTATGCATGTTGTTCGCAATGCAATCGACCATGGTGTGGAACCGGCGGACGAGCGCATCAGGACGGGGAAGCCACCGCATGCCACGATCTGCCTGCGTGCAGCGAAAGTCGGCGACAGCATTGTCGTTGAGGTGGAAGACGATGGTCGAGGTGTGGATTTCGCGAGAGTTCGACGGGTTGCCGCAGAACGCGGCCTGACGACCGGGTTCGCCTCGCTTTCCGATGACGATGCGTTGGAATTGCTGTTCAATCCGGGGTTCTCGACAGCCGCAACTGTCAACACGGTCTCCGGCCGTGGTGTTGGGATGGACGCGGTGCGATCGGCGATCGAGGCGCTCGGCGGATCGGTTGGCATTGAGACGAAGCCCGGAAGCGGGACGATCGCAAAATTCACCCTGCCCTACTCCATCCTGATGACGCCCCTCGTCACCGTGGAAGTGGTCAAACAAGCTTTTGGCGTTCCGCTTGAGAAAGTCATCGAAACCCGTCGACTTTCGCGCGGTGATGTCTCGATGGTTGGCGCCGCGCGCGTGTTCGGGCATCGCGGCCATACCATCCCGCTCGTTAGTCTTGCGGCGACGCTTGGCGAAACGCCGTCGGAAACGATCGCCGACGATTTCCAAGTCCTAGTCGTCCTGGTCGGGAACGACATGTGCGGGATAGAGGTCGATGATGTCGGGGAGACAATGGATATACTGATGAGGCCCATCGAGGGGGTGCTCGCGGGTGTAGAAGGCGTTGCAGGCGTCACAATTTTGGGTGATGGCCGCGTCATGCTTGTTCTCGATGTGGAGGCTTTGCTGAAATGACCGTCATTTCCGACCCCAGCGACGGATCGATCCGGCTTGAGGGTGACTGCACTTTAGAAGACAGCGAAACCCTGCTGGCAATGCTGGTTGAGTCAGGAAACACCTTGGTTGACTGGCGGAAGTGCACCAAGATCCATGCTGCCGTTCTGCAAGTCCTGATGGCGGCCCGCGTGAGGGTCATTGGGCCGGCGGGCTCGCCATTTCTCGAAAGCTATTTTCATCGCGGCTTCACGGCAGTGCATGGCCGCTAGTTCACAATTATTGCATTTTATGCGATATCCCTAACACCAGCCGAAATGAAGGTCGTAATGAACGTTTTGATCGTCGACGACAGCAAGCTTGCGAGAATGGCGTTGGTCAAGATTCTCGCCAAGAACTATCCGACATGGGTGCGCAAAGAGGCCGGCAACGCTGATGAGGCGCTTCAACTGGCGAGTGAGTTCGCGGCTGATATCGTGTTGATGGATTACAATATGCCCGGCCGCGATGGGCTTGCCTTGGCGGCGGACTTTCGTGCCCGGGATCCGTCAATGCGATTGGCACTGATTTCCGCTAATCAGCAGCACGAGATCGTCGAAGGTGCAAAGGCGCTGGGCGCTTCCTTCCTGACCAAGCCAGTGAATGGCCCGGACCTGGTTGCGTTTCTCGGCAAACCAGACACTCCCATTGGTCAGGACGATCAATGATGACTCCGGCCGACCTTGTCTTGGAAGAACTCGAGAAGGATGCCCTCACTGAACTGGTGAACATCGCCGTCAGCCGAGCCGCCAAGAATCTCCGCGAGATGGTTGGACGACAGGTGTTCCTGTCGGTCCCAAGAATCAACCTCGTCGGCAGGCAGCAAGCCATCGATATCTTGGACGAACGCGAGATGGACCGTCTGGTTGCCGTTCACCAGGTTTTCGAAGGTGATATCACTGGTCGCGCGCTGCTTATTTTCCCAGAGGAGCGAAGTCTCGAACTTGTGCGTGCTGTAGCCGGTCCGGACCATTCATTGGAAGACATCATCGACCTTGAACAGGAAGCACTCGCAGAGACGGGCAACATCATTCTCAATAGTTGCCTTGCCACCATCGCCAACCTGTTGCGCCGTAGTCTTCGCGTCTCCTTGCCTGAGGTCATTCGAGGCACTGGAACCGACTTCTTCAATCTGGCGCCGCCGCCCCTACCCGGCGAGGTCGTACTGTTTCTCTACATAAACTTCACCGTCAAGGACAATGACATCACGGGCTACATTGCCATGCTGATGGACATGCCTTCCCTAGCGGTTTTAAAGGGCCTCTTGTGCGAGTTTATCGAGCGGATCGGTGGGACCGATAAATAGTGCCATGTTGAACACTTCTCACGATAATTCGACGCCGATATTGGATGCACTCGATTGCGGTATAATCGTGCTCGGTTCTCAAAGGCAAGTGACCGCCTGGAATGCCTGGATCGCCGCAGCCAGCAATATACGGACGACCGAGGCGATCGGAAAAACAATGGAGGAGCTTTTTCCCGGCCGGCCGCTCGGCCCAATCCTCGTTGCGTTAAACGAGGCTTTGGAAGCCGGGGCCTCCAGCCTGCTGACCCCTACACTCCACCCAGCCCTGCTTGCGTTGCGGACGCGAGCGGGCCAGCCGCTGATCCATAGCATTTCCATCCGACCAATCGGGGCCATAGGTGCGTATGAATGCCTTATTCAGATTTCGGATGTGACGGGGGCGATGCGGCGGGAAGCGGTGCTGCGCCAACGGCAGAATGCCCGTTATGATGCGGTTATGGAAAGCGCCGCGGAAGCCATTCTTACCCTGGATGACACCGGGGCAATCCAGGGAGCCAATTCGGCGGCCGAGGTGCTCTTCGAAATCGACAAGGCATCGCTTGCCGGTCAGCCGAGCGCGCGTCTGTTCGTGGAAGGCGACCGGTGGTCGCAATTGCACGACGCCAGTCGCTCAGGGCAGCAAATAGTTCATCGAGAGGTTTCCGTGAAGCGGCGCAACGGGTCGACGCGCCATCTCGAAGCTTCGATTAGCCGTTGGTCAGGTGGCGCCAAGCAATTCACCACCGCCTTTTTGCGCGATGTAACAGATCGCCTGTCCTCACAACTGAAGCTGAAGACCCTGAATGAGACATTGGAGCAACGGGTAGCTGACGCAACCGGTGAGCGCGATATGATCTGGCGCGTCAGCCAGGATCTTTTCGTCGTAACGGATTTCGGCCTCAAGTGCCAAAGTGTGAATCCGGCCTGGACCGAGCATCTCGGCTTGGACGAAAGCGAGGTCGAGGGTAAGACTTTCGAGGATTTCGTTCATCCTGAAGATGTTGCGGCTGTGACACGGCTCTCACTATCGGATAGCCGGGTTGTGGTTCGCGACCTCGACTTACGCATGCGTGCCAATGATGGCAGGTTCATCTGGTACAGTTGGCAATTTATGCCGCGAAACAACCAATATTACGCCGCCGGGCGCGACATCAACGTCCGCAGGAATTTGGAGGATCAGCTGCGCCAAAGCCAGAAAATGGAGGCGGTGGGGCAACTCACGGGCGGTATCGCGCACGACTTCAACAACATGCTGGGAGTTGTCATCTCAGGACTCAACTTGATCCAGCGGCGCGTCGACCGCGGCGAGCCCGGCGTGCACCAACTGATCGCAGCCGCGACCGAGGGTGCCCACAAAGCTGCCATGCTGACGCAAAGGCTACTGGCTTTTTCCCGGCAGCAGCCGCTTTCCCCTGAATCCCTCGACGTCGGCCGGATGGTGCAGGATATGTCGGAGCTTTTGCGCCGGACGCTGGGCGAGCACGTAACACTTAATACGGTCGTGCAATCCGATGACGGTGCAGTGCTCGCTGATCCCAGTCAACTCGAAAATGTCCTCGTCAATCTGGCGGTCAACGCTCGCGATGCCATGCCGGAGGGCGGAACCCTGACCATCGAAACCTCTGCACTCCTGGTCGACCAGTCGGTTGCTGCAGATCATGGCATTTCCCCCGGCCCCTACGTCCTTATTGCGGTGAGGGACACGGGCTCGGGTATGAGCGCGGAGGCTCTGGAAAGAGCCTTCGAGCCGTTTTTTCCACCAAAGGTGTCGGCAAGGGAACCGGCCTTGGGCTGAGTCAGGTGTTTGGCTTCGTCAAGCAGTCCGGTGGCTATGTCAACATCGATTCAAAACTGGGGGTGGGGACTACCATCAGCATCTGGTTGCCAAGGCACAATGGTCCCGCCGATGGAGCACGGCGGGCGAACAGCCAAGACGTTGCCAATGGCAAGCCAGAGGAATTGATCCTCGTCGTCGAGGACGAGGCGAGTGTAAGACAACTGACAATGCAAATGCTCGAGGATCTCGACTATTCGGTGATTTCTGCTGAGAATGGGGTTGAAGGCCTGCGCATTCTTGAGGATCGAGGAGACGTTTCCTTGCTGCTGACGGATGTTGTCATGCCCGGAATGAACGGTCGGGAATTTGCGGATGCTGCCGTTGAATTGCGGCCTGACTTGAGGGTGCTCTTTACGTCCGGTTACGCACGTGATGCCATAGTTCGCAATGGGATCATCGATCCAAACGTTCAACTCCTGCAGAAACCCGCTACCCTCCAAGCTCTCGCCCAGAAAGTCAGATTGGTTCTGGATAACTAGCCATTCGGCAACCGGCCGTTCCGGTTTTCGGGCAAGAGGGTAGCGCGCTCGAGATGTCTTATTTGCCGAGCAGCCGAAGATACTGCCTTTGAGTCGGTGGGGCGCCGTAAATCAGCCCCTCGCCGTCGCGAAAGGTCCCTTCACCGCGGCCTGACATTGAGCACCTCTCCTTCGAGCTCGGGATCAAACAGCTAGCTACCAGCCGCAGCTATTCTGAGGCTGGGAGTTGGTCCACTCCCTGTTGATTGAGGAGAGTTGCCAGCCCGGTAATGATCTGCGGCATAACAAACGGCTTGGTGATCATCAGGCTGTTGGGTACGCCAAGCGACGGCCAGTCGTCCGGGCCATCGCCACTCATGTATATCACTGGCATGGTAGGATTGGCGGCTCGGAGGTGCCGGGCCACATCCCACCCGGTAGGGCCGTCTCCAAGTCTGATATCTGTCAGCAGAGCCGCAACTCGCTCCGGCTCACGATCAAAAGTCGCAATGGCTTCAAGGCCCTTTAAGACGGCGATCACCTCGAACCCGGCCTCGCGGAGGGAGGTCTCGATGTCTAAGAGGATCATGCTCTCATCCTCTACGATCAGGACGGATCCCGACGGCATTGAAAGCCCTGCCCCGTGAGTAATTGCTCAGTAATTCAACGGCCGCAGGCCTCGAATGTTCCTCGCATAATAACATATGTTATTCTGGGGATAGCAGGCTGTGATCCGGAGTCTGCGGCTTCGAACGCAATGGCCCCTCACAAAAACAGCCACTTAGGTGGGAACTTATATCAAATGTTATAGTTAGGAAGGGGTCTGCGAGCGGTTGGGAAGGATCCTAGGCAGCATGATGTCTGAGCCCGAGCGTCGCCTTGTCCAAAGGCTTATCGAAGAAACCGACACCACGGAGCCGCAAGCCTGGAGTTAATAGGGCTGCTAGGAGCAAGTTGGTCCGCCCTCGTGCGGGAAGCCAAAGGCATCAAGCACAATCTAACGTCGCCAGCCCTACCGCCATCGAGAACGTTAGCGTCTTACCCGAACGGGGTCTTGATGGCACAGGCTCCTACTTCAAACAACGGTGTGCCTGAGTGTGAATGGCGCGATTTGACCTAGGCCCTGGTAGCGGCTATGGTCTGCTCAAGGCCGACGTTGGGCGCGAACCCGCGTCCGCCACGTGAGCGGCAGCTTTCCGCCTAACGTCGGCCCTAGAAGTCGGCCGTGGCCGGCCAGCACAAAACCAGGTCTCGCGGCCGCGACCGCGTCGGATGGGCCTTCATATTCAGCGCCGCCGCCTACAATCTCGTGCGACTGCCAAGAAGCGGATCTGACACTCAAAGGCTTGGCGGATGGCGAGATCGCCTTCAAGGCGCCCGTTACCGGAGGGGTGCCCAGCGCGGCCGGCCGCCCACTGAGCCATGCATGTCGATGAAGAAGGCCGCCCGTTGCAAGGAAACGGTGCCGTCGAAGCGCGAATATCGCTCCCTTCCTCGGCTGGTGTGATCGATCGACCTGACCCAACGACCTCCTGCAGAAGGAACCGAAGCGGCGCGGCATCGTTGATCCTTAAGTTCAGTCGCAGACGGGGCTTCAAGTCTGGTTGATGATCTTGATGCTTTCGAGGGACCGGTTTTATGGCTGGCATCAGCGCCATCGAGCAGGCGAACCCAGGCTCGCCATCGCAGAGTGTGGCCGCCTCAACTGTGGAGACAGAACTGGCGCTTGGAGACTTGGCCCACGCAAACACTGGCGGTCGCCTTTGGGTCATCGCCGCTTCGGTTCCGCTCCTGTTCATGATCAGCGGGCTTGTCATTCGGTATGCTGCATTCCATTCAGTCTCGGCAGTACCAGGCTTCGAAGCTTATGCGCGTGGGCTCTGCAGGTGGGACTGCGCGTGGTATGTGGACATTTCCGAACACGGCTACGAGCGTTTTCCTATTCCAGGCCAAAGCAACGTCGGACGCTGGGGCTTCTTTCCATTGTATCCCATGCTCGTGACGACCCTTCGGTTTGCTTTCCCTTTTTCCACGATTCTGATCGCGACGATCACCTCGATGGCATGCAGCTACGCCGCCTGCCTTGTGGCATGGCCACTTCTGGAGAAGAACGTGCGCGCTTACATACTGTATTGCGCTTTTCTGCTTAGCGGCCCGTTCTCCTTCCACTTCACCACGTTCCTTACCGAACCTCTTTTCGTGCTCCTGACGTCGTGCGTCTTTTTGGCACTCAAGCGCTCCAACTACCTGGCGGCTGGCGTTACATGCGCTTTGTTGTCGGCAACGAGGCTGGTCGGGGTCCTTGCTGTGTTTGCAATGGTCATCCAAATGTTCGAGCAGCACCGCCAGCAGGGCGGGTCGGCGGTATCTTTCCCGCGATGGGTGCTTGGTCGTCCGGATATGCTCGTAGCTATCTTCATCTCGCCCGCCGGCTTGTTTGCTTACATGCTCTTTTTGTATCTCACTGTCGGGGATGGGTTTGCGTTCTTGCACGTCCAGCGCGCGTTTGGGCGGGTTGCTGGCGATCCGCTCCTTTTTCTGTGGGACGGTCTCGCTGCTGTTCCGACAAAAGGCTGGCTGCCCACGGCGCCGCAATGGAGCGCGCTCGCAGCGATGATAGGGCTGACCCTATCGGTCGTTCTGGCGTCCCGGAGGCGATATGGCGCTGCGCTCTTCTGTGCGAGCAGCATCATCCTGCCGTTGATCACCAACCTGGCTTCCATGGTTAGATACGTCATTGGGCTCGCGCCGCTGCTGATGTTGATTGCCGAGCTGCTGTCGGTATCGAAACTGACCTATCTGGTGATTTTGGCTCTTTTCCTGAGCGCATCTTATTTCATGACTTTGGCGTGGATTGGAGGCTATCTTGCCCTGGTCTGACAGCCTGTCACTCTATGGCCGTGCTGGCTCGACTCGCGGCTACGCGCTGGCGTTGGTTCTGGCCGTGTCCGAGATCATCATCCTCGCACTCGCTCTCAATCCAGATGTCAACGCCGATTATCGGGCCTATTACATCGATCGCACGACGACGTGCCTCAATCGCGATGCGGTTGGCAGCTACACTCCTGGCCAGACGGTATCGTTTCGATCCGACGGCGCCAAACAAGCAGCCGGCATGATGGTCTGCGGTTGGTCGGGCCCGGTAGCCGACGGAACCCATTCGCTGGGCGAGACCTCTCGGTTGAGACTGGAAATACCTTCGCTTCGCGACGAGCTTACGGCAACGCTACAAATGTCCGCCGTCATTCGTCCACCACAGACCATCCAAAGGGTAATCATCTCGGTGAACGGAGTTCGCGTACACGAGGTAACACTGTCGAGCAAAGACCCGACGACGATCTCGTTCGCGATCCCGCACACAGCTTTTGCTAGCGCAAAGGTACTCGAAGTGACTTTCGATTATCGCGACGGGATTCCGCCAAGCCCAGCCGCCAGCAAGATCTATAAACGCGCCATTAAATTGGTATCGTTTCGGCTCGACGCCGGCTAGAGAGCACTTCATCGTTTTGTGCAAACGGTGAAGTGCTCTAACTCTTTATTAACGCAATTCCGGACGGAAACACCGCTTCACAACTCTCTGGAGTTGCCCTATTTCAGCAGCACAACAGTTCCGTGATCATCTCATGTGCCTGCACCTCCCGGATGGAGGACAGCCGTCGCGTGCCTCCTCGCCGCTGGCCGGCAGCCAATCGCGATAAGGTAGAGCGCGGCGGACTCGAGATATTGGTCGCCGGGATTGCGGCACTGCGCAGCGTCCGCCGGGGTCACGTTTTCTTTTGCGCGTCGTTCGCCTCGAACGGCTGATCGGTACGGGACGCAGGGCTCCCTTCGGAACGGAAGATTAATGAAATTAGGGCTTGTCTGCGGCGACAAACCATTCGGTGATCACCACCCTGCGTAGAGGGCACATCACTGATCGTCACGTCGTCCTGGTCAAAATTATCTGCATGAGATCGTTCCTATGATTCAGCAAGCGGCTTTGGAGCAGTTCACGTTACCGTGAAACGGTGTTTTATAACGAATCTTTCTGGCGGATTGCGTATCAGCCATCGCCGGTCTGATCGGGAATGTATTCCGCAAAGACCCATCGGTCGAGCACGACGAAATTGATCCCGGGTACAAGCAAGCAGGTAATCATGATGGGAAAGATGAGGGGCAGGCCCAGCTTCGCCGTCAAAAGCGCCGGCGCGCCATAGGCGATCGCCAAGCCGATCGCCGCCAGCAAGAGAAAACGCGGAGCCTCTGATCTGTGCGACCCGCGCGACATGAAGGTTACTGACCTGTGCGCGAGATAGGAAAACAACGCCGCGGCTGCGTAAGCTGCAAGGGACGCTCGGACGGGGCTGAAGCCGAACCGTTCCGATTTGACAAAGGCGGTTGCCAAGGCGGCATACAGGATTGTGGCGGCGATGCCGACCAGGCCGAAGCGGGCCAGAAGCTTTAGGGTGCCGCCGCCGGCAGATCGATGCTCAGACACGCCCACTACACGCATACTGGGCTCCAAGCGGCAGCAGCGCCAGGGCACGCTCAACCTGTCTGGCGAACCCGCCGGTCGACGGGAGCAGCAGGAAGTGCTCGGATCGAACCTCCCTAAAGCCTGCTTGTCGAAAGAGGGCCGCTGCTCTGACCGCGTTGAGCAGGACCGCGTCTTGGTCGAACGGACACCGGAGCACCGCCAGACGCGTCAGCGGATTATAGGGATTGTGCTCGATGATGCAGGCGACGCCGCCTTGCCGCACGACCCGTCGCATCTCGCGAAAAAAATCGACCCAGGATGCGGGCGAAACATGATGAACAACACAACTGGCAAAAGCCAAGTCGAACACGCAGTCGTCATAAGGCAGGCCCGTCGTGGTGCATGTCCTATAGACGACGCCCGGATTGTCCTCGCTGGCGCGCTGGATCGACCCTTGCGAGACGTCGCAGCCATCCAGGCGATCGAAAGCGCCGTCTAGATAAGGATGGAGCGAACCGACACCGCAGCCCACATCAAGCGCCCGCATCATGGCTCCCGGGCGACGAAGTCCTCGCTCGGAGACTAGGCGCCGCAGCAGGTCGGCCTTTGCAGCCAAAAAGAAATCGTGCTTGAGTCCGGAAAAGCGGATCGACCCATCGATCGTCTCTGCATAACTGCATCTATAGCTGTCGAAGAGTTCGGCCACTGGGAGCGACTCCGTTCTTGGGCTTGCGAAATGATCTCCGGCGCCCACCAGCGAAGGCAGGCATCGGCTCGTCGAAGCCGGTAAGCCGATTGATCACGTAAAGAGGGCGGCGTTTCACCTCGGCGTGGATACTACCGACATAGAGGCCGACCACGCCGGTCATGAAAAGATTGATGCCACACAGAAACGATACGATCACCACGGTCGACGTCCAGCCGGCAATGACGCCGGTTTCAAAAATCCAGGCGAACACGGCGTAAGCGCCAAAGGTCAGGGCAAGTGCGGAAATCGCCGATCCGCCCCAAAGCGCAAAGTGGAGCGGCTTTTCCGAGAAGCTGACAACGGCGTGAACGGCAAGGTGCATCATCTTCCAGAAAGGGTATTTGGTCTGGCCGATGGTCCTCGGAGGGCGTTCGAACGGAACCGCCGCTTGCTTGAAGCCCATCCAGCCGAACATGCCTCTGACGAAGCGATCATGTTCAGGCATGTGTCTGAAGACATCCAGCGCATGGCGGCCGACCAGGCGGAAGTCCCCGACGTTGCGCGGGATGTTGACCGCCGTCATCTTCTCCAGGAAACGGTAGAAAAGATCGGCGCTAAGCCGCTTGAACCACGATTCGCCCTCGCGCTTGACACGGCGGGCGTACACGATCTCGAAACCTTCCTTCCACTTTGCCACGAGATCAAGAACGACCTCCGGTGGATCTTGCAGGTCGGCATCCATGACGATGACGGCATCCCCCGCAGCAGCATCCATGCCTGCCGTGATCGCAATCTGGTGTCCGAAATTACGGGAAAGCTCGATAAGCCGGAAGCGAGGTTCGGCGGTGACCACCCGCCGAAGGTATTTGACGCTGCCGTCATGACTACCGTCATCAACAAAAATCGCCTCGGTCTCTCCGTCCAGCCGACTGATTAGTGATCTGATCCGTTCGATCAGTCGCGGCAGCACTTGTTCTTCATTATATATCGGCAGGACCAGCGAGTAGCGCGGCGACGCGTTCACTCCCGTCCCGACGCTTTGGATCACAGAGGCTCGCATGCGGATGAAAATGAAAAGCCCGCACCAAAGTTCCATAAGGCGTAGCTAATTTGGAAATTTCAGACACTGGCGAATCGGTTGGAAAGACAGGCGCGTTGCCGGCGACTGCTCAAAACTCAATAGTCCATATTTGCAGCACTGTCGCGACCGCGAACCGCCTTCGGCACCCACAACATCTTTAATCCGCGAGACCGCCGTCGCGATGTTCAACGGCGTGGATGATCGCTTCATAAACGCTACCGATCTCTTCATCGATCTCCTGAATTGGGATGCCTTCGACGGCGGCGGCCCGCAGGGCCTGGTCTGCCATATCGGTCACAAGCCGGCCCGGGTCGTCGGTTGGTCCTTCCGGCATATGTTCGGAAATCCATTTGTACATAAAGTCGGCACCGCGGCTGCTCATGGTGGTTTCTGGATAACGACCTCTGTACCCATCCTAGGTTTGTCTCGGCAGATGTCAGGCCTTTCGAAATAGTCTCGGGCGAGGTGATGTCTCACCCTCTTCAGGTTGCATGTCCACCCTGTGTTCGTTGACGGGGTTCTGCGCTTCCAGCCGGTCTAGAGCAGAGCAGGCGGCAGCGAAGGAAAGTGGCGAGGGTTCGCAGCTTGCCTCGCATTCCCGTTCAGCGGCACCGCGATGGAATAATTGCGGTGCCGCGCACAGCTAGCAGTTCGCGTCACTCTGCGGATCGCACGCCTTGTTTTTTTGCTTCTGTGGCTTGGGCTTGGCCGCCTGCTCGGACTCGGCTTGCTGCTTCCCGGCGGCGGGCTGCTCCTCGGCCTTCGGCTTCTGAGGCTTGGCCGCCTGTTCCGGCTCGGCCTGCTGCTGCTCGGCGGCGGGCTGCTCCTTGGCCTTCGGCTTCTGAGGCTTGGCCGCCTG
>NZ_JAMYPY010000043.1:0-21045 GCF_040320605.1 Mesorhizobium sp. M0659
TTCTTCATAATGCGGGGATCGCGACCGCGAAGGGAAATGTACAACAACAAGTTCCAGCGTCCCGAACAGTTTGTGCGGCGGCGGGATACATTGGAGATAGGGGGTCGCCTTGACTACGAAGGCAACGAAATAGCGGAAACAAATCTGGACGACCTGCAAGCTGCGGCCGAACACGCCAGGTTGAACGGGATCCAATCGGTGGCGGTCTGCTTCCTGTTCAGTTACAAAAATCCCGACCACGAGATTGCCGCTCGCGAATTTCTGGAGCGGAACGTCCCAGGAATTTCGGTGTCACTTTCGCACGAAGTCGCACGTGAGTGGCGCGAGGCGGAGCGTACGGCGTCGACCGTGGCGGATGCCTATATCAGTCCTCTGGTTCGGCAATACCTTGGAGTCGTAGAATCGCGCCTGAAAGAAGGAGGACTTACAGTACCGCTTTATGTAACGCGGTCCAGCGGCGGCCTAATGTCTGTCAAACAGGCGAGTAAACAGCCTATTCAAACCCTCTTTTCTGGCCCGGTAGGAGGCATCATAGGAGCGGCGGAAATGACAAAACTTTTCCGCACGGATAATGTCATATGCGCGGATGTCGGAGGGACCAGCTTCGACGTCAGTCTCGTCGTTGACGGCAAGCCGCGGGTTGTCAATCAGACGACGCTCTCTGGCATGGACATTATCATGCCCGTTGTTGAAATTGAGTCCATTGGTGCTGGCGCCGGTTCTATTGCTTATATCGAAGCGGGCGGCCTCCGCGTAGGCCCTGAAAGCGCAGGAGCCGAACCGGGGCCGGCCTGTTACGGGAAGGGCGGCACAGCGCCCACGGTCACCGACGCACAAGTGTTCTTAAATCGCTTCTTGCCACGTGCGGAGCTGGGCGGAACAGTTCGGATCGACCGTGCAAAGGCGGAGGCCGCGCTAACGAGGGTAGCAAAGTCGCTTGGAATGGATGCGGAAACGCTTGCAGAAGGCATACTGGACATCACGAATGCCAAAATGGCCGATGCTATCCGCAGGATTACCGTCGAACAGGGCATCGAACCGCGGGATTTCTCTATCGTCGCGTTTGGTGGCGCCGGCGCTATGCACGCCGCCTTTCTCGCAGAAGCCTTGGAAATCACTGACGTCGTAGTGCCGCCGCACGCGGGCGTATTCTCCGCATGGGGGATGCTGCATTCGCCCATGCGCCACGATATCGCGGTTCCATTCAACAAATTCATAAAGGATGTCGAGGAATGCGAGATTTCTCGTAGATTTGAGAAACAGTCAGAGTTGGCAAAAGCTCATTTGGACGCGGAAACAGGCGGTAAGGCCCAGATACGCTACCAGTACCTTCTCGATCTGCGATATGACGGGCAGGAATATACTGTCACGGTGGAACTCACGCAAAGTGGGACGTCCGTTCACCAAATTTCCGAGATTTTCCATCAAGCCTATAACCAGCGTTACGGTCATTCCCATCCTGATGCGTCGATAGAGATCGTCGCATTGCGCTTGGTAGCGACCGCTCCCATGGGAAATGGCGTTGCCCCGGACACATCCAGCACGCGAACGACAGAACTGAAATTCACCCAACGCGATGTGATGTTCGGCGGCCAATGGCTGAAAACGCGGATCTTCAACAGCGAAGACCTGTACCAAGGGGACGAACTGGATGGCCCGCTCATTGTCGACGCAGGTCTTTCCACGACTGTCGTTCCTCCCGGATCGCGCCTTGTCGTCGAAGCGCAAAAGGTTACGCGCCTTATTGTGGGGCGAAGAAAAGGCAAATCATAGGCTCAATACATTGATTGACCGGTAAGGAAGTTAAGGTAGCAGCGCGCCACATGACCGTGAGTGCACTGGACCAAAAGAACCATCGCTATCCGATCGAATTCGTGGCCCGTGCTATCTGGTCTCTGCTTCCCTTCAATGTGAACCGCGCGATCGTCGTTTCCTACGATGCCATCGCTGCTCGTGCCGAAAGCACGGCTCTGATTATGCGCGCAGGATTTGCCCTAAACGTCCATATGTAAGTCGGCGTGTTCGGTGGAATGCAGGCAGTTCCCCATATCAGTTTGGAGGTGGCCGCCGAAGATTTGATATTAGCCGGTTTCGGAACCATCGCTAAGCTAGGAAAAAATGGGCCTAAGGGGATCTAAAGCAGGGGGCAAAATCAATCACGACGTAGTTACGTGTTACGTGATTGAGACCAATATCTGCAAGGTACAAACGGCGTGGTCGCGGAATGCTGCATCTATAAGGATGCGTTGGCTGTGCCGACGCCAACCATCAGGCGCAAGTCGGAGGTCAGCAGCTACGCAGGCCAATACATGCTAGCAAACCCTGACACCTGCATCGTGGTCGTTTACTTCAGCGTCCTCGAGAACACGGGCAATCCCGACCCCGACCCCAACTTCCAGGGCCCTCTGGTGAAGATGATGGCCAAACTCTCTGCGGAATGAGGGGGCTGGTTGTAGGCGCGCTTCTGAATTTACTATGAATCGAATAACCAAGAAAAGGGGAACTGCAATGACTATAGATCGACGTGAAATTCTCAAGGGTGCCCTAGGTTCGTCCATTGCCATCGCTGGACTGAGCTGGTCCAGCCTGCAGGCAGTCGCACAGCAGGCATCTCAGAACACGCTGACCTGGATTTGGGACGTAGCGTACCAAAACATGAACCCGGCCATTGCCAATGCGGCCGAAGCCTATGTGCTAGGCAACGTTTACGAGACTCTCTTTGCCTACAAGGACGGCAAGGTCCTGCCGAAACTGGCGATCGCTTGGGAGGGCACGGAGGGTGGCAAGACCTGGACCGTCAAATTGCGCGAAGGGGTAAAGTTTCACGACGGCTCGCCGCTGAATTCGGCGGCGGTCAAGAAGTCGTTCGAATATACGCGTGATCTTGGGAAGGGCAATAGTTACCTAATTGCTAGTCTGGAGCATGTGGACACGCCGGACGAGCATACCGTCCTCTTCCGTTTCAAAGATGTCATCGCCTTCGATCTCGTGGCGGGTGGAAGTGGTTTCGTGATCGGCCCGGCAGCCATTGACAAGGGCGACGAATGGCTGAACCAGGGCAATGCGATCGGCACCGGCCCCTACAAGTTGACAGAGTTTCAGCAGGGAAAGCTGATCGTCCTCGACAAATTCGAAGATTACTGGGGCGGATGGAAAAGCGGCCAGATCGACCGTGTCCTTCACCCCTATGTGGCCGAAATGTCGACGCGCATTCAGATGATCCGCTCCGGCGAAGCAAACATTTGCCCCCGTATTCCCGCTACGCAGATCGAGAGCCTCAAGGCTTTGCCAAATGTTTCCGTCGCAGATATTCCGAGCTGGCGCACGCAATTCTATATGATTAACACGCAAAAATATCCAACAGACAATCTGAAATTCCGCCAAGCTCTGTTATCTCTTTGGGATCACGAGTCGGTATTGAAGGACATCTTTCATGGCATTGCCAAAAAGCCGGTGGGTCCCGTCGTATCGACCTTGTGGGGTCACGGAACATACGACGTGGGCACATATGATCCACAAAAGGCGCTGTCACTCCTTGAAGAATCGGGCGTCCCTAAGGAGGATTGGAAGATAAAGGCGCTGTACTACGCGGGTAATCAAGAGCAGATTGATGCAATAGAGCTGTTCCGGGCCAACGCCGAGGCTGTCGGACTTGATGTCGAGCTTGAGCTTGAGGCGGTTGCCACCAGCTACAACAAAAAGGCGCGATCTCCTGAAACCACCGGTCACCTGAACGCGATGGTAAGTTGGCCAGGTTATCCGTCTCCACAGGACTTTTTAGGCGCCTTTAAGAGCGAAGAGAAGCCCGTCTGGAACTTCTCCTATTACCACGATGAAGAGTACGACCGGCTGGTAGGCGAAGGCTTCAAATTGGAAGGTGTCGACAAAGACATTGCGGCTAAGACGTATATTGCCGCCCAGGACAGACTTATGCGGAACGCCGTCGCCATCTTCTATGCCGATGTTGACCGGGTCGTAGCCTATTCCTCCGATATCAAAGGAATGGAACAAGCCAACAATCCCGCCTACGAATGGATCTCCCTCTACAGCCTGAGCAGATAGGCTCTTGCTAGGCGGAAAGTAGCGGGAGGATATCACGGCTATGGCAGTGCACTTGGTTCATCGACTGTTGATGATCGTTGGCGTCGTACTTGGCGTCGTCACTATAATGTTCGTCCTGAGCCGAGTGCTTGCCCCCTCGCCAGCGGAGTTAATGCTGGGGCAGAGGCCTTCCTCTGAGATGATCGCCAAGATGAACGACGAACTCGGACTCAATAGACCGCTCGCGGTTCAATATCTGGGTTTCATCGGCAATGTGCTGCGTGGAGAATTGGGCAATAGCCTGCTGACCGGACGGCCCGTGCTGTTGGAGGTACGCGAGCGATTAGGCGCAACGTTCGAACTCACTACCTTGGCGATGGTGCTCGTTCTGCTTATTGGCATTCCGATCGGAATCCTTTCCGCAGTAGGGCAGAACTCGGTCATCGACAATGTCGTCCGGACGGCCTCGGTTGCCGGCGTCGCGATCCCGTCTTTCATCCTGGCGATGTCACTGCAGCTCCTCTTTTACGGCGAGCTCGGATGGCTACCGCTCCACGGTCGCGTGGATACTTCGATCCTTTTGGGTAACCCTATCAGGCCGATCACCGGTCTGTTCCTTATAGATGCCCCTCTTACCGGCAATTGGGAGGGTTTTACGAGCGCTCTTGCACACATAGCGCTACCACTCCTCACCTTGACCATCCTGCTGCTTGCTACCGTGACACGCATCACGCGCAACATGATGATTGAGGTTCTGAAGGAGGAATATATTCGGACTGCGTTTGCCTATGGGCTGCCGAAGTCCGTGATCTATTATCGGTATGCGTTGAAGGCCACCCTCATACCAATTCTGACGGTCATTGGATTGACCTATGGCTACCTTCTGGGCGGAGCCGTTGTGGTCGAGTCTGTCTTCGACTGGCCGGGGCTAGGTTCCTTTGTGGTCTCGTCGATCGCGCAGAATGATTACCCGGCTTCCCTCGGCGCCACACTCTTTCTTGCCGGTACATACCTTCTGGTCAATCTGATCGTCGACCTTTTGTATGCGGTCGTCGATCCCCGACTCAGAACAGCGTAATGGAGATGATGATGCAAACCGATGTCATCGAGTGGCCTGGCCGGTTGATCCGTGCAAGAGCCTTCTTCAGACAGCATCGGCTATTCGTTTTTGGCGCGGCCATTCTCCTGGTGGTGGTTTCAGGTGCCGTGCTCGCCAGCTGGATTGCGCCCTATGAGCCGACCAAAATCATGATGTCGGAGCGGCTTTCATCACCCGGCGCCGAGCATCTGATGGGCACGGATCGCTTCGGCAGGGACATCTTCGCCAGGGTGCTCCATGGAGGAAGCATATCGCTGCTCGTAGGCCTATGTGTTGTCCTTCTATCCTTAGTCATCGGCGTTCCCATCGGACTTGTGGCAGGGTATTTCGGTGGCAGAACCGACCTTCTTTTGATGCGTGTAGCAGATGTCTTCTTGGCTTTTCCGCCGCTGCTTCTGCCGATCGCCATCATTGCTGCACTTGGTCCTGGCATTTGGAGTGCTGTGATCGCGCTCGGTGTCTCATGGTTCCCAGGAACGGCGCGCATTATGCGCGGTGCGGTTCTGCGCGTGCGCGAGGAACTTTATATCGGCGCCGCGCGAACGATCGGTTTGGGGCATCTGAGCATTCTGGTTCGCCACGTCCTGCCAAACTCGCTGACTCCGGTCATCGTTGCGGCCTCGGCGGATTTTGGCTACGCGATCCTGGCCGGGGCATCGCTGAGCTTTATCGGCTTGGGCGCAAGGGCTCCGGCGGTCGAGTGGGGGCTGATGGCGGCGGATTCCCGGGTCGACTTCCTCGATCACTGGTGGACAGCGCTGTTTCCGGGTCTGGCGATCTTCGTAACAGTGCTTGCACTCAATCTCGTTGGGGACGGTCTCCGCGATATTCTTGACCCAAAGCAGGGCCGACGGGAATGAGCGATCCGGTTCTTCAGGTTAGCGGCCTCGGAGTGATTTTTCCCGGCCTTTTCCGATCGACTTCGATCCTGCGCGGCGTTGATTTCGAAGTTGCCGCAGGCGAAGTACTCGGTTTGGTGGGCGAGTCGGGCTGCGGGAAGTCCATGACCGCGAGCGCCTGTCTTGGGATGGTGCCGCCACCGGGCTGCGTCACCGGCAGCATCAGCATCGACGGGCAGGAGGTCATTGAGCGGCCGGAGTCCGAACTGCGTGCCATGCGCGGCAGCCGCGTTGCGATGATCTTCCAAAATCCGATGCGTTCCATGAACCCGTTCTTCACGCTTGGGCGGCAGATGATCGATGTCATCTGTTGCCACCGACCGGTCGGTCGGGCAGAAGCGCGTTCCGTGGCCTTGAGCGAGCTCAAGGCCGTGCGCATCCCTGACCCGGAGCTTGCACTTGAGAAGTACCCGCACCAGCTTTCGGGCGGACAGATCCAGCGCGCCCTGATTGCGCTCGCGCTCGCCTGCCAGCCGCGCCTTTTAATAGCCGATGAGCCGACGACGGCGCTCGACGTGACCATTCAGGCACAAATCGTCTGGCTACTGCGGCGCCTGGCCGATGAGAAAGGCCTTGCCGTCGTGTTCATCACACACGATCTCGGCATCGTTTCGCAACTTTGCGATCGCGTGGCCGTCATGTATGCGGGCCGGATCGTCGAGATGGGCAGCGTTGAGGCGGTGATCGACCAGCCTCGCCATCCCTATACGGCAAAGCTGCTGGGTACGGTTCCAGTAGTTGGCCGCGGTACCCGCGATCTCGTCTCAATTCCCGGCCATGTGCCCGATCCTGGCGTGATACCGACGGGCTGCGCGTTTCACGACCGGTGCGACCGGGCGACTGGCATCTGCGCAGAGGCGGATCCGCCGGCACGGACCTTTGGCGAGGACCACTGGGCGCTATGCCATCATGCCGTTCGCCATCAGCAGGTCACGGAGGCACCATGAACGCCGCACCGCCCGTTCGCCTGGTCTCCGTGGAGGGCCTGTGCAAAGTGTATCCCACGCGCCACGGCGCCATAAAGGCCTTGGACGACATAAGCTTTCAGATCGCGCGGGGCGAGACACTGGCACTCGTCGGCGAGTCGGGCTGCGGCAAGAGCACGCTCGCATCCGCACTGCTGGGGCTTGTGAAATTCGATTTTGGCACAATCGAGATCGGCGGCAATGTAGTCACCGCCCGCGTGCGCGGGACCACAATGCCCCCACGCCGCGACATCGGCGTGGTGTTTCAGAACCCGCATTCCTCGCTCGATCCGAGGATGAAGGTGCGCTCGATCGTCGGCGAACCGCTGAGCGGTATTCTAGGCATGCGCGGCGAAGCCGTCACCCGGCGCGCCAGCGAATTGCTGAGCCAAGTTGGACTCGGCGCGGACTACCTCAACCGTTATCCCCATCAGCTCTCGGGTGGGCAGATGCAGCGCGTTGCCATCGCACGTGCGTTGGCGCTTGAACCACGGCTGCTTGTCCTCGATGAGCCTACCGCCGCGCTCGATGTCTCCGTGCAAGCCCAGATTTTGAAGCTTCTTAAGGCTCTCCAGGCAAAAACAAACGTCAGCTACCTGTTCATCACGCACGATCTTGGCGTCGTCGACTACATCGCCCACCGCGTCGCCGTCATGTATCTTGGCCGGATCGTCGAGAGCGGGTCCGTTGATGAGGTCTTCGCCAATCCGCGCCACCCTTACACGCGGGCATTGCTCGACGCTGTGCCGGTCATCGATCCTCGGCGACGGCGCCAGTCCCCACCGCTCGACGGCGAGGTCCCAAGCCCTCTCAACCGCCTTCCCGGCTGCGCCTTCGCACCACGTTGCCGTTGGGCGGCGGACGAGTGTCGCTCATCGGAGCCTGCGCTTTGCGAAGAAGAGCCAGGACGGCGGGTTTACGCATGTTTCCGTCCATTAGCGCCCCAAACGACGTCCAGATAAGGAGAAGCCAGGTCGTACTGGAGGTCCGCGCGTGCGTCGATCAAACCGCGAAGAGTTCTGTTCTCGACTGGATGTAGGGCAGGGCTAACAGCATCGACGACTGCGTTGTGAGTGGCTGACGGTGGAAAGCCGACGCTCTGTTTCCTGAGTTATAAGAATCCCAATTTGAAAGGCCCGCGCCGCATGAAGCTCCCCTCAATCGCCAATCCCGACCTCGTTCCCTTGTTCGACAACCAACCGCGCTGGAACCTGCCCGACTACCGCCGCCGCGGCTTCCATAACCTCCACACCACGATCCGCTACGGCATGTCGCTGCGCGCCCCCCGCGTCCTGCCGCTCAGGAAGCAGATCGACTGGGCCATCGGCGACCGGCCCGACGTCGCACGCTTCCTTGCCATGCCGCATTTCTCGGCCTTCATCGTGGTACGCGGCGAGCGCATCCTCTACGAGCGCTATGCGCCGGACTTTGGGCCCGACAGGCCGCATCCCATCATGTCTATCACGAAGACGACGCTCAACTTGATGCTCGGCCGCGCGGTGGCCGACGGCCTCGTCAATCTTGACGAGCGAGTAAGCACTTATCTGCCGGAGATCGGTACGGGCTACGCCGAGGCGACCGTCAAGGCGGTCGCCGACATGAACGTCGCCAACGACTTCTCAGAGGACTACAGCGACGCCCAAGCGACAGTCTACAACATGGAGGCCGCCAGCGGCTCGCGCCTGCCGCCGGAAGGCCAGAAGGAGGAAACGATCCGCTCCTACCTCTGCGGCGTCACGGGCGGCGACCTGGCAAATCGCACCGGGTACGCGCTTTACAAGTCGAGCAACACTGAAGTGCTCGGCTGGATTATCGAGCGCGCCAGCGGCCGGGCGTTGCGCGACTGGCTGATCGAGATCGTCGAGGCGGCCGGTATCGAAGGCTGCTATCACACGGCCTGCGACTGCGAGGGCGTGCCGGTGTTCGGCGCCTGCCTCTCAGCTCGAGATCTCGCGCGCTACGGACTGCTCTTTGCGCACAAGGGGGAAGGTATCGACGGCCGTCGCGTCGGCGATGCCGCTTTTATTGAAGAAACACATGGGAATCCCGGCCCGCCCATGCCGAAACCACGTGACTGGTTCCGGTACAGCAATCAAATGGCGACCGACGGCACCTGGCTCCGCCATGGCGGCTACGGTGGCCAGTACATGCTCGCAACTCCTGACACCGGCATCGTCGTTATCTACTTCAGCGTGCTCGAGAACACGGGCGACCCCGACCCCGATCCCAACTTTCAAGGTCCTCTGGTGAAGATGATGGCCGAGCTCGCTGCGGAAGTTTGAGCGGGTAATGGCCGAACTATCATCTCTTGGACCTGGGCAACAATCCGCCTGCGGCGTGCCGTTTCTATCATCCAGGCGTCGCGCTCGATGGATATCGCGAACAGTCCACAGCCCGAAAAGGACAAACCAATGGGTAAACTTAACCTGCCGCACGGCAAAAAGATTGCCGTAAATTTAGGTGTCGATTTCGATGCTCAGGCACTGTGGCTGGGCGGCTTCAACCGCCCGACCCCGTCCTCCATGTCCCGCGGTGAATTTTGCGCCGCCGTCGGCGTGCCGCGAATTCTTGAACTTTTCAAGCGGGCAGGCATCAAATCCACGTTTTTCACCCCCGCCCATACCATTGACACTTTCCCCGAAGTCAGCAGGCGGATCTGCGACGAAGGCCATGAGATCGGACACCATGGCTACTATCATGAAAATCCGACCTTGATTTCCCGAGAGACGGAGAAGCGCTTAATGGATCTTGCATTCAAGACTTACAAAAGCGTGCTTAGCCTTCGGCCGGTCGGCTATCGTTCTCCATATTGGGACTATAGTGACAGCACGCTCGATCTGATCGAGGAAGCGGGTTTCAAGTACGACAGCAGCTTGATGGCGCGGGATCTCGTTCCTTACCATCCGCAGCGCTGGCAGGTACGTTGGGAAAAGGGCAACGTTGCCGGTGCAGCCAGCAAGGTACTAGAGATTCCCGTAAGCTGGTATTTGGACGATTTCCCCCCATTGGCTTACACTGGCGCTAACGAAGCTATGGGCGATACAGAAACCGTTCTCCGCCGGTGGAAGGACATATTCGGTTACTGCTATTATAACCAGCCCAACGGCATCTATGTAATGGCACTCCACCCGCAGATCATCGGCCAGCCACATCACATGATCATGCTGGAGCGTCTCATCGAATACTTCAAGACACATGAGGGCGTTTGGTTCGCGACCTGCCAGGAGATCGCCGGGTGCTGGCAGGACGACGACGAAGACCGTCGCCTCATGGCACTGCCCGATGCCCGCGGAGTAGAGCCAACGCCTGCTGATTATAACTGGCCCAGACGACACGCGTAATTTCACGCTTTTTTGCCGAGGGTTTCACAGCACTACTGCGACCACCTGCAAGCCCTCGTCCCAGCGACGAGACCTCGCAACAAGTGGCGCCTAATAACAGCGCAGCCCAAGTCGTTGCAACGTACGGACTACGCACCAACGTCTTATCTCGATCACGCAGTTAGCAGGCTAATGTTCTGCACCCGGCTGTCATCAGCCGGTTCGGTCCGATCACTTCGAACTCCGCCTGGTGACGGCGAATTGCATTGATTAGATGCGGGATGAGCATCTTTCGACGGGGTGACTCTCTTCATTGATGGGAACGAAGCGCATAGTCGGCGTGCCCCTCACGGCGGCATCACGCTTGTTGTTCTTGAGGTAAGAAAGCCGCACGTATTGCCCGGACCAAGCGGATGTCGTGCCCCACGCTCCGTAGCGGCCGACCCCAGAAATTCGTTCCCGGGCAAGCATCCCCGGAAGGGTGCGTCCATGCTATCATGGCCGCTGGAGCTTCTACGATTTGGCCGCAGCCAGCCCCGCGCAAACTGAGAACGAGGTCCTGCGGCCAATTAGGGGGGCGCGCCGCGCCCTGCGCCATAAGACCTAGAGCGGTTTTGGCGGAATCGGGATTCCCAAGATTGAGCAAATCAGATTCGATGTTCTGACCCGTTGGAGGTCGGGACTGATGGTGACCTTGCCCCCAGTTTCTATCCAGTTTTGAGTTCGTTTCCGGCCTGGGTTGTGCCCTGCTGGGCGGGTGAAGGGACGGGCGCTGGCGCGGAGCCTTTGGCATAGCGCAGCGCGAGCGACCGTCGCGGATTGAAGGTGCCGGCGAACTCGGCCGGTGTCTGCCAGGCGATTTGGGAGTGCGGCCGGGCGGTGTTGTAATCGGCGCGCCACAGGGCGATGGCGACGCGCGCCTGAGCCAGCGAGGTAAACAGCGTCTCGTTGAGCAGTTCATCGCGCAGTCGGCCGTTGAAGCTCTCGATGAAGCCATTCTGCATCGGCTTGCCGGGCGCAATGTAATGCCATTCGACGCGGCTCTGATCCGCCCAGGAAAGGATGGCGTTCGAGGTGAACTCGCTGCCATTGTCGCTGACGATCATCCTCGGCCGGCCGCGCTCGGTAATGAGCCGGTCCAATTCGCGGGCAACCCGCATGCCCGAAAGAGACGTATCAACGATGAGTGCCAGGCACTCTCTCGTGCAGTCGTCGACGACGGCCATGATGCGGAAGCGGCGCCCGTCGGTGAGCTGGTCCGATACGAAGTCGAGCGACCAGCGCTCGTCGGGCCTCAGCGGCACCACCATCGGCGCCCTGGTCCCGATCGCCCGTTTGCGGCCGCCACGGCGGCGAACGGCGAGCTTCTCCTCCCGATAGAGCCGGAACAGCTTCTTGTGGTTCACGACCAGGCCCTCCCGCCTCAGCATCACGAGAAGACGCCGGTAGCCGAACCGACGACGTTCCTGCGCGATCGCCTTCATCCGCTCGCGAACCTCGCGGTCGTCCGGCCTGCTGGTCTCGTAGCGAACCGTCATGCGGCAACAGCCGATGGCTTTACACGCCCGCCGTTCGCTCATCCCCCAGCCTTCCTTCAGGCGAGCGACAGCTTTCCGCTTGGCCGCGGGCGTCACCATTTCTTTCCCACAAGATCCTTCAACGCGGCATTGTCGAGCATGGCGTCGGCCAAAAGCCCGCTTTAGCCGCGTGTTCTCGTCCTCCAGCGCCTTCAGTCGCCGAGCCTCGGAGATATCCATCCCGCCGAAGCGGGCCTTCCAGTTGTAGATCGAGGCGTCGCTGACCCCGTGCTTGCGGCACAGATCGGCAACCGATACCCCGGCCTCGTGTTCCTTCAAAATTCCGATGATCTGCTCTTCAGAGAAGCGGCTACGTTTCATGTGCTGGTCCTCTCGATGGGCCAGAACGAACTTCAAACCGGATTAGATCAGAGGGGCAAGGTCAATGGCTAAGCCTTATTCGATGGATCTGTGGGAGCGGGCGATGGCCCGACTTGAAGAGGGCGAGACGAGCTACGAGGTGGCTGCGGCACTGAAGGTAGCGGTGTCGAGCGTAATCAAATGGGCGGCACGCAAGCGTCGCCTTGGCAGTGCGGCTCCCGGCAAGATGGGCGGTCATCGGCCCTATCTGATCGACGGAGAGCACCGTGCTTTCGTGCTGGGTGAGGTCGAGCGAGATGCCAACGTGACGCTTCATCAATTGACGGCGGCCCTGGCTGAGCGCGGTCTCATCATCCACCCAGCGAGCGTCAGTCGCTTCCTCCATCGCGAGGGCAAGAGCTTCAAAAAAAACCATTCTGCCGGCCGAGCAGCTCAAGCCAAAGCTGATGCGCCGGCGTGCGCAGTGGATGCGCTACCAGACCCGCATTGACCCCACCCGCCTGGTCTTCTTGGATGAAACATGGGTCAAGACCAACATGGCGCCGTTGCGCGGCTGGGGCGACCGCGGCAAGCGGCTGATGGCCCACGCGCCATATGGCCATTGGAAGACGATGACCTTCATCGCCGCGCTGCGGCATGATCGGGTGGAGGCGCCTTGGGTCATTGACGGTCCCATCAATGCGCAGGCCTTTCGCGTCTATGTCGAAACCGAACTCATCAAAACACTGAAGCCGGGTGACATCGTCATTCTCGACAATCTCGGTTCTCATAAGGGCCAAGTCGTCCGCGATATCGTCAGGGCCGCCGGCGCAAGGCTCTTCTTCCTGCCGCCCTACAGCCCAGACCTCAATCCAATCGAGAAGCTGTTCGCCAAGCTCAAGCATTGCATGCGACGTGCCGCCAAACGAAGCATCGAGGCCGTCCACAACGCCATCGCAACAACCCTTGACGACGTCACCCCAAACGAATGCAACAACTACATCGAAAGCGCAGGCTATAAGTCAACCTAAATGCGAAACGCTCTAGGCCCGTCGTCACCGAGTTACCGAGTTCGAGCTCAAGCCGTGATCGCGCGAGAAGCCCGGCCGATCGCGAGAATACACTATTATTCCATGCAACTCAGCCACCGACCCTGGTCGGTATGAGCTGAAGCTACAGAATCGGCAACCCTCCGGGCACAAACTCAGTTTGCTGTCGAGAAGGCTGGCCTCGCAACGCGAGGGGGTGAGGCGCGGACGCTTGGGCTACTGCCCCTGGTATGATGGGAAGCAGGATTTTCGAAGGGTACTTCTTCGAGTGATAGACTCTGTTGACGGAGGGGCCGCCGACAGGGATGCTGCTGTAAAAATTGTGCGGATATCGATTGGGAGCCGATGTCTGGTCCAGAATTGAATTAGGAGCGCCGATGGTCAGTTCGAGGCGGTGCCCTTGCCGGACAACATGTGCAATCGGGTTCAGCAACGACATCCTTATCTCGTAGATTTCACCCGGTATGAGCTTTTCACTTTTGCGAAAAGAATGAACCACCTCGTCAGCATATGTCCGCGCTTCATCGACCGCTCGCAGCGAAGCCCGCAGCAAGCCTCCCTGCAGAAAGAGTACATTGCCTTCGGCATCGACGTCTTTCAGCGTTAACCCGAGGTCTGCTTCATCTCCATAGTCAATACTGAGGTATAGCGTGACCTCCGGATTCCCAAGCACCGCCATGTCTGAAACGGCCGGGGCCGTTCGGTAATTCAATACGCCTGGGGAATATGGCTGGAGCGCAAACTGCTGGCTGCTGCCAACGAGCTCTGCTGCCGTCGGGTAGAGGTAGGCGCGAACGCCATCGGCTGGGCTGCCAATCGGCTCGTTAGGGGACAGCGCGGCGTCAGCCGTGAGATAGAAGGGACGGCGCTCAACTGTCGGTTCTGGCCAAGTCTCATGCATCGTGGTCCAACCGGCAACCGCCTGCTTAGCGTTTCCATCAATCTCTCGGACATCCCAAAACACGGCGACCGGAGCTTCATTTTCTACGCCGTTTTCAATGCCCTTCACCCAACGGTCCATGAATTTCATCTGTTCCGTATCTACAAAGCCATAGCTTCGAACCCCGATAGTCGGGTGAGGACCGGAGATATTGTGATCTCCGTTCATGAGCAGAAGTTTCTTGTGATTTACATTTTTGAGGAAGTGCGTAAATAGCCGTGTGCTATACTTAGCGACGCTGCCAAACTCATCCTGCCATGCCGCAACAATCATAGTAGGCACATTAATCTGGCCGGCAACATCCTCGCAGCAAAAAGAGACAGAGTCCCACCAATCATCTTTAAGCGGACGGCTTCTCAGCTCGTCGAGAAATGCCCGTTTGACGACTTGCCTATCTTTGCGAATTGCGACGCACTGGTTGTCACCCTCGCTTATCCGCCATTCTGCACCGGCTGCCTGAGTGGACTTGGTCGTAAGTTCCCATGCCACGGTACCCAGTTGGAACATTCCGCCGGCGTAGGTGCCGTCGCCGTAGCCATCCCCTATCCCGCTCGCCACGATGGCTCTTAAATGAGGAGGTCGCTCTGCTGCCACCCAGAATTGAGCATTGCCGGGAGTTGAATTACCGATCATTCCGACATTGCCGTCGCTCCAGGACTGTCGGGCAATCCATTCGACCACTTCGGCACCGTAAATTCCCTCCTTGCGGTCGCCCCAATATTCGATGATACCTTCCGAGCAACCCGTCGCGGGAAAGTTGGCACCAACGAAAGCGTAGCCGGCTTCAAGAAATTGCTTTGCCATTTCGAAAGGGGCGGCACTTGCTTTATAATGAGAATACCAAAACACGCTTGGATAGCTGCCAGATTTCAAGCGATATGAAATGTAAGCGATACGTGTTCCGTCCTTCATAGGTACGTAGCCGATATCGCGCACCACGTCAGCTTCGGTAAGAGAGGTTTTAACTAGGTTCATTTTTGACCGTCCTATGTTGACAAGTTTCTACATTTTGCTCGTTGCGAGCGCTCGTTGCAAAAGGCATGCATGAGCCACAGCATCCCGCTGGCGAGAAGCGGCAATCCACCAAATCCGAACGCCAGACACCGCAAGATGCGATCACCTGACCTGAGTCCTGGACCCATCGAGATTTTGAAGAGTACGCCGCGATTAAGGGCCCCAAGTATGACGCGGAGTAAGTTCAACGTTAGACAATGAGAAGTGCTCATGCCTCATATCAATTTCACTGTGGCTTCCGAAACTTTGATATTAGCGAACCGTGGGGTCACGGCTATCGTTAGCGTGCCTTTGAAAGCTAGAGAGATGGTCGGATTTGGGCCATAAGTTAGTAGTCTCGATGCAGGCGACCGTATGCTGCGCCAGACTTGAATATGCTGCCGATCTATAGTGCTGCGCTCGGCGGTCGCTTCCGACGCTAGGTCGGCATCGACGATGCTTGAGCGTTCGCGCGGCGGAGAAGCCGGATTTTTGGAAGTTGAAGGGTGGTGGACATGAGCGTCAGAGTTGGCCGATGGGAACGAAAATGTTGAACCCCATCACTGTTGAGATCGTCAGGAATGGATTGATATCCGCCGCGGAAGAAATGAACGCGATGCTGATACGCTCCGCGTTCACGCCGATCATCTATGAGATGAAGGATTGCGCTGTTGCGATCCTGGACCGCGACCACAAGGTTCTCGGCCAATCGTCGGGCCTGCCGATATTTCTCGGCAATCTGGAAATCTGTTCGGAATATACGGAGCGCAAGTTCGGCAGGCACATTTGGCGCGAAGGCGACATCTGGGCACTGAACGATACTTACGTGGTTGGCACCCATCTCAATGACGTCTCTGTATATGCACCGATTTTTTTCAGGGGCGAGCTCTTTGGTTTCGCCGTATCCCGAGCCCATTGGCTGGACATTGGCGGCAAGGATCCGGGACAGTCGTTCGATTCAACGGAGATATTCCAGGAGGGCCTACGCCTTCCGCCCACCCGAGTGGCAATAGGGGGTGAAATCAATCACGACGTGGTTGACGTGATCGAGGCAAACACCCGATTACCCAAGGGAGTAATCGGCGATCTCAAGGCGCAGATCGCGGCTGCGAACGTGGGGTCTCGCCGCGTTGTCGAACTCCTCCACAAATATGGAGTTGAAGTTGTCAACGACGCCAAGGAGATGATCTTCAATCAGGCCGAAAGCTTTGAGCGGGCAGCCATCGAAGCGATCGCGGATGGAGAATACTCGGCGGAAGGCTATGTCGACGATGACGGATTGGGGAACAGCCCGCTCCATGTGAAAATGCGAGTTACTGTAAAGGGTGGCGATATCGAAATCGATGTAACCGAGGCCAGTGATCAGGCGCCTGGCCCGATCAACAGCGGGGCTTCTCAGACAATCTCAGCATGTCGAGTCGGATTCAAATATCTGTTCGCATCGGACAAACCGGTTAACGGTGGCTCGTTTCGGTCGCTGTCAGTAAAACTACGCGAGGGATCGTTTCTCGCCTGTACCAGTCCCGCACCCGCAAACTGGTACTTTAGTTCCCTGGGATTGCAAATCGACCTCCTCGCCAAGGCACTGGCCAATGCGATGCCAGACAAAGTTACCGCTGCTGATTACGGCGATTCAAATCCCGTGATCATGTCGGGCACGGATCCCCGTAGTGGAGGAATTTTTATCGATTTCGAGTGCCATGTCGGAGGCTGGGGGGCGTTCCGTGGCCATGATGGGGTCTCCGGACTGATCAATAAAGTGAATGGCGGCCTGAGGGATATTCCCATCGAGGTTTGTGAGACGCGCTATCCGCTCAGGATAAGGGAGTATTGCCTCCGCCCAGATTCCGGCGGAGCCGGACAATGGCGTGGCGGCTGCGGCATAAACAAAACTTACGAGATGCTGTCCGACAATTGCTCTGCCGGCTTCTGGTGGGAAAGGTCTATTACCCCTGCTTGGGGCCTCCTCGGCGGCATGCATGGACGTCCGCCATCGGTAATCGTGAAATCCTCCGAAGGAAGAGAAATCAGCCGCCTGAAAGCCAATGGCATCAAGCTGAAGTCCGGCGATTTGATTATTTGCCGATCCGGCGGGGGCGGCGGGTACGGTGACGCTTCGCAACGCGATAGAAACGCAGTCGAAGACGATATCGCGGACGGTTTTATTACCCGTGGAGGCGCAATTCAAGATTACGGCTACGAACCGAAACTGTGACCGAAGAGTTCGTTCCTGTTCGCAGTTGGTTATGCGCGCTCGGCCGGGAATTGTGGAGGAAAAATGCACGACAAGAACAGGTCGCTTATGGATCTGGATAAGCATGCCCTGATCCATCCATACACAAATCTTGTCAACCATCAGCGCACTGGACCGTTGGTAATTGAGCGTGGTGACGGCATCCATGTCATCGACGAGAATGGCAAGAGCTATATTGAAGGGCTGGCTGGGCTATGGAGCACTTCGCTTGGCTTCAGCGAACCCGAACTTGCGGCTGCGGCTGCCAAGCAGTTCGATAGATTGCCGACCTATCATAGCTTCAACGGCATGGCGAATCGGCCAATGATCGAACTCGCCGATCGTCTAAAGGATATGGTTCCCATATCTGACGGGCGTGTTTTTTTTGCCAATTCTGGGTCCGAAATCAACGACACGGTCATCAAGCTGATCTGGTACACCAACAATATTCTGGGCCGTCCCGAGAAGAAGAAGATCATTACGCGTCTGCGCAGCTATCACGGCGTCACGCTTGCGACAGCTTCCATGACCGGGTTGGAACCGTGTCACAATGGTTTCGACCTGCCGCTCGATCGGTTTCTAAAATGCATGTGCCCAGATTACTATCGCGGGGGCCTGCCGGGTGAAAGCGAAGAGCAGTTTTCCGAGCGCTGCGCGGACGATCTTAGAAAGTTGATCGATCGCGAGGGCGCGGGCACAATCGCCGCATTCTACGCCGATCCGGTAATAGCTGGAGGCGGCGTGGTGCCGCCGCCAGCCGGCTACTTCGATAGAGTTCAGAAAATCCTGAAGGAAAATCAGATCCTATTCGTGGCGGACGAGGTTATCTGCGGCTTCGGACGCACCGGGCGCGCATTTGCCTCCGATACCTACCAGCTGCAGCCAGATGTTATCACAGTTGCCAAGGCCCTTTCCTCCGCCTATCTGCCGATCTCGGCCGCAATTGTGGCGCCGACTATCTGGGAACTGCTCATAAGCGGCAGCGAGAAGTATGGCGCATTCGCACACGGCTTTACCTATTCGGGTCATCCGGTGGCCGCTGCGGTCGCGCTCCGGACCCTTGAAATTTATGAAGAGCGCTCGATTTTCCAGCACGTCCAGTCTGTCGCAAAACATTTTGCGCAGCGCATTGATTCCTTCGCCAGCCATCCCCTGGTTGGGGATGTTCGACGGGTCGGTCTGCTTGGCGGGATTGAATTTTCGTCTGACCCAGCCACTAAGGCGCAGTTCGATAAGTCACGGAAAGTAGGTCCGTACTGTAACCAGCAGTGCCAAAGTCATGGACTGATCATCAGGAATATCGGGGACATCATCGCTTTTTGCCCTCCGCTGATCATCACAGAACCCGAAATAGACGAGATGTTCCGACGGTTTGAAGTTGCCCTAGTCGAAACTTGGGAAATGGTACAAGCCAATGCCTAGCACCATCGTTACAGGCCAGCACAACTCGACGATTGCCGGAGCGAATTCGGGCTATCCGACGCTCGGGATGTTCATCGATGGTGAATTTATCGAGTCCAGCTTGGCTGCGCCCTTGGAAGTGATAAACCCAGCTGACGAGACAGTGCTAGGTCTTCTGCCTTCGGCCACTCCCCAATTGCTGGAAAGGGCGCTGCGTTCGGCTGAGCGCGCATTTCGGTCCTCGCGCCGATTCTTGCCTGAGAACCGGAAGGAAGTATTGGAACGAGCGGCCGATATTCTTGCGGAAAGGGAAGCCTCGATTTCATTGCGTATAGTTCTGGAACAGGGCAAGCCGCTGGGCCAGGCCCGGGCCGAGGTCGGCCGGGTCGTCGAGCTGTTTCGATATTATGCCCAGCTGGCGCTGGAATTGTGCGATGCCGATCTTGGGGATAACCGACAAGCAATCAAGCGTTCGTCGAAACCCGTGCCAATCGGTGTCGTTGCAGCCTTTACCGCCTGGAATTTTCCTCTGGTGCTGCCGGGGCGTAAGCTGGCGATGGCAATAGCTGCTGGCTGTCCCGTTATCTTGAAGGCGGCGGAGGAAACACCTGCGGCAGCAATTGAGCTCGTACGGGCCCTTCAGGAAGCCGGCTTGCCAGAGGGATATCTGAATCTGGTCTTTGGCAATCCCGCTGAGATTTCAAGACTATTGATCGCATCGCCGGTGGTTCGAAAAATCTCGCTCACTGGTTCGATCCCTGTTGGTAAATCTCTTGCGCGACTGGCGGCGGAGGGAATGAAATCCGCAAGCATGGAATTGGGCGGGCACTCAGCCGCACTTGTCTTCGCAGATGCCGATATAGATGCAGCAGCAAGTGAACTTGCCGCAGCTAAATTTGCGAACGCCGGCCAAGTCTGCACCGCTCCCAGTCGACTTTTCATCGAAATGCGAGCTTATAACAGGTTCGTAGACGCCTTCTTGTCAAAAGTTAAGAGCTTAAGGATCGGAAATGGGCTGGATCCCGACACAGATGTCGGTCCACTCACGCATTCGCGTAGAATTGATGCCACAGTCGGGGTGGTCGAGGACGCAATAGCTGGTGGAGCTCAGATCATCACCGGTGGCAATAGGGTCAAGGGGCCGGGTTATTTCTTTGAACCTACAGTACTGTGCGAAGCGACCCCTGACAGCCTTATCATGCGCAACGAATATTTCGCGCCGCTCGCGCCGATCAACGGGTTCAACAATGAGATGCAAGCGGTGAGCATGGCGAATGCCCTGCCTTATGGACTGGCCGCTTACGTCTATACGCAATCACCTCAGCGCATCGAACGCCTGACTGAGATTTTGGAAGCGGGTGGCGTCTTCGTCAACACTACCGCAACGGTGACCGAATTCACACCGTTTTGCGGCGTGAAAGAAAGCGGCTACGGGTATGAGGGTGGGCGCAGAGGGCTTGACACGTTTGTTCATTACAGGCTGGTTAACACTCGATGACAATGGTCGGACAGAATATCCAAGCCGCGCTTCATGCAGAACACTATGCCAAGCGCCAGCAAGTCGAGGCATTCGGGCGCGCTGACCGCCTTCATCCTGCGCCAATCTCGTGGTATTAGACCCAAATTGGTCGGCATTCGCTCGGTAGCGGTTGATGAAACATCGGGCGATACAGATTACCCCCATATCATCTGCGCGGTGGTACGCATCATTGCTATCGGTCTTGTTTGGTTGCGCTTTGAGGCTACCATCGGTCATATGAAGACCGATGGTAGGCTGGACCGCAACTTCCTCCTCAGGCATACTGGCGATGCTGACAATACCATTCTCGTGGCTGCCGCGCATAATCTGCGCCTCATCCTCAGGCTGCTCATGGTTCCTATTGGCCAAGGGTTGGAAATGGTGTGATCGACCAATCGATCGAGTCGACGGCACGTTGAAGTATCGCATCGGTCTGAGCAACGCTGGGGGAAGCCGCGACGACATGTCCGATGCAGTCTCGCCAGTCACCCTTCCTGACGATCGGCGTCTTGAGTGCAATATAGAATTTGGCCTCGGCGACACCTGGTATATCAGCCGCCCGACTGTCCCCGCTGATCCGATCGAGGGTGCCATCGCGATCAGCAACGAGGAATCGCGCGCCTGCAATGTAAGAATGCCTTCTACGCAAATCGCATTCGTGGCCGATCGCAAGTTTGATGTGCGCCGTGATGAGATCGACACCGTAAGC
>NZ_JAMYPY010000044.1:0-20173 GCF_040320605.1 Mesorhizobium sp. M0659
GGCTCGGCCTGCTGCTGCTCGGCGGCGGGCTGCTCCTTGGCCTTCGGCTTCTGAGGCTTGGCCGCCTGTTCCGGCTCGGCCTGCTGCTGCTCGGCCGCGGGCTGCTCCTTGGCCTTCGGCTTCTGAGGCTTGGCCGCCTGTTCCGGCTCGGCCTGCTGCTGCTCGGCCGCGGGTTGCTCCTTGGCCTTCGGCTTCTGAGGCTTGGTCGTTTCTTCGGGCTTAGCCTGCTCGGTCGTTGAAGCGCCTTCGGTCGGCTTGGATTTCCGGCCAGCCTGAACCTGCTTCACCTCGTCGATGTCTTTGAGCTTGGCGGGTTTGGCCTTGGTGTCGGCTTTCACCTCCCCCTCAAAGACAGCGACCGTATTGTTTTCCAGTTTGCCGGACTGCTCTAGCGCGTCGGTCTTGCTGACCTTGACGGTAGTCACCTTCTGGCTCGTCTCTTTTTCGATCACATCGACATCAATGATTTTGTTGATAACCACGTTGTTCTGGAACGTCACGTCGCCGGCCGGCTCGGCCGCCTCCACGATGCGCACAAACTCCGGCTCATCACGGACAACGACGGTAGAAATGTCGGCAGCAAGGAATTCGCGGGTGGGGACCACAACCCAGTAATAATCAGGCGTCGTGTCGAAAGTCACCTCAATTGAAATCAAATCCGGATCGCGGCGCGGCGGCAGCGGAGCCCAAATCATGTGCTCCCTGTCACGACGCCAACTCACCCATGCTGGCGCCCAACGGGTGCCCGGAACCCAGTACCAGCCGATGTCGTCGGCATAGCCCCACCGGCCGTAATGGTAGGTCGCCCAGCCGAATGGTTCGTCGGATACCCACAGCCAGCCATACTGCTCGGTATAGGCCCAGTGTCCAACGGTATATGGACGCCAATCGTCAGGTACATCAACTGGCACGAAAACGGACGCGCCGTGGTACGAAACCCAATCACCATGGGAAGACAATTCTTCGTAGAATGTGCTGATCGAAACCTGGGTGGCAGCCCTCGCGTTGGCCACAAGCGACAACGGGGTAATCGGGTTGGGAATCTCGGCGACGGTGAGCAGAAAGGCGGCCACGCCCCCCAACATCAGTCGCACCCCATTCTGGGCAAGGACGCGTTTCATCCTGTCTTCCTCCGAAACAGATCGCCCTTCATCTTAGAAACTCGCCGGCTGTCGGATTGTTCCACGTTGCGAACGTTGCCCCGCATCACAACGGCTGGGCGTCGCACAATGATACTGGCATCAATTGAGGCGGTTTGTCATCACCGCCGTCACAAATGCTTGCCGAAGACGCAATGCAACGGGAAGAGAAACCCAGCGTCGCGCTGTACCTCTGGTGCACTGCGCAGGGAGTTCCATCTGGCTAGGTATCCTTGTGCTAGGTCGGATGAACGAATGGCTTGTTTTGAGGAGTGCGCTCGCGAGTGGCTTAGAAGAGGCGCGTTGCAGACTGGCGGCTTTTGGGCCGAGAGCTGAACGTCCACTGTTAGCTGGCGGCAGATCGAAGCTGCCCTCCTGCGGGGATCCAATCACGGATGCGTTTGTCCCCACCGGCATCAGTTGTAATGCAACCTTTGTTCTAGAACAGGAGAAAGCGGTTCTGTTTCGGATGGCATGCCAATGATGTTGCGGAAAGCACATTATTGGACCAGGTTTGGAGCAGCTATCGCAAAGGGTGCAGCGTTCCAATCGGCCCGGGAATCCTCTGCTAACCCCTGAGTATGATCTGAGGAGGTTTCTGCAATGGACACAACCGTTGAGAGCGACTGTAACGCCATACGGGCTCTGATCTCGCGCCAGTTTGCAAGCATGAGTTGGAAGGCGGCGGGCGAGCCCGACTGGGAGAAATTCCGATCCGATTTTTTCCCGGATGCGCAAATGTTTCCTTCATCGCGGCCGGCCCGGCCCCAATCCGTCCCCGCGTTCATCAAGCGAATGAGTTCTCTCGCAGGAAGCGACCTGTTGTCGCTTGATGAAAGGGTTCTCGGCAGCAAGATACAGGTGTTTGGCAATGTAGCAGTGGCAGTTATAGCCTGTGAGAATGTCGAAAACGAGATCAACTTGGAGCGAGTGGTTGAAATGATGCTTTTGGTGAAGGATCAGGGCAACTGGAAGATTGCGGCGCAGGCTTGGGACAAGGCAGGGGAGGACACGAGCCTGCCCACAGATATATTGGATTAATGAGCCGATAGCCGCCAGCCGGGTGACGCGCCATTATTTTCCTGCTGCGTCCGGTGAACCCGCTCTGGTCATCAAGTAGTCGTGGAATTGGTGTGGACCCATCATTACAGGCTCCAGACGCTCGATCGAAAACCCCTGGGAACGGTAGAAATCGATCGCGGATTGGTTTTTCTCAGCGACAAAGAGCGCTTGCGGATACCCTACACCGAAGTAGTTGCGAACTGTCTCGATCAGGAGTTTGCCCAATCCCAGCCCTCGGGTTTCGGGCAGCAGATACAGCTTCTTGATCCACAGGGTTCCGCCTTGGACATACGCGGAGGCATAACCTGCGTCCTTCCCGTCTGTCGTAATGATCCAATAGCTTTGCCGTCGCTCGTGCATGTCCGCGTAGAGACTGGGCATGGAATAGATATCGGCTACGATGCCCGCCGCCAGGTCTGCGCCGATCAGGGGTGTATAGTGGGCCTGCCAGATGACCAGGGCTAGGTCCCGGACCCGATGGAGATCGGTCGGGGCAACCAGTAAAATGTCAATGACCACCTAGACGCCTCCCAAAAGCGACACAAAGCAGAAGTTACTGTTTGAAACAGAATTGGCAAATTCCGTATGGGCCTGCCCCCTAATTCCGAGAGGGACCTTAACCCGAAAGGCTTGTGGGCGCTCAGGTCAAATAGCGGACTAGGCAGAAACCTTCCTGGCAGCCTACTCAACGGCGGAATTCCTGAGATTGCGCCAGTCGCAATCCCGGAAGATGGCAAACCTGTCCGCCCATCGTTGGAAATGGAGACCTAGGTGGCCACATGCGTGCGCCGGCGCCTAGAGTAGTAGATAGACGATCGTCCCGAGCTGCCGTCACGCGCGCTCAAAAGTCATGCCGTAGTGATAGGGCGGCAGATCGATCAGCGTTATCAGGTGAAAGCCGGCCGGCTCGACGACGGCTCTCACCGCCTCGGGAGGCATCCGCATGTCCGTCTTTGGCCCGCGCGGGTGACCGAGTACCGTCGTCTGTTCGCGCGGCACCGGGTGCCAGTTGACGATAGCGAACACGCCGCCAGGCCTGAGCGTTTTGGCAACGGCCTGGACAAGGCCAGGCTGGTCGGGAACACCATGGAGTGTATTTGCGATCAAAACGAGATCCAGCTTTTCCGGGATCAATCGCGAGATCTCGCCGGCGTCGGCTATGATCCATTTTAGAACCGAAACGCCCTCCTGCTCTGCTTCCGCACGAGCCATCTCGATCATTGCAGGGTCGAGATCGAGCGCGTAAACGCGGCCATCGACGATCTTTGCTAGGGGAGCTGTGAAATATCCATCGCCGCAGCACAGATCGAGCACTGTCATACCCGGTGCCACGCCCAAAGACAGCAGGAGGCCTGCTGGATCCGGCCACAATACGGTCCACCAGTCCCGATCTGGCATCGATGTCGCAGGAAAAATTGCGCTCATACCGGCTGCCTAGCACGTGGCCGTAAATACGAAGACATCAGTGATCGTTTTGGCATTGATCATAGTCGGCCAGAACCTCGATCACCCGACATTCGCCGACTTTACCATGACGGCAGCCTTCGACCATCAGTTCCAGTTCGGCTTTGAGCGCGTTCAGGCTCTGAATTCGCTGTTTGACCTCGCCTAGTCGAATCCGGGCGATGGCGTCGGCCGTGGCGCAGGGCTGGCCTGGGTCGTCCTGTAGCGTCAGAAGCGCCCGTATAGCGTCGATTTCAAAGCCCAGCTCTCTGGCATGACGAATGAACGTCAACCGACGCAGGTCCGCAGCCTCATAGTGGCGGCGATTGGCCTCGCTCCGGGATGGGGCAGGCAGAAGTCCGATCTGCTCATAATAGCGGATGGTCGGTACTTTCACGCCGCTTTGCCGGGCCGCTTCGCCAATGGTCACGCCGTCTAACATTTTTCGCTTGCTCCTCTAGTCACTAGAGGATGTAGCGTCGCTGTCAAACCATACAAGAGGAATGTTATGACCGCGTCCCAGGCACAAACACGTTATCGCGTCGAAGGCATGGACTGTGCCGGTTGCGCCACCAAAATCGATAAAGCGGTACGTCGCATCCCTGGCGTCGAAGATGTCAGCGTGTCCGTCACCGCCGGCACCATGACGGTCAGGCACACGCCCGAGAGTGACCTCGCCGAACTTGAAAAGAAGGTGACTGGCCTCGGCTACACGGTTGCCGTACTCAAGGTAAAGGCAAAGGTCGGGCTGGACGGCGCAGAGCACCATCACAATGACCACGACGATGCGGGCGACCACCATGCGGGCCATGCTCACGCCAGCCACGATCAGGTCAGCGAAAGTCAAGATGACCGCGAGGAGGGAATGGAGGGCCTTCACGGGCACGACCGCGCGCCAACCTCGGGGCCGTGGTGGAAGAGTCCCAAGGGTCGCCTGACGATCGCCAGCGGCGCGGCGCTGGTCCTTGCGTTTGCCATTCACTATGTGTGGCAGTCCGGGGTGTGGGTCTTTATCGCGGCCATGCTGGTTGGCCTGGTGCCTATCGCCAAACGGGCCGTCATGGCCGCCGTCGCAGGCATTCCCTTCACCATCGAAATGCTCATGACCATAGCGGCCGTCGGTGCGGTCATTATCGGCGCCAGCCAGGAAGCTGCCACTGTGGTCTTCCTGTTCCTTGTCGGTGAGCTTCTCGAGGGCGTTGCCGCCGGAAAGGCGCGCTCGAGCATTCAAGCGCTGACCACGCTGGTCCCGAAAACGGCCTTCATTGAAAAGGGCGGCAAGACGCGCGAGGTGCCGGCCGAAAGCCTTGAAGTCGGCGCCATGATCATGGTGCGGCCGGGTGACCGGATTTCCGCCGATGGCGAGATCACCGAGGGTGAGAGCGCGATCGACGAATCCCCGGTGTCAGGCGAGAGCGTGCCGGTGCGCAAATGCGTCGGCGACAAGGTTTTCGCCGGCACCATCAATGGCGACGCTGTTTTGCGCATCAAGGTCACCGCCGTTGCCTCCGATAACACTATCGCGCGCGTCGTCAAGCTGGTCGAGGAAGCCCAGGAGAGCAAGGCGCCAACTGAGCGGTTCGTCGACCGCTTCTCGCGCTGGTACACGCCTGCTGTGGTCGGCGTGGCCGCGATGGTGGCCGTGGTTCCACCTCTCGTTTTCGGCGGCAACTGGAACGAATGGATCTACAAAAGGCCTCGCCCTGTTGCTCATCGGCTGCCCCTGTGCCCTGGTCATCTCGGTCCCGGCGGCAATCGCCGCGTCGCTCTCGGCTGGCGCCAAGCGCGGCCTGCTGATGAACGGCGGGGCGGTCCTCGAGGCTCTCGGCAAGGTCACCGCCGTGGCGCTTGACAAGACCGGCACGCTCACGCTCGGCAAGCCCCAGGTCACCGACGTGGTTTCTTTCGGAAAATCGGAGGCCGAAGTGCTGCGTCTTGCTGCCGCCTTAGAGACCGGCTCAAGCCATCCGCTTGCCATCGCCATCCTCGCAAAGGCGTCCGCAGACAAGGTTCAAGCTCCGGCCGCGTCCAAAGCGCAGGCTCTAGGTGGCAAGGGGGTCAAGGCGAACGTGGAAGGCACCGAAGTTTTCCTTGCATCGCTACAGGCGGCTGAGGATACGGCGAAGCTCACTGAGGTCCAAAAGTCTCAAATCGCCGCGCTCAATGACGAAGGCAAAACCGTTTCGGTCGTCCTCGTCGACAACAAGGTGACGGGCGCCATTGCGATGCGTGATGAACCGCGCCCGGACGCCTTGGCTGGTCTCAAGGCGCTGATGAACTCCGGCATCAAGACCGTCATGCTGACCGGCGACAACAAGCGGACAGCTGCCGCGATCGGCAAACAGCTCGGCATCGAGGTCCGCGCCGAGCTGCTGCCAGAAGACAAGCAGCATATTGTTGGAGAGCTGAAGGGACAGGCGCTCATCGTGGCAAAGGTCGGCGATGGCATCAACGACGCGCCAGCCCTTGCGGCGGCCGACGTGGGTATTGCTATGGGCGGCGGCACTGACGTGGCTCTCGAAACTGCTGATGCGGCGGTGCTGCATGGCCGTGTCGGCGACGTCGCCGCCATGATTGCGCTGTCGAAGGCGACCATGGCCAACATCAAACAGAACATAACCATGGCCCTCGGCCTCAAGGCCGTCTTCCTCGTGACCACGGTCTTGGGAATCACCGGCCTGTGGCCGGCGATCATGGCCGATACCGGCGCGACCGTTCTGGTGACGGCCAATGCCATGCGCCTCCTGCGCTGGAAAGGGGCGGCGTGACGAACAAGCGGTCCTCTGTGCTAAACTTGAAGCATGTCTGAATCGCACTCCCATTCGCATCTCTGGCCCGGTGTCCCCCTCGCGCTAGGCTCCGCCGCCCTGTTCGGAGCGGTTTCGCCACTCTCCAAGCTCATCCTCGATTCAGTGAGCCCGCTGATGCTCGCGGGCTTGCTCTACCTCGGCGCCGGGCTAGGCCTAGCGTTGTTCTGGCTTTACCGCCGCTCGACCGGCGGGGATCAAACAGAAGCTTCGCTGCAAACGGCCGATATTTCGTGGCTGGCGGCAGCCATTGCCATGGGCGGCATCGTTGGACCGGTCCTGCTTATTTCCGGGTTAGCTCTGACCACGGCGTCGAGCGCAGCTTTGCTGCTGAATGTTGAAGGCTTGGCCACCATGGCGATTGCCTGGTTGGTGTTTCATGAGAACGTTGACCGCCGGCTGCTGATCGGTGCTGGCGCCATTCTTGCGGGTGCTGTTGTGCTTTCGTGGGCCGGGAAGGGAATCTCGGCAAATGCCGGCGCACTCCTGGTCGTCGGCGCCTGCGTCGCTTGGGGTATAGACAACAACCTGACCCGCAAAATCTCGGCGGCCGACCCGGTGACCATCGCCATGCTCAAGGGCTTGGTGGCCGGCACTGTCAACATTGGTTTGGCGGTGGTGTCCGGCGCCGTGTTTCCGCATGCCGCGTCATTGGGAGCGGCGGCCGTCGTGGGCTTTCTCGGCGTGGGCGTCAGCCTGGTGATGTTCATCCTGGCCTTGCGCCATCTCGGTACGGCACGCACGGGGGCGTAACTACTCGCTGGCGCCCTTTATCGGGGCCTTCCTGGCCATTGTGCTGGTCGGTGAGCCCCTAACCTTGCGGCTGCTTGTGGCGGGTGCCCTGATGGCTTACGGCCTTTATCTTCACCTCGCTGAAAGACACGCGCACGAGCATGACCACGAAGCGCTGGAGCACGAGCACAGCCATGTTCATGACGAACACCATCAACATACCCATGACGGGCCCGTAACGGAGCCGCATTCGCATTGGCACCGCCATGAGCCTATGCGGCATTCTCATGTGCACTATCCAGACCTTCATCATCAACATCGGCACTGATCTCCGACGAGTGCCCCGATCAATATGATGTCCCAAGACCAGGCGAGCACCAGTCGTCCATCTCGGCTATTTCCGCAACAGCTGGTGGTCCGGCGAAATGGCTCGATGCGGCAGCCTCTGCCGACGTGGGGCGCTCTGCCAATTCCTGCCCGGACCGGCCTCCAGCCATGGCCGGACCGCCGCACAGCGATGTAGACGATGTCTGCTTTCAGGCAGTGACCGCGGAATGCTGAATGGCCGATATTGGGCGCGAAGCTGCCGTTTGTTGGGGCACGGCCCACTCTAGTCCGCTCTGACGTGCCAAGCAGCTCGTTTCACTCCACCGAATTTTCTGCTTGAATACCTCTGAAACCTGGCCATGGAGCGCCTCCCATTTTGGAAGATCCCTTCGCCCCCCTACGGCAACGTTTCCTGGCCCGGTGCGCCGCTCAACTAGCGGAGTTGAAGGCGGCGCGTCACACAGCCCTTTTGAAGGGCCCCAGCGACTCGCTGACTGGGACGACGCACTCGCTCGCTGGAGCCGCGGGAACGTTCGGGTTTGCTGAGATCAGCGTGCAGGCATCGGCACTGGAAACTTTGCTGATCGAGCAGGCGGGTGACGGAGCCGTGCATGCCGCCCTCGATGCGCTTATAACTGAAATCGAGCGGACGCTGCGGTGATTCAACTGGCTGGAGTCACTTCTTGGGGCCAGTCAGGCCGGTCCTGGTCATCTCGCCCCAGCTTTGGTCGGCGCGCAGATATTGCCACCATCCCTTCACGCGCCAGAGATTGTTGAGCTGGCGGTAACCGAAATTCTCGATCACAGCCACGGCCGTGAGCAAGGCGAGATCCCGCGCGCGCGGAAAACGTTGAAGCTCGGCCTCTTCGAGCACCAGCGAACACACGCTCACGCAAACCCCGTAGGTGAAAACCAGCGACGTGAATGCCAAGAGATATTCGGTCGAAAGGATGCCGAGCAGCCAGAAGGTCGGGATCAGCACATAGCCCAGCACCTCCGATATCGGCCCTAGCACATCGACAATCAGTATGTGGCCAAACCCAAGGAAGCCAACGCGCCCATAGCGGGGGTTGAAGAGCATGGAGCGGTAACGGAAGAAGCATTCGAGCGCACCGCGCTGCCAGCGCGTACGCTGCCTTGCCAGAACGCGAAGTGACTCCGGCGCTTCGGTCCAGCACACCGGCTCAGGAATGAACTGGATGCTGTATCTTCGCTTGGTGTCCATCATGTGGCGATGCAGCTTGATAACGAGGTCCAAATCTTCACCCATCGACCCACTGGTGAAGCCGCCAACCGCCACAACTTCCGTGCGGCGAAACAGACCAAAGGCGCCGGACACCAGCATCAGCGAGTTGATGCGGCTCCATGCAAGCCGCGCCATGAGAAAGGCTCGCAAATATTCGACCACCTGCAGCAGCGGCAGTAGCCGGCGCGGCAGCCGGACCTCGCGCACCCTGCCACCTTCGATCCTGGAGCCGTTGGCAATCCGAATCGTGCCGCCTACGGCGATGGTGCGCTCTGGATCGTCGATGAAGGGCTGCGCGGCACGCATCAGCGCATCGGGCTCGAGGATGGAATCGCCGTCGATCACGCAAAACAGCGGCGCGCGGCAGACATTGATACCGGCATTCTGGGCATCGGCCTTGCCGCCATTTTCCTTGTCGACCACGAACAGCCGTTCGGTAATCAATGAGGAATAGAGCCCGCGAATCGGCTTGTGGGCCAGCGCGTCCTCATAAGGCCGGTGGAATTTCACCAGCTTGAAGCCTTCGATAAGGCGCTGCAGAGTCTGATCCTTCGAGCCGTCATTGATGACGATCACCTCGAAATTCGGATATTCGAGCGCCAGCATCGAGTGCACGCTCTCGACTACGTTAACTTCCTCATTGTAGGCGGGCACCAGCAGCGCGATCGGCGGCGCGACGTCGCCATAACGGTGCCACAGCAGCGCCGATCGCGCGACCGGCGGGCGCTTGGACAGCGCGTAGGCGGCAATGATGAGTTGCAGGAGGTATACCGCCGTCTGCGCCAGCCCTGCCCCAATGATGAACCAAGACAGGATGGAGGCACCCAGGATGATCTCTTGGCTCCAGTCGAACATCACGCGGCCGGCCCCTCGGCAAGGATCAGTGAGGCCGTGCGCTGGCGGCGCGAGACCTCGCTGGCGGCGATCTCGCGCAGCACCTGTTCTCCCTGCTGGCCGAGCGAGCGCAATGCGTTAGCGGCGGCATAACGCACGGTCCATGCCTCGTCGTCCATCAGCTGAGCGAGCGGCGCGGCGAGTTCAAACAGGCCGAGGCGGCCCGCTGCATCGGCAGCGTCGGCACGCACATCCCAGCCGCCATTTTCCATCGCCTTGGCCAGGATGGCCGGCGCATTGGCATGTCCCGTCAGGCCGAGTGCCCGCAATGCGGCTGCGGCGACCTCCGGTGACGGATCGCCAGCCGCGCGAGCAAAGAACTCACCAAACCGGAAGCCGCCGTTGCGAGCAAGCGCATCGATTGCCGCCGCCCTGATAAAAGGCACCGCGTCCTCACGGCTGCCGTAATCCTCAAGCTCGTCGAACCGCTTTGACGGAAAGCGCCTGAAAAGCTCGATCACGCGCCGTGAGCGCTGCCCCGCCACGCCGATCTTGCGTAGCGTTATGACCAGCGGCGGCAGGGCGCCGATATCGCACAGCGCAATGGCGACGGCGATCCTGACCTCGCGCGAGCGGTCGCGATCGAGCGCCGAAAGCAGGTTTGCCACCGCGTCCTCCGAACGCAGCGCGGCCAGCATCTCGGCCGCGTGGATGCGTTCGGCGCCGTTGCCCTTTTCAAGCTGGGTGCCCACAAGGGTCGGCAGGCCACATTCGTTGAAGGCTGAAAGCAGCTCGTCGTGCTCCTCGCCGCGCAGCAGCGAGATAAACTCGAAGCCGGCATCGATCGCCACCCTTGCCGGCACCGCAAGCAGCGCTGTCTTTAATGCCTCGCGATCGCGATTTTCGGTGAAGGCGATCAGCCCCGTTAGAAGAAGGCGCCGCTGATCGGCGCCCGCCGTCCCCCGGCGCTCGTGCAGCACCCGGCGCCCGATCAGCAGAAGCATGATCACCAGGGAAAGGGCACTGAGCAGGATGGACAGGTACCAGACGTACAACATGATCAAAACCGCGCAGTCAGGCCGAGCCTGAATGTGGTTAGGTCGAATGTCGGGCGCTGCTCATGGGCGAGGCTACTGCGCAGCGTCAGCGGGTCGGAAACGTCCCAGGAGATGCCCCCAAAGACGGTACGCGTAGGCACCAGCGTGCCGTCGGAGATCTCGGGGGCATCCCCAAAACCACCAAAAACATTGACGCTAGGGGTAACTGCAAGATCGACTCGCAGGACATAACCATCGGCGCGCGTGCCAATGTCGTCGGCTGCGTGGACCCAACGTGCCGAAAGCCCGAGCCGGCCGCCCAGGACATAGGCCTGCACCCAGGGCGAGATGGTGGTGATCTCGGTATTGGCAAAATTGTCATAACGGGTATCGACGTTAAGCGACAACGGGCCAAACGCTTTGGCGGGCGCGAGGATCTGCCATGAAGCGCCGGCTCCGATCGAGTAGCGCGCGAGGAAATCGGCATCCGGCGTCGCACCCAGCAGCGCATGCGCTGAAACAGTGGGCGAAAAAGCCTGGTCGATGCGGCCCTCGATCTGGAAGTCGGTGTGGCCGAAGCGGGTCGCCACCCGGGTGCGGCCCGAAATTGTCGTTTGCGCGCTGAGCCGATATGCTAGGCCAGCCGAACTGTCGGTCCAGCCACCAAGCCCCTCGGTGAGATCGCTCACTTCGCTGCCCAGATCGAGCCGCCATTTGCGTGGCGGCGGCGCGGCGAGCCTCTGCTCGACATCGCGCGAGCCGGGTTCGAGGGCAAGCGCCTGGCGGTAGGCGTCTCGCGCGCCAGCATCGTCGCCACGCGCTCGGCGCAGATCGCCGATCCCCACAAGCGCCTCAGCATTGCGCGGATCGACCGCCAACACCCGCAGAAACGATTGCTCGGCCCGCGTGTAATCCTGCTCCAGCATGGAAATCCGCGCATCGAGAGCGATCAGTTCGGTATTGTCACGTTCAGCGCCAAGCACATCACCGATCATTGTGCGGGCTCGCGGCACGTCGTTCTGCCAGATCGCCAGACGGACCTTGCCTAAACGGGCGTCGAGAAGTCCGGGCCTGATGGCCAGCGCCCGGTCGAAAAAATTCCCGGCTTCGTCAAATTTCTGTTGGGATCCAGCCACGAGACCCATGGCGACCAGGATGTCGGTGTTTTTCGGCGCCAGCAGTAGCGCTCGGCGATAGGCGTTCTGCGCCTCGGGCAATTGTCCCGCCGCCCGCAATCTCTGGCCCTTCTCCATCAGGCCGGCGACGGGATCCGGCCGCGGCGGACGCAGCCTCTTCCTCGCGGTTGCAGGCTTCGCTTTGCTGCCGCCGGCTTGCTGGGCCTTGTGGATGCTGGCGACAAGCGTACTAGCATCGGCATTGTCGGGCTGGGCACGCGAGACTTTTTCGGCCAGCGGCAGGGCAGCGTCCAGATTGCCCGACCGGAACTCGACCTGAGCCATGCCGAAGCTGGCATCCAGATATTCCGGCGCAATCGCAAGCGCATTGGAAAACGCTTCACGCGTCGCTGGCAGATTGTTGCGGCCAAGTTCGGTGAAGCCAAGTTGCACCAGGGCGTCGGCATTGTCCGGCTTGAGCGCCAGCGCACGCCTAAGCAGCTGCGCCGCCTCGTCGAAATGCTGGGCCTGCCTGGCCTTCACGCCGGAGGCGTACAGTTCCTCGACCGTCTGGGCCAGCGTCGCGGCGGGCACTGCCGCAACCGCCAGGAAGACGCATGCTGCAACCGTGGCGCACCGGCCGCGCCTCACCAGCGCTTCCCGCTCTTCCGCGCCAAGAGACGCGCAAGCCGGGCCAGGAGTTCCTCGGGAATGAAGGGTTTCACAAGGTAGTCGTCGGCCCCCTTCTCAAGAGCGGAGACGATGTCTTTTTCGCCCTTGCGGGCGGTCAGCATGACCACCGGGATTTCCGACAAAGCCGGTTCGCTCTTTATGCGGGCAAGAACCTCTAGGCCGTCGGCCTTGGGCATCATCGCGTCGAGCACGATGATATCGGGCGCCTCATGCTCCGCCTTCAAGAGCGCTTCCGCCCCGTCTACTGCTTTGATGACCTCGTATCCCTTTGCCATGAGCCTGAATTCCATCAGTTCGATCAAAAGGGGATCGTCATCGCAAATCAGAACTCTTGCCTTCGCTCCGTTCAACAGCCTTGCTCCGGTTCCGTCGCCCCCCGGAGTGATCAATCCATGAACCACATCCGCCAACGCGGCTCATGCAGAGAAACATTGTTCTCAACTCTCATCGACATCCGCCGATCCTAGGCAATTATAGACCACCTGATTCGCTACGCCTGCATCTCGGCACAATCAGTAGATGAATAAGGAGACATGGTATAGGAGCCGTGAACGGCGTCGCTGAGTCTGCAGCCAGACTGCGCTCGGTGCTCAAGCCAAACGTCGACTCAGGCGCGCCGTCGAAGCAATCTTTTGACTTCACCGGCAAGCGCAAGCGGGTCGAACGGCTTCGCGATGACCCCTACCGCCCCCATCGCCAGATAGCGTTCGACCTCATGGGTCTGGGTGCGCGCGGTGATGAACACCACGGGTATCGAAGCCGTCGCCCCAGACCCGGCCAGGCGCCGCAGCGTCTCTGGTCCGTCCATGTCCGGCATCATTACGTCGAGCAGAATAAGGTCGGGTCGCCATTCGGCGGCATCGGCGAGCGCCTGCAAGCCGGACGGGCAGGACAGCACCTCGAACTCCGGCTCGAGTTCCAGCGACATCTGGGCGATTTCGCGGATATCGTCCTCGTCATCCACATAGAGAATCCTTGCGGGCATGAGCGTCACTCCTTGGCGTGCGCGGCAGGTTGGGTGCGGGACGAAACCAACATGCTCCTGACCAGCTTTGCCACATCGATTTCCGACGCCCTGGTCTTGGTCAGGATGGCCTGCACGCGATCACCTAGTTTCTGGTCTAGCTCCGCCGCCGAAAACACGATGACCCCAGTCTCGAGCGGCAGATCGGCCAGCAGGTCCAACCCCGATCCGTCGGGGAGTGCAATATCCAGGATCACCAGATCGAAGCGATGCCGGCCGATCGCCTCCCGGGCGTCCTTGAGGGTCTTCGCAGAAGTGATCGAGACCCCCGAACCCAACCCCTCCGACATCACCGCAAGCACGCCCTCGTCGTCCTCGAGATGCAGAATCTTCGGCCTCTGCTCGGTCCTGCCAGCAAGGATCTTGGCAAGGGCGGCGTGAAGCCGCTTTGAATCCACCGGCTTCTCCAGCCAGTCGACAATACCGACGGCGCTGCCGTTCAGCGACCCCCTGGCCTCATCGGCAACGGCGGAGATGACGATGACCGCAATGTCGGAATTGACCGGCGATGCCCTAATGTCGTGGAAGAGCTTGATACCGGATTCCCCCGCCAGCTTGATGTCGAGGGTCAAGGCCACGTATTCGCGGGACCTCAGAAGCGCCGTTGCCGTGGCGATATCGGGTGCGATGTCGCTGGAAAAGCCCTCCGCATCCAAGAGTGCCGCAATCACGGCGGCGACGTCGGATTCGTCTTCACAGATCAGAACCCGTAGGCGGCCATCGGGCTTCCGCGTCAGGTGCGGTGGCGGATACGGCCTTGGGTGGTGCCTGCGTGCTTCTGCAAGGTCGAGGTGGAACGAGGTTCCCTTGCCTTCCTCGGTTTCGAAGGAAATGGCTCCGCCCAGTTTTTCGGTAATGGCCTTGACGATGCTCAACCCCAGGCCGGTGCCGCCTATCTTACGCGTGCTGGAAGCGTCCGCCTGCTCGAATTTTCCGAATATACGGCCGCGGAAAGCCTCCGGGATGCCAGTGCCCTGGTCCATGACGGAAATACGCAGCATGTCGCCGTCACGACGCTGGAATTTCACCGTGACGGTGCCATCAGCATGCGAGAACTTGATCGCGTTCGACAGAAGGTTCGCCATCACCTGATGCAGGCGATCCGGATCGATGTTGGCCTCAGCGCGCGGGGCATCGTCGATCAGAACGATCTTGATCCGGCTGTCAGCCATGTAGTTGGAGCTGGCGGCAATGGCCTGCTCTAGCACCTGACGGACAGGCATCTGCTTGATCTTGAAGGTGATCACGCCCGATTCGATCTTCTCGATATCCAGAATGTCGTTGATGAGGAGAACCAGCCTTTCGCTATTGGTGTGGGCGATGTTGACGAGATTGGCGGCCTTCGGCGGCAGTTCGCCGGCAACACCGGCCGCGATCAGGCCAAGCGAGCCGCGGATGGAGGTCAACGGGGTGCGCAATTCGTGGCTGACCGTGGAAATGAAATCGTTCTTGAGCTGGGCGGTGCGCTTCTGCTCGGTGATGTCGCGATTGTAGGTGATGACGCCAACGATGTTGCCCGACTCGTCGCGGAAGGGGGCCTTGAGCGTGTAAAGCCAACCTTGCCGGCCGTCCGGGAAAAGCGCCGGCTGGTCGATCCGCAACGTCTGCCCGGCCTCCAGTGCGCCCATCTCATCTTGCCGGAAGCGCTCGGCTACATCCCTGGGGTAGAAATCGAAATCCGTCTTGCCGATCAGATCGTCGACCGAAGCGGCGCGAACCATTTCGGCGGTGGCGGGGTTGGCGGCGATGAAACGGCCGTCGACATCCTTTATGTTCAGGCAATCCGGCAGTTCTCGAACCATGGCCCGGTAGGTCATGTTGGACATCAAGAGCTCCCGCCGGCGCTGCTGCCGGTCGAGCAGGACGCCGATGATGATTGTGCTTAGGAAGCGGAATACGAGGGACGGGAACGTGCTCTGCTGCACAAGACCGGTAAGGGCTTGCGCTGGGATGACCAGGAGCGTGATAAGCCCGGCGAGAGCGACCGTTACGCTAAGACCGAATATGTCGTACATGGTGCGCGATCGGGCCGCGACGAAGTGGTGCCACGCGATGCCGACAATTGCGGTAATGAGGATACCCATGACACCAGCACCTGCACCCTGCCCGCCCAGATGGGCGCGATAGGCAATGGAGCCGGCCGTGGCGATGAGCATTGCCGGCCATCCGCCGAAGAACGCGGCCGCAGCAATGAAGGCGGCGCGCAGATCGACGACGAAGCCGGAGACGGACAGGGCCGTCGCCATGGAGATGACGGCGCCAACGCACATGACCAAGCCGAGAAGCAGCGACTGCATCCGCCGCGAGAAGCGCCCGGTGAAATCCGCCACAAGGTCCCAGGCGACCACGAGAATGGAGACCAAGGCAAGGTTGGCGAGGAGTGAATGCCAGATGTCGGTCATCACTTCGGCTCCTTTTCCCGACAAATACCGGCAAAACCTATCCGAGATCTAAAGAAAATACAGACGGTCGGTGGCACGGTGGTAGCGCCTTGATTGCTCGCGCTTCTCAAGCAGTCAGTCAGAAGGCGTTAAGGGCGATGACCTGCGCAGACGCCCCTGCTGCATTGTTCTGCTCTAACTGCTCCCGGACAGAGGCGAAGTTCCATTGCTAGATCACCAGCAAGCGCGCTTACCTGCAGCGGAACCTGATGGCCACTACGACCGTTGTTCGAAAGGACAACGAAAGGAGATCGCCATCATGGACTGGAACCGCGTCGAAGGAAATTGGAAGCAATTCAAAGGCAAGGTCAAGGAGCAGTGGGGCAAGCTCACTGATGATGATCTCGACCGCATAGCCGGCAACCGCGATCAGCTCGAAGGTACGATCCAGGAGCGCTACGGCATTGAGAAGGATCGCGTGCGGCGAGACGTCGACGACTGGTATGGTCGACAAGACTCGTAGGCAGGACAGTTGAACCTAGTCAAATAAGGGCGCGGTCACAAACCGCGCCCTTTTCGTGTTTTTGGCATCCGGGTGCCGTTCGGCTCGGCCTTGAAAAAGCGATTTATGGGAACGTGTCGGCTTCCAGCCGCGTTGATTTCTACAATGGAGATCGTAGCAATGTCCATCCACAAAGAAGACTATCGAACGAACAAGGCTGACTACCTGATAGCGAAAAGGCCAGATCTGGTTGAGAAGACCAAGCCGAAAAAGAAGACATTGCGGCGTGCAGATCAGCGTTCCGCAAAGTTATTGGAAAACCCCGCCGCGTTATCCGAGAGGCCGGCCTCACGCCGTTAGAGAAATCGCAGAAGGTCAGGAGGAACATTTTAGCGATACTGAATGTTCGACTGTCTATGGACAGCCGAACCGTACCCTCCGCAGATCAATCTAAAGCAGCACGAGCCCTACTGAACTGGTCGCGTGTGCGACTTGCCGCAAAGGCCAATCTTAGCGAAATGGTGATCAGCGATCTTGAGAACGAATTCAGGAAACCGCGTCCCCAACCTCGCCGCCATCCGCAAAGCGTTTGAGGATGCCGGAATCGTTTTCACCGTCCAAGGCACTCCATCGCTAGCCCGCTCAGAAGGCGATAGCGGCCTCGCCGCCGATAATAGACAGTGGCGCCGCCGGGAGAAAAAAGGATAAGGGGAAAAGCCTGTGTACCCTCCTCTGCAACCCGATCTCTAAAGCGGCCGCTGACAAGGGCGGTTGTTCACTGACTTTGTTCCGACTTCAGTCAGGCCAACCCTCCGGGGAACCTCCCTTGAGATAGCCTCTGCTTTAGGTCGTTGGCATTCAGGATGGCCGCCAGCTCTTCGGCATACTCCATGTCGGGAAGGTCGACAGATGGGTGGCCCGCTACAATAGACGGCAGCCCGGTGAACACGTCGAATACCGTCCACGTCCGATCCGGTTCCCGCCTTACGCCGTACCGAAGAGTTGCCATGAGAGGATGCTAATGGAAGCCGCGAATATATGGTACAAAAAATGCGAGCGGGCGATCGGGCAACAGGCACGCCTTCCGGAACTTTTGCCGCTGCGACGGGTTCGGTCGGGCATGACCAGAATAGCCGACCTCGGACCGCCCGTGCCCGGCAAGCCACATGACCCTGACTGGGAATTCTATGCGCGCCCCATCTGCGGCCAGCGGGTCGACCGGCGTGACTTCCGCCAGGTCATGGGGCACGAGCAACCGGACCATGAGCCGCTCGAACTGGATCAGTGAGGCAGGAAAAACTGGGCAGCCTTCATTTTTCAGTATCGAACCAGCGTTTGCGCGCCACCGCTTCTAGGCGCATGGTGCATAGATGAGCTCTATCGATCGGAAGCTGTCGGAATTGAATCACATTCAGGAGGCCTTGACTGAAGAGGCCATAATCCTGCGCTATCTCTCCGAGATTTCGCGCCAAGACGCGAGAGAGATATGCGAAGAGCTCCGCCAAATGGTAGGTGTGGCTCGCAGCAGCAACAAATTCGCGTCCATCATCACCGGCTCGTGCAAAGGCTAGGCGACGGCGGCCCGCGCCACCCCAGGAAGGAAAGCACGGGCCCGACTGTTGCTGTCTTCCATCTTCCGGAGGGCGAAGACGATGGGCAAAAACTTGGCACCACTCCACGCATGACTTGATACTCTTGGGATTATCATTGGATAATCAGGTCCAACAGAGGCGGCTGATCCGACGGGGGCGAGTTCCCCCCAACGAGCGCCATGTGGGATCGGATGGCGCCACGATTTATAGCGAAACAACTGTCCTGGCCGACCGGAATCGGCGGCTGGCTGGTCCGGGCCGGAATGAACCGGGGCAATGCCCGGCTCAACGGCTACGCTCTCGATCATTTGCAACTGGTAACGGCAGATCGTGCCGTGGAGGTCGGTTTCGGCGGCGCAGTTTTACTGCCGCAACTTAACCGTGAGGCAGCATTCGTTTGCGGTGTTGATCGCTCGCAGATGTCGTGAACGCTGCCTCCCACCGGTTCGCCGATGCAGTGCGCGCCGGACGAGCCGAGTTCCGAACCGGGCTAGTCGAGGACTTGCCCTTGCCGGATAGCACATTCGACAAGGCTCTCAGCGTCCACACAGTGTACTTCTGGCAAAGCCTTAGAGCTGGATCCGCAGAGCTCCATCGCGTCCTCAAACCAGGCGGTCGCGTCGTGCTGGGCTTCCTCCCGAAGGCCCATATGGACCGGATGAACATGCCGGCCGACATTTTTACACATCGCGAGCCGGATGAGGTCATTGCTGCCTTGCGAGATGCAGGGTCAGCGACCCTGAAGTGCGGAGACCGAGCACGGAAACCTGGCTCGTTGTGACAGGCATACGAAGATAGGTTTCGGCGCCTGGAAGCGGAGAAGCCCGCCGCCGAAGCCAACTGGCTTTGTTGCAGGGCCGTGGTTTGCCTAGGCTCCTCTGGGTTCAACACTGGGTGCCAATTGCGCCGTCACTGCGCTGAGACGCCCACGTTTGGTCAGTACTGGCTTGCTGTATTCTTTCTTCACTGCAGTCCCTCTCTAGCGAATTTCGGCAAAGCGCCTTGGGGCCTAAAGGTTCTCACTCATCGGTGCAGGTTGATGGCGTGCACACAGCCGTTACGGCCGAGAGCTTCTCACGCTTCTTTAATTCAGGCTTCTGATAAGTCTTCTTCATGCAGGATCCCCAGGTTTGTCCCTCAACGCGAAAATGCGGTGCGCCGGCCACGATTGTCAACCAGAAACACTGAAGTAGCGGCCGAGCGACGCCAGGGGACCGGCACGCGCGGTCAGGGCGGCGTGCGCAGCGTGGATGCTGCAATTGCCTGGCCGGTTCCCATTGCCTGCTAACGAGCGCACACTGCTGCGTCGCCTCGAAAAATCAAAAACAAACAGGCACGAGGCGCTTGGGAGCGATCATCAGGCTTTCGCCCGACCAGGGAGAAGGCCCATGCCCACACCGGCACAGAGCCGGCTCATGTATTTTATGGGCCAATTCGTTCACAACGAGAGCATCGTTTCCAAGCAGGATATTATCGTTGGCTTACTGGATCACGAAGGCAGTCCGACGGCCGACGCCGACGAATTGCTGGCGAACTTGCATCAATCACTGCAACAGGCCCGGCAGAGCTTGCACGAGGCGCAAGAGATATAGAGATATATCGAGTCAGAAATGCGGAGTAGCGAAAAAACCGCTTCATTGTCAGGTTTGAGCAGCCAAATCGCACCGGCTGCGAAAGAGCTTGTGCCTGCGGCAAATCCAAAAAAGTCTGTGTTCGCGGATCACATCATCAGCCTGGAGCAACATGAGGAACGGCTGGCGGCGCTTTTCGCTGCGCCGCGTCCACCCTATAAAGCGGTGGTATGGGCCAAGGTCTCAGGACCCGTAAATAGCCACCTGTTCTTCGCACGATGTCGGCTTTCAGAAACCGCCTAAAGCGATCCCGATATTGGGCGCAATGGCCATCCGTTCTGATTAAGTCGTCTTGGCCAGCCGTGGTCTTCACTCGACCCCGCATGATGAGGTATGACCAAGAAGGATGTAGACTAAACCGGAAGAGACAAGGTGCAGGTGCAAGGCATTGAGAGAAATAGCAGGAACCGAACCAATCCACAGGAATATTTTGTTGGTATTTATGTTGGTAGCAGATGCGGCTAACATTCCCCTAAGTATCTGAAAGCAAAACGGGATTTTCTTCACTTGAATTCCGCCTCTGGGCACCATCCCCCCTTCTCCCGGCACTCCTTTTCACCGAACCTTCTACGCTGCAGCTTTTGCAACCGCTTGGAATTGTTGGTCTT
>NZ_JAMYPY010000045.1:0-17225 GCF_040320605.1 Mesorhizobium sp. M0659
TGTGGTGATCTGCGCATCAGCGAGATCGTCGACATGCCGAATTGGGTGGTGTCGTTCTATTTTCCGCGTTGCGTGTTTGAATGATGTCAGGTCGGCGCTGCACCCCCACCCCGCTGCTTCGCAGCGACCCTCCCCACAAGGCGGAGGGTAAAGCGCTGCCGCCCTACCTCCCCCTTGTGGGGAGGTCGGACCGGACGTCCGGGTGGGGGGCAGCGCCAAGGTTTGTGCGAATGGTGCGACGGAACCAATCCGTCGCAGGGCTCCACCCACAATGACCCTCGCCGACACCCCCGTCCTCTCCATCGCCAACCTCTCCGTCAGCGTGCGCGGCGAGGACGGCGAGCGCAATGTAGTCTCCAACCTGTCGCTGACGCTGGCGCGCGGTGAGACGCTTTGCATTGCCGGCGAATCCGGCTCCGGCAAGTCGATGACCGCGCTGGCGATCATGCAGCTTTTGCCGCAGCCGGCGGCGCGCATATCGTCAGGCATGATCCGTCTTCGGGATGGGAATCGGGGCGACACCGACCTAGCAACCCTCGACGAACGCCAGATGCGGCGCATTCGCGGCGACCGCATCGCCATGATCTTCCAGGAGCCGATGACCTCGCTCAATCCGGTGCTGTCGATCGGCCGGCAACTGACCGAATCCATCGAAGCGCATACCAGCCTGTCGTCGGCGCAAGCCCGCCAGCGCGCGATCGAGGCGTTGAAGGCGGTGCGCATTTCGGAGGCGGAAAGCCGGCTAAAGCAGTTTCCGCACGAACTCTCCGGCGGCATGCGCCAGCGGGTGATGATCGCCATGGCGCTGGCGCTCGAGCCCGACGTGCTGATCGCCGATGAGCCGACGACGGCGCTCGACGTCACCGTGCAAGGCGAAGTGCTGGAGCTGTTGCGCGACCTGCAGCGCCAGCATGGCACCAGCGTCATCCTGATCACCCACGATATGGGCGTGGTTGCCGAAATGGCCGACCGGGTCATCGTCATGCGCGACGGCCGCATGGTCGAAGAAGGCACGACATCGGATATTTTTGCCCGCCCGCAGGCCGACTATACGCGCGAACTGCTGGCTGCCGTGCCGCGCATCGGCAGTGGTGTCGGTCGACAGAAATCCAGGGATGCGATTGACGTCTTGAAACCGGCCAATGTCGCCGAGGTCAACGACCTGCATGTCCGCTTCGATCTGCGTGGCGGCATCTTTGGCCGGGTCACCCGCCGCGTCCACGCCGTCGAGGGCGTCAGCTTCTCGATCGCGCCCAACGAAACGCTTGCTCTGGTCGGCGAATCCGGCTGCGGCAAGTCGACGACCGCCAAGGCGCTGGCCGGACTGGCGCCGTATAGCGGCGACATCGTCATTGGCGGGCGCAATCTCTCCGGTCTTGGCCGCGACGAGCGCAAGGCGGTGCGCCGTGACGTCCAGATGATTTTCCAGGATCCCTTCGCTTCGCTCGATCCGCGCATGCGCGTCGGCGAGCTCGTCGCCGAGCCGCTGGTGATCCATGGCATCGCCTCCAAGGACGAGCGCCGCGAACGGGTGGGGGCGCTGTTCGAGCGTGTCGGCCTGTCGGCCGACCAGATGGAGCTTTACCCGCACGAATTCTCCGGTGGCCAGCGCCAGCGCGTCTGCATCGCCCGAGCGCTGGCGCTACGACCAAAACTGATCATCGCTGACGAAAGCGTCTCCGCGCTCGACGTCTCGGTGCAGGCGCGTGTGCTCGATTTGCTGAAGGAATTGCAGCGCGAATTCGGCGTCGCCTATCTCTTCATCTCGCACGACATGGCGGTGGTCGAGAACATTTCCGACCGCGTTGCCGTCATGTATCTCGGCCAGATCGTCGAGATGGGCACGCGCGACCAGGTGTTTTCCAACCCGCGCCATCCCTACACCAGGCGGCTGATCGACGCCGTGCCGGTGCCCGATCCGGCGCAGCGCAGAACGCGCTTCGCGCGCCTCGACCAGGAAATCCCGAGCGCCACCCGCAGGATCGGGGAGGCGCCGCTGAAGCTGGCGCTGAACGATGTCGGCGGCGGCCATCTGGTTGCTGCGGAAAGCTGAGCCCGCACTGGCTGGCAGCTGTTCTTTTACTTTGTTGAGTACAACCAAGAACTGCCGTCTCGGGTTTACCGCGTCTTAGGTGGACGGCGGCCACTATACGGTCGGAGTTCTTGCAAAGGGGAAAAATAGTGCTCAAGGCGGTTCTGCAGCTGCTGCCGGGTCGGTTCATGGATGTGCGCATGCGCGTATCCGCCGACTACGAGACGCGCGTCGTGGAGCGGCCCGGGCGCTGGATGAAGGCTGCCGAACTGGAGCAGCTGAGCAGCGATCTGCGGCTGGTAGCGTCCAAGACACTGAAGTTCGGCAGCCTGACCTATGGCGTGTTTTCCGGCGACCGCAGCCGGCTGGAACATTCCATCATCACCATTGTCTACCGGCGCAGCGACCGGCAGCCGATCGCCTTCAACGCGCTGGCGCTGATGGAGATATCGCTCGCCGGCAAGCCCTATGAAGTCTTGCACCTCGGTCTGGTCATGATCGATCCCGACGAGCGCAGCCGCGGGCTGAGCTGGATCCTTTACGGCCTGACCTGCTTCCTGATGTTTTTGCGCAATCAACTGCGGCCGATCTGGATTTCCAATGTCACCCAGGTACCCGCTGTCGTCGGCATGGTCGCGGAGGCGTTCAGCAATGTGTTCCCAGGACCGCATGCCGGCGCGCGCCGCTCGCTTACCCATGTGCTTCTGGCGCGGCAGATCATGGCGCGCCATCGCCATGTCTTCGGTGTCGGCCCCGAAGCTGGTTTCGACGAAGAGCGCTTCGTCATCACCAACGCCTATACGGGCGGCTCGGACGATCTGAAGAAGACCTTCGACGAGGCGGCCAAGCACCGCGTCGAGACCTTTAACGAGTTCTGCCGCAAGGAACTCGACTACACGCGCGGCGATGATGTGCTGCAGATCGGCCAGATGAGCTTTCAGTCGGCGCGCACCTATCTCGCCGACGCGGTTCCGCGCGGCTCGCTTGCCGCCCTTGCGGTAGCAGGTGCGGCGGCCACGCTGCAGCGGCTGGTTTTGCCGGTGGTACACTGGGCGGATAGCAGCCGCCAATGGAATGTGCTGAGACCATGGACACGCTGATGGCTTCATCCGTGATGATGCCTGGGTGTGAGCTGATGGGCGCTGACCGATGAACCTCGACGACACGCTCGTGGCCGACACCATCACCTCGCTGGCGGCGCTGTTCGGGCTGCTGATCGTGATATCGGTCGTCGGCGGGCGCGACACCGGCGATCCGCTGTCGCGGCGTTTTCTGTTCGGTTTGCGGGTGCTGACGGTTCTGCTCGCCTGCCGCACCCTCGACTGGACCACGGGTCTTGCCCTTTTCCGCTTCGTCACCATCGCGGCGGCGGGTCTGCTGCCGCTGGCCGCACTGCTGCTGACCGAAGGCCTGCTGCGCCGGCACGCGCCGTTCGCTCTCAAGTTCTTCGCCGCCGGCGGTGCCCTGCTGTTCTTCGTTCTGGCGCCGATCCCGGAACGCTTTGCCGAGCCATGGCGAATGGCGGTACTACTTGCCTTCCAGTTCGGAGGTTTTCTCGCCATCGGCTGGTTGGTGATGACGCGCGATCGCGACAGCCTGTCGGCGGCCGAAAACCGCACGGTCGAGCGCATGGCGCTGTCGCTGCTGTTGATCATTCCGTTCATGGTCACCGACTACCGGCCCGGCCTGTTCGAAGTGCCGGTTCGGCTTGGCGGCATCGCCATCCTGTTCCTGTGCTGGCTGACGATCGGCCTTGGACGCGCCAGCCTCGGCCATCGCGACACGATCGGCGCCTTTACCGTGATTACGCTGAGCTCGGTTTTCGCCGGGCTGGCGCTGGGCGGCATCGACGATCTCGGCTGGCGCGGCAGTGTGCAGGGCGTGGTGATCGTGCTGTCGGCGACGCTGCTGGCAGTCATCTACAATTACAGCGTCAGCCTCACCGCGGAGAAGCGCCGCGACTCGTTGCTGAAACACATGGCCGAGGGTGATCTCACCGACTCGGCGCGCTTCCTGCGCGGCCTGCAGAGCCATATCCTTGTCGACGGCGCGCTGATCCTGCCGGCAGGGGACCTCGGCGACTTCGACCTGAAGGTGCTGGCCCGTGCACTGGAGCAGGAGCCCGTGCGCTCGCTCGCCGATACGCAGCCGGGGGCGCCAGTCGACCAGGATATACGCGAGCAGCTGGCATGGCTGTTCGAGAAATTTGAGGCGACCCATGTGCTGCTGGCGACGCTCGAGCCGTTGACCGTGGTGGCGCTCAACATGCCGGCGCTGGCATCGTCGCCGGGCGTGGAAATGGAGCTGCGGGCAGTCCAGCGCATGGCGATGCTGATCTCGCAGCGGCATGCGAAGGGTTGATCATACTGAACGGGCCGGCTCTTGCGTCGGCCCGTTGCCGTAGCCGGGTCAGGCGGCCTTGGTCTTCAAGGCCTCTTCGTCGCGCACCATTTTTGTCACGGCGGCGAAGTCGAGCTTGCCGGAGCCAAGGACCGGTACCTTTGAGACCACCCGCACTTCGGCCGGGACCATCAGGTCCATGGCGCCGTTGGCCTTGGCGTAGGCGAGGAATTCCGCTCGTGTGGCGCCGGATGCCTCAGTGATGAGGATCAGCTTTTCGCCCTTGCGCGCGTCGGGCACTGTGGCGACCGCCGACAGCGAGCCCTTCCACAATTCGCCGGCCAGCGCTTCGACAGCGGCGAGCGAGATCATCTCGCCGCCGATCTTGGCGAAGCGCTTGGCGCGGCCCCGAATGGTGATGAAGCCGCCTTCGTCGATAGCGACGACGTCGCCCGTATCATGCCAGCCGTCGTCGAGCGGTTCGAGCACGCCGGGCTTCTCGGCCCGGAGATAACCGGCCATGACATTGGGGCCGCGCACGAACAGCCGGCCGCCTTCGTCGACGCCGGGGACCGGATCGAGGCGGTATTCCATGCCGGGCATGATCTTGCCGACGGTTCCAGAGCGATTGTACATCGGCGTGTTGATGGAGATCACCGGCGCCGTCTCGGTGACGCCATAGCCCTCGAGTATGCGGACGCCGAACTTCTCCATATAGGTCATGCGCGTCGCTGTCTTGACCGGCTCCGCGCCGGCAAAACAATAGCGTATCGAGCGGAAGTCGTAGGGGTGCGCGGTGCGGGCATAGCCGGAGAGGAAGGTGTCGGTGCCGAAGATGATCGTCGCGTTCGAGCCGTAGATCAGTTCCGGCACGAGGCGGTAGTGCAGCGGCGAGGGGTAGAAATAGACCGGCACGCCGGAGATCAACGGCAGCACCGTGCCCGCGGTCATGCCGAAGGAGTGGAAGATCGGCAGCACGTTGAACACCTTGTCGCCCGAATGGAAGTCGATACGCGACGCCGCCTGGGCGGCGTTGGCCAGGATGTTGCGGTGGGTCAGAACGACGCCCTTCGGCGTGCCTTCCGAACCCGAGGTGAACAAGATCACCGCCGCATCGCCGGGCTTGCGTTTCGCGCGCGGCGTCGACTTGCGCAGCAAGCCGAGCAGCTTATCCTTGAGACTGATGGTCTTTCTGAGATCGTCGAGCCACACGATGTCGACCGAGCGACCGAGTTCCTCGACTACAGCGCCGAGCTTTGCCTGTTCGACGAACGCGCGGGACGTCAGCACGGTGCGGACTTCGGCGGCCTTGCAGGCGGACAGAATATTGGCAGCACCTGCGGTGAAGTTCATCATCGCCGGAACCTTGCCGGCGGACATGACGCCGAGCAGTGTCGCGCAAGAGCCGTTGGCATTGGGCAGCATGATGCCCAGCGTCTGCTGGTCGGCATAAAGGTTCTGGAACTTCTCACCAAGCACGGCGGCAGCCGTGAGCAGCTTGCTGTAGCTGAGAGAACCGGTGACCGGATCCTGAACTGCGAGCTGTTTCATGCCGCGTTCGTTCGCCGTCTCGATGATCTTTTCCAGTACGGTCTTGTCTATGTCCTGGGTGCGGAAAACGAGATCCGACATCACCTGGTAGAGCGCGGAACCCGCCGCGGCGCGGCGCTTGCGGCCCTTCAGCTCCTGCGGCACCTCGAGCTTGACCGGTTCCAGAATGGTCACCTTGACCTTCGGGAACAGGCGGCGGCGCACATGCTGCGAGCTCAGCCGCGAGAAGTAGGTCTTCTCCAGCCCGTCGATGCGCACCGGCACAACCATCGAGCCGGTCTTGTCGGCAACCATGGCGGCGCCGTCATAGACCTTCATCAGGCCGCCGGTCACGGTGATGCGTCCCTCCGGGAAGATCACCAGCGGGTCGCCGCCCTGCACGATCTTGATCAGCGTGCGGGTCGACATCGGCTTGGCCGGGTTGAGCGGCAAAGCGCGGGCAAGTTTCATGAACGGCTTCATCCACCAAGCCTGGGCAATGGTGTAGTCGATGGCGAAGACCGGTTCCTCATCGGTCAGCGTCAAGGCGAGCGGACCGTCGAGGAAGCTGACATGGTTGAGCGCCAGGATCGGCGCCTTGCCGGCCGCCTTGAGGTTTTCCATGCCCTCGACTTCGAGGCGCAGGAAAGCGCGAAACAGGATGGAGACGAAGTCACGGAAGGGGTTCGTCGGCAAATATTTCAGCATCAGCCAGGCGGCAATCGCATTGGCCGCGACGAGGCCGAACAGGATGCCGCCGGTCGAGACCTTCGTCTGGATCAGGGCCATGATGATGCCGCCGCCAGTCATGAAGCCGGCATTGACGATACTGACGGCGGCGACGACCCGGGCGCGCCGCGCTTCGGGCGACCAGGCCTGCACGGCGGCGAAGGTCGGCACCACCAGGAAAGCGGCTGCAATGGCCATGCCGGCGAGGTCGATGGCGACGCGGATCGTGTTTGGGCCGGCGAAGAATGCGCCAAGGGTTTCCGCCTGGGGCGACGGCGTCATACTGGAGATGGTCCAGGCGAGATGCAGGCCGAACAGGGCGAGCAGCGCCGTGCCGACCGGTGCCGGCAACAGCACGATGCGGCCCTGCGACATCCAGGCGGCGATGGCCGAACCGATGGCGATCGAGACGGCGAACACGGCGAGGTAGACGGTGACGGCCATTTCGTTGCCGCCGAGCGAATCCTTGATCAGGACCGGCAGGAGCGAGAGCACGATGGCGCCGATCAGCCAGAACCACGACGTCATCAGGCCGGCGCGCCAGATGCGCGTGTCGGTGCGCAATTCGGCGACCTGGCGCCAGGTCGAGCGGAAGATGTTCTTGTCGATGACAAGGTCGGGCGCCGCCGAACCGGTGGACGGGATATAGCGGCTGACGAGCCAGCAACCGACGGCGAGCGCCATCATGATCGGTCCGAACACCGCGACGCCGATGCCATCGGCGGAAACGACGCCGCCGGCTATGGTGCCGCCGAGAATCGCGGCAAACGTGGCTGACTCGATCCAGGCGTTGGCCTTGGGCAGTTCCTTGCGTTCGAGGTGATCGGGCAGGATTCCGTATTTGATCGGTCCGAACAGCGCCGAGATAATGCCGAACATCAACAGCGCCGTCATCAGCACGGGAATGGACGACAGGGCGATGCCGACGACGGAGACACCCGCCGCGGCGATCTCGGCGAATTTCAGACGCTTGGCTATGAGCGCCTTGTCGAAGCGGTCGGCGAGCTCGCCGCCGAGCGCCGACAGGAGCAGGAAGGGGGCCATGAAGACGGCGCCCGCCAAGGTGACCAGTGATGCCGCCTGGTCCGCCGCCAGCGTGAACAGAATAAGGAACACCAGCGTGTTCTTGAGGAAATTGTCGTTGAAGGCGGACAGGAACTGCGTCCAGAACAAGGGCGCAAAGCGCCTGGATGTCATCAGATGAGCTGTCGGACGATTGATCGGGGCGATTTCCATAGCGGCGACTTCCATTGGGCAAGACCGATTAAAAATCCTGGCTGGATTGATCAGCGGTCTTGCGCGTTGAGCCTTGTTTAGCGGGAACCCGGTTACACTTCGTTACTGCGGCTGACTTCCATCAGCAACTTCTCGGTCTTGGCGTCTTCCAGCCGGTTGATGAAGCGGCTTGCCTCCTCCGAGTCGCGCAGCGTCTTGGTGATGGTGATCGAGGTGTGCACGAGCATGATGGCGGCCATCGCATAAAACCCCTTGGCGGCGAAGCTCGCCTCCATGAAGTAGATGCCGCCGGCCATCATCGTGGCGGCAACGGCGAAACTGGCCATGGTGAAGGTCTTCCAGGCGCTTGAGTCCTTGGGGGAATAGGTGTTCGGGGTCATCGATATGGTCCTTTCGTTTCAAGGTTAGGTTGGTTGGGCGTGGGTCTGTTTCAGGCTGGATACAATCAGGAGCCGTTCGAGCACGGCGTCGGCGCTGCTTCTCAGCGGCGCGCCGCAGCCGGCGGCCGCAAGCTTCTCGCTGACCGCGGCAGGATCGCCCGACTGTTCCATCTCGGCCATGGCGGCCCCGGTGGCGTCGATCTGCTTTTGCCTGGTGCGCAGGCGCAGCAGCGTCTCCTCGGCGTCCCTGAGCGCCGACAGGCTGGAGCCGGGCGCGCTTTCTCGCAGGCGCTGGGTCGAGTCGACCGCGGCAACGATGCGCTGGCCGCGCTGCAATTCGCGCAGGCGCATTTCGGAGACGCGGATGATCCGCTTGAGACGCTCGATCTCGGTGCCGAAGCTTTTCTGCGCCTCGGCGGAGGCGTCGCGTTCGGCTTCCAGCATGGCGATGGTTTCGGCGGCTTCGCGGGCCAGTTCATTCTGTCCCTGCTCGATCGCGGCGATCGTGCGCTTCTCCAAATCGTCGATGCGGAGGACAAGCTTCTTGTACTGCGCGACTTCCTGTTCATTCTGGGCGATGGCAATTGCAACCGCCCGGCGGGCGGCCGCGATAGCGTCGGCGCAATCGCGGATCTGCTGGCGCAGGATTATCAGCGCGTTGCGGTCGACGACCGCCTCGGCGGCTTCGTAGCTTCGGCCGCGAACGAGAGCAAAAAACTGTTTCAACATTTCCGTTTCTCCTCTATGAACGTTGTTCACGACGCAATGTAGCACACTGTGAACGGCGTTCAAGGATAAAATGAACGTTGTTCATGACTTGCGCATAAGGAAGGTTAATGACCGCAAAACGGAACGCCAAACGCGAGGATCTCAAAGGCAGGCTGATCGAGGCCGCGCACGCGCGCATTCAAGCCTCGGGGCTCGCCGGCCTGCGCGCACGCGACATCACGGCCGATGCCGGCTGCGCGCTGGGCGCGCTCTACACCGCCTTCGCAGACCTCGACGAGCTCATCCTGCACGTCAACTCGATCACGCTGGCAAGACTTGGGGCGGCGTTGGAACAGGAGGCGACCGGCGCGGCCGAGCCAAGGGCCAAGCTGAGGGCTCTGGCCAAAGCCTATCTCTCTTTCGCGCGCGACAATCGCATGGCGTGGAAGGCGCTGTTCGAGCATCGCATGGCGCCAGGCGTGGCGGTGCCCGGATGGCATCTGGCCGAACATGCCGTGCTGATCCAGCATCTGGTCGAGCCGCTGGCGGCGCTGCTCCCGGCGGCGGCAACGCCGGAGCTTTTGGCCCGCGCGCGCACGCTGTTCTCCGCCGTGCATGGGATCGTCGCCATCTCGCTCGAAGACCGTTTCATTGGCCTGGCGTCCACCGACCTCGAAAGTGAGCTGCTGGGTTTCGTCGGCACGCTGGTGAGCGGACTGGAGACGGAAAGGGAATGAACTGCTGCGATCGGCTCTTGCCTCACGGCACTCTGCCCTTATGAAGATCGTGGCGCGGACTGCCGGTTGATCCAGGCCGGCTGAGACTGTTGGGGGATACCCGGTGACAATCGATCAGAACCGTCGGTTTCGACCCGAAATACAAGGGTTGCGCGGACTGGCCGTCGCGCTTGTCGTGGTCTATCACCTGTGGCCGGCTGTGCTGCCCGGCGGCTATGTCGGCGTCGACGTCTTTTTCGTCATCTCGGGCTATCTGATCACCGGCCTGCTGGCGCAGATGGCGTTGCGCGACGGCCAGATTTCACTGATCGAATTCTACTCGCGACGGGTGCGACGGTTGTTGCCGGCAGCAACCCTGGTGCTGCTAGTGGCATTGCTGGGCACGCTGCTTTTCATCTCAAAGGCGCGCTGGGAGGAAATAGGCAACCAGATCGTGGCGAGCGCTCTTTATGTCGAGAACTGGCGGCTGGCCTCGATTGCGGTCAGCTATCTCGAGGCCGACACCTTGCCGAGCCCGGTGCAACACTACTGGTCGCTTTCCATCGAAGAGCAGTTCTACATCGCCTGGCCGTTGGTGATGATCGGCGTGATCTGGCTGGCGCGCCGCCGTGACCTTCCGCTGAGGGCCTGCTTGATCGGGGCGTTGTCGCTCATTTTCGCGGCATCACTTGTTGCCTCTGTCGTTTTGACGGCGACGGATCCGGCCCAGGCCTATTTCGTCAGCCATACCCGCCTGTGGGAATTGGCGCTGGGTGGTCTGCTGGTGCTGACCGAACACCGGTTTCGACTGGCGGCACTCACTAGACAGTGGCTGGCGATCGCCGGCATCCTGGGCATCGTTGCGTCCGCCTTGCTGTTTTCCGCTGCAACTCCATTTCCCGGCGTCAGTGCGTTGTTGCCGACCTTGGCCACAGTGCTGGTCATCCTGGCTGGCGAGGTTGAAGTCGGCCGGTTACGTGGGCTCGATTCGTTGCCACTTCGTTTCATCGGCGATCGCTCCTACTCGGTCTATCTATGGCATTGGCCGCTGATCACCATCTTCCAGGCGCAGGGTCATTCGCTGACCCTTGCCGGCGGTTTCGGCCTGATTGCGGCGACCCTGTTTCTATCGGATCTGTCCTATCGATATGTTGAGCAGCGCTACCGGCAAGCCCGGGGCGGCGCCTGGTGGAAGCCGCTGGGGTACGGCACCGCGGCGGTTCTCACATGCGTGGCCGCATCCGGCAGCCTGCTGCTCTTTCTGAAGACCGAACGCATCGACACCGCGCTGATCGGCACGCCTTCCTACCCTGGGCCCGCCGCTCTCGTCTCCGGCGCCGTGGTCCCGGACGGTGTGAACCTTCTGCCGCCGCTGGCCCGGCTGAGGCGGGACGTGCCGGTCGTGTATGCAAGGAAGTGCCACCAGGAGGAAAGCTCGGAGCCCAAACGATGCTCTCTAGGCGATCCCACGGGTGCGAAAACAATGGTTCTGGTGGGAGATTCTCATGCAGCCCAGTGGGTGCCGGCACTGGACAAGATCGCAAAGGACCGCAACTTCAAACTGGTTACCTTTACAAAATCCGCCTGCCCATTCACCCGCGTGGCCATCACGGCGGATGGCAAACCCAACGTCTTATGCGCGCAGTGGCACGAAAAGGTGCTGGCCGAGATCCTAAAGCTGAAACCGGATCTGATCTTCACCAGCCAGTCCAATTACGGAGCGGTTCAGCAAGACGTGATGATCGAGGGGCTGCGAAGTCTCTGGAGCGGGCTGACGGACGCCGGCTCGCAAATCGTTGCCATCCGCAACACGCCATTTATGAAATTCGACCCGGGCGATTGCCTGGGTTCGACCCCAACGAAATGCGTCACCAAACTGAGCGATATAGAGCGGAGCAACGTGTTGGCGCTGGCCGCGGAGGGACAGAAAAATGTGCGCGCTATCGATATGGTCGATGCCATTTGCGGACCGCAACTATGCCCGGCAGTTGTCGGCAACATCATTGTTTGGCGGGACAGTCATCATCTGACCGCCAGCTACTCGCTTGCCCTGGCACCCTATCTCGCAGCGAAGGCGGGGCTTTGACGAGACGTGTCGGAAGTCAGATGTGTCGACAGGCAGGAAAAATCCGCTGGTGGAGCTGAGGAGGATCGAACTCCTGACCTCGTCATTGCGAACGACGCGCTCTCCCAGCTGAGCTACAGCCCCGTCCAGCGGATGGCGCATTTATCGAAGGCTGCGGTTTCCTGTCAAGGCGGGGTTTTGCCGAATTCCCTTGTGCCCGGTGCTTGTAGGCGACCGGCCCTTGCCGGTTTCGCGCGCAATGGCTACATGTCGGCAACAATCGGAGACCGGCATGCTCGCCCTCATTCAAACAATCGTCATGGCGCTGGACCTATACTGGTGGGTCATCATCGCCTCGGCGATCTTTTCCTGGCTCTATGCGTTCAACGTCGTCAACTCGCGCAATCAATTTGTCGGCAGCATCGGCAACATGCTCTACCGGCTGACCGAGCCGGCGCTGCGGCCGATCCGTCGGTTCATGCCCGACCTCGGCGGCGTCGACATTTCGCCGATCATCCTGCTTCTGCTCCTGTTCTTTCTCAGGCAGCTCATTCTCACCACGATAGCGCCGCTGGTCCTGTGAGCCTGACGATGGCATGAGCGCGCCATTCCGCTTGCGCGTCGACGGCATCGACCTGTTTATCCGGCTGACACCGAAGTGTTCGGTGGACAGGCTCGAAGGCGTCGAGGTATCGGCCGACGGGCGCAGCCGTTTGAAGGCGCGCGTGCGCGCCGTGCCGGAGAATGGCGCGGCCAATGCGGCGCTGGAACGGCTGGCGGCCAAGGCGCTGGGCGTTCCGGCATCGGCCGTGTCGGTCATTGCAGGCGGCACGGCGCGGCTGAAGACGGTGCGTGTCGCGGGTGATCCGGCGGTGCTGGCGCAGCGTATCGGGGCGCTCAGCCGCTGATCGAAGATCCAGCGTTGCCGCATGCAGCCCCTTGATCTGTCGGCGGAACAGCGCCCCCCTCTGTCCTGCCGGACATCTCCCCCACGAGATTGGCAGCTTCCGCCCCGCTCTCAATCCCCCAGCGGCAATTTCGGATCGTCGACCTTCAGCGTGTTCACGCTCTGCTTGATGCGGCGCAGGTTTTCGAGAACCCTGGGTCCGCGCGTCTCGGCCACGGAGGTGACGATCATGTCGACGATCGACAGCAGCGCATAGCGCGACGAGGTCGGCTTGTAGATGTTGCCGTCTTCCAGCGACTGGAACTGGATGACGGTGTCGGCGGCCTTGGCGAGCGCTGATTCCGGCGGAGTTACGGCGATGGTGGTGGCGCCATATTGCTGGGCCACCTGCACGGCGTCGATCACCGAGCGCGCATAGCCGGACACCGAGAACGCGATCAGCGTCGTCTCCGATGTGGCGACCGCGGCATACATGCGCTGCAATTGCCCGTCGATCTGCGCCAGCACCGGCACGCCGAGCCGAAACAGCCGGTTCTGCATCTCGGTCGCCATCATCGAGGAAATGCCGCCGGAGCCGATGCACAGCACATTGCCCGAACTGACGATGCGCGCGGCCACGCCCACCAGCGTCTTCATGTCGAGGTTTTCGCTGGCGCGCTGGATGGCGGCGATTGCCGCTTCGGTGATGGCCGACGCAATGCGCTGCTCGCGCGCGTCGCGGTTCAGCGGTTCGGGCGACAGATACTGGCCGCCAATGGCGATCGCCTGCGCCAGGTAGAATTTGAAATCGCGCAGACCCTCGCAGCCGAGATTGCGGCAGAAACGGGTGACCGTCGGCTCGCTGACGCCGACGCGCGCGGCAATTTCCGAGATTGCCGCCTTGGAGGCGAAGTCGAGATCGGTCAGCACGAGGCCGGCCAGGCGGCGGTCCGATTTGGTGCCGTCCTGCGACATCAGCTGCAGGCGCGTGATGATGTCGGCCGGCGTTTTCATTTCTGGGTTGTCGTCTTCATCGTGGTGTTTTCGTTTTCATGCCGGCGCTGTCATAGCGGCAGGCCTGTCGCCGTGTCGAACAGATGGATGTTTGCAGGCGCGACCGAGACCGGCAGCATTTCACCCGGCTTGACCTGTATCCGATCGCGGAACACGGCGCGCACCGTGTCAGCGCCGATGGCGCCATAGACATGGGTTTCCGAGCCGGTCGGCTCGACGACATCGACCTTGATCGCCATCGCGTCGACAGCCTCGCCGATGACGAAGTGTTCGGGCCGTATGCCGGCCTCGACCGTGCTGCCAGCCGGCACCGTCTTGCTGCCGAGCGCCAGTCGCCCTCCGCCGGCCGATTCGAACCAGCTTTTCTCGGGCGTCGTCTTCAGGGCGCCGGAGACAAAACTCATCGACGGCGAGCCGATGAAGGAGGCGACGAATTTGTTGGCGGGACGGTCGTAGAGCTCCAGCGGTGCGCCGACCTGCTGGATCTTGCCGCGGTCCATCACCACGATGCGGTCGGCCATGGTCATGGCCTCGATCTGGTCGTGGGTGACATAGACGATGGTCGATTTCAGCCGCTGGTGCAGCGCCTTGATCTCGGTGCGCATCTGCACGCGCAATTGCGCGTCGAGATTGCTGAGCGGCTCGTCGAACAGGAACACCGAGGGTTCGCGCACGATGGCGCGGCCCATTGCGACGCGCTGGCGCTGGCCGCCCGACAGTTCCCGGGGATAGCGGTCGAGATAGGAGAACAGGTTGAGGACGCCTGAGGCCTTTTTCACCTTGGCGTCGATTGCCGTGCGGCTTTCGCCGCGGATCTTTGGGCCAAAGCCGATATTGTCGGCCGCTTTCAGGTGCGGAAACAGCGCATAGGACTGGAAGACCATCGCGATGTTACGCTGCTGTGGCGGCAAATCGTTGGCGCGCACGCCGCCGATCAAGAGGTCGCCTGCGGTGATCGGCTCCAGCCCGGCCAGCATGCGCAGCAAGGTCGACTTGCCGCAGCCGGAAGGGCCGACCAGCACGACGAACTCGCCGCTCTTGATGTCGAGGCTGATGTTTTCGAGGATATTGTGGCGTCCGAAGGATTTCGACAGGTCGCGGAACTCAACGTCGGTCATGGCTACGCTCCCAGTATGTCGTCGATGAAGGGCAGGAAGCCGGCGGTCAGTCCGGCGTCGACCGGCACCACCGCGCCGGTTATCCCCGATGCGCGATCCGAAACAAGGAAGGCCACCGCTTCGGCCACTTCCGTGGCGTCGACGATGCGGCCGAGCGGATAGAGCCGCTTGAGCTTGCCGAGAACATCCGGGTTCTTGGCCAGGCGATGGTCCCAGGCGGCAGTGCGGATCGAGCCGGGGCAGACGACATTCGCGCGCAGCCCGCTGCGGCCGAGTTCCACAGCGATCGCTTTGGCATAGGCATTGATGCCGGCCTTGGCCGCGGCATAGGCCGGGTTGCCGAAATGGGCGATGGCGTTGACGGAAGAGATGAAGACGACGCTGCCCGAACCGCGCGCGGCCATTGCCTTGATCAGCGGATCGGCGAACAGCATCACCCCGGTCAGATTGAGGTCGAGCTCATGCGTGATCTTGTCGGGGGTCAGCGCTGCAAGAGTCTCGGCGCGCGTCCAGCCGGCATTGTTGATCAGGATGTCGGGCACGCCGTCTTTCCCGAGGATCGCCGTGATCGCGGCATCGGTGGAGATCCGGTCGAGAAGGTCGAAGACGTGGCCCGACGCCAGATGCGGACTGCCGAGCTGGTCTTGCGACTGGTCGCAGCCGACGACGCGCGCGCCTCGTTCGGCCAGCAGCGCCACAATAGCCGAGCCGAGCCCGCCGCCGGCGCCGGTCACCAGCACGGTCTTGCCTGCGAATTCGGCCTTTGAAACCACGCTGCGCGCCTCCCTGGGATACGATAATCGGAAAACGCTATTTTAAGAAATGTAATTAAGCAACAGGATAATCCGCTTGCACGAGGTCAAATGATGGATAATGTAGGAAAGTCACATTAAGCCTTGGTCGCCTGGAAGCCGCAAGAGCGCAGGCGCAATCAAATGGGAGAGATCGAATGAAGCTTGCAAAATGGACTGTCGGCCTGATGGCCGGAATGAGCCTGCTCGCCCTGGCCGCGCAGGCAGATGCCGGCGAGGTGCGCGTAACCGTCGCCGAATACAGCGCCAAGACCGGCCCGTATTTCGAAGCGGTGAAAAAGGAATTCGAGGCAGCCAACCCGGGTATCACCGTCAAGTTCGAAGTTGTGCCGTGGGACGTGCTGCTGCAGAAGCTGACCACCGACATCACCGCCGGTACCAATGCCGACCTGTCGATCATCGGCACCCGCTGGCTGATCGATTTCGTCCAGCAGGATGTCGCCGAGCCGCTCGACGCCTACATCAAGCCAGACTTCAAGGACCGCTTCATCGACACCTTCCTGTCGCCGTCGATCATGGAGGGCAAGACCTATGGCCTGCCGATCGCGGCTTCGGCGCGCGCCATGTACTACAACAAGGAATTGTTCGAGAAGGCCGGAATCGCCAACCCGCCGGCAACCTGGACCGAGTTGCAGGAGGATGCGCGCAAGATCAAGGCGCTGGGCACCGGCACGTTCGGCTTCGGCCTGCAGGGCAAGGAGATCGAGACCGACGTCTATTACTACTATGCGATGTGGTCGCAAGGCACCGAGATTCTCAACAAGGATGGCACGTCGGGCCTCGGCACGCCGGGCGCGCTCGAAGCCGCCAAGCTCTACAAGTCGATGATCGACGAAGGCCTGACGGAACCCGGCGTCACCTCCAACAACCGCGAGGACGTCCAGAACCTGTTCAAGCAGGGCAAGGTCGGCATGATGATCACCGCACCCTTCCTGTCCAACCAGATCAAGGACGAGGCGCCGAACCTGAAATATGGCGTGGCCGCTATCCCCGCCGGACCGACCGGCGCGCGCGGCACGTACGGCGTCACCGATTCCATCATCATGTTCAAGAATTCCAAGAACAAGGATGAGGCCTGGAAGCTGCTCGACTTCCTGTTCACCACCGAACAGCGCGCCAAGTTCACGCAAGGGGAAGGCTTCCTGCCGGTGAACAAGGAAGAGGCCAAGATGGACTATTACGTCAACAATGCCGACCTCGCCGCGTTCACCGCACTGCTGCCCGACGCTCGCTTTGCACCGGTCATCCCCGGCTGGGAAGAAGTCGCCCAGATCACCTCGGATGCCATGCAGAAAATCTATCTCGGCGGCGACCCCGAGGCAGGCTTGAAGGAAGCGGCTGCCAAGGCCAACGCCGTGATTAAGAAATAGGGCGTATCTCCCTGCGCCCGGCGCGGCCCAGAGATCGGGGCGCGCCACACTTTCCTCTCCCTCCGGAGGGGGGAGAGGTGGCTCGGCGAAGCCGAGACGGAGTGGGGGAACCACCTGGCAACCGCCGCGACGGACATAGGAAGGGCAATAGGGGCAAACATCACCTCGCCTTGCGCCCCAAGGGTCGACATCCACTCCGTCGACCCCCACTCCGTCGGGGGCCGCGGGGCCGCGCGGCCCCAGGCGGTTATTCACAGGGGCGGGCCCCCGGGGCGAAGGGGGATGGGGG
>NZ_JAMYPY010000046.1:0-15799 GCF_040320605.1 Mesorhizobium sp. M0659
GATGGAGGCCAACCGATACATCAACATGGACGACCTGCGCGAGCACAAGAAGCTCGCTCTGCGCCAAGCCGCATGACCAGCATCATGGCCGCCCCTTTTTGCAGAACTTGACGCACACAACCGGGGATATCGCAGTCCTCCAAACGATGCTCAAGTCGGTAGTAATGGTCCCTCATGCTTCGCAATCGTGCAATCAGTCCTTACTCGCCGGCGCGCAGAGCTGTGACGAAGTCGTTTTCTTCCGCGCGAGCCTCTAAGGTCGCTGTACGTGGCCTTTAACGGTGCGGCAGATGCCGGTGTCCGTCGCCATGCTCGGAGGTGAAGCCGGCGAAGCGCTTCCGCGGGTCCATGCAAGCGGAGGATCGCGCCGCGCCGTGCATGCGATTGGACCTCTCGTCCCGCTGCGCTGCTGAGATCTCTCCTGTCAGGCGGTCTAGGTTCCGCGCTTCGGGCCGAGCAGGAAAACTATGAGGGCAGCGACGAACGTGGCAACAGCACTGTAGGCAATGGCGCTGGCGATCCCCGCATTCTCCACCAATAGCCCGCCGAAAATCGCGCCGGCTGCGATTGCCACTTGGAATGCTACGACCATCAGCACACCGGCGCTTTCGGCCTGCTCGGGAACGGCCCGCCGCACCATCCACGTCTGTAATCCCACCGGCACCGCGCCGAAGGCAAAGCCCCACGCGCCAACCGCAATCCCCGAGGCGAAGGCCGATGCTCCCGCCGTCAGTAGCGAAACAGCCGCTATCCCTATGAGCAGCGGTGCAAGGGCCGCGACTGCCTTGAGACTGTACTCGGCCAGAAGCCCGCCGGCCAAATTGCCGAAGAATCCGCCGATGCCAAAAGCAAGCAACACAAGCGAGATCGTCTCAACGTCAAGCGCGGGAATCTTTTCGAGGAAGGCGCGGATATAGGTGATTCCGGCGAAGTGGCCGGAAGCGACCAGCAGGATGACAAAAAGCGCAACCTTGACCATCGGAATCTTTGCCACATCCAGCAGGCTGCGGACGCTAGTCACTCCAATCGGAGGCAGTCTCGGAATGGTCATGAGCTGCACGAGCAGTGTAGCGACGCCGCCGGCTGCGGCGAGCATGAAGGCGCTTCGCCATCCCCAGATATCGCCGACATAAGCGCCGATTGGAGCTGCGCAGACGGTAGCTACGGAAACGCCGGTGAGGATGATCGACATAGCGCGAGGCAGGAGGTGGCTTGGAACGAGCCGCATCGCCAGTGCTGCCGACATCGACCAGAATCCTCCGAGCGCTATGCCGAGCACGACGCGTGCAGTCAGGAGAACCGCCAGCGACCACGCGCCGGCCGCCAGAACGTCCGACAGGATCAGCAGCAGCGTCATGGTCCACATGACGGTCCTGCGGTCCAGGCGCTTTGTGATGATGGCCACCGTCGGCGCCGAGATCGCCCCGACGATAGCTGTCGCCGTCATCGCCTGTCCAGCCGCTCCCTCGCTGATACCGAGATCATGCGCGAGGGGCGTGAGCAGGCTGACAGGCAGAAACTCTGCCGTGACCAGCCCGAAGGTGCCCAAGGAAAGCGAAATGATGGCACCCCATGCTGGACCAGACGGTGGGACGGGTTTTTCTGGGTCGTGCAGAACAGCGTTCATGACGCCTGCTGCGGATCGGGCCATGAACGAAGTCTCCACTTTGATGCAATGCAACGTGATGTTGGCTGCTTTGACCCAAATCTAAAAACACAAGCGCATTTCCCGGCGGCGTTGCACGGAGGAGGGGATGTTCATTGCTTCGCGATACTTTGTGACGGTGCGGCGCGCAACATCAATGCCGGTTTCCTTCAGCCGGACAGCGATGTCCTCGTCGGAAAGCACGTCGCCGGGAGATTCTGCGGCAATGATCGCTTTGATCCGATGCCGGACAGCTTCGGCGGAGTGGGCATCGCCGCCTTGGCAGGACGCGATCGCTACGGTGAAAAAATACTTCAGTTCAAAGACGCCGCGCGGGGTAAGCATGTACTTGTTCGAGGTCACCCGGCTTACCGTCGACTCGTGCACGCCGATCGCGTCAGCGACGGTTCTGAGATTGAGAGGCCGCAGGTGGGCGACGCCATGTTCCAAAAAGGCATCCTGCTGACGCACGATTTCAGCCGCAACCTTAACAATCGTCTTGGCGCGCTGATCGAGGCTGCGGATTAGCCAGTTCGCGTTTTGCAAGCATTCGTCGAGAAATGCTTTATCTTTCGAATTTTGGGCAGTTTGACGCGTGACTTCGGCATAGTAGGTTTGGTTGATCAGCAGCTTCGGCAGCGTGGCGGGATCAAGTTCGATCTGCCACCCGCCTTGCGGCGAGGGCGTGACCCAGACGTCGGGTATGATTGATTCAGACGCACCGGATTCGAATCTGTTCCCAGGCTTTGGATCGAGCGCACGAACCTCATGCATCATGTCGAGAAGGTCTTCTTCATCGACGCCGCAATGCTGCTTCAGCGCCTCAAAATCGCGTCGCGCAAGCATTTCAAGATGGGCAACCAAAGCTGCCATTGCCGGGTCGAGCCGGTTTCGCTGGCGCAACTGAATCTCGAGGCATTCTCTGAGACTTCGCGCAAAAACTCCCGGTGGATCAAATTGCTGCAAGGTTCCGAGAACCCGTTCCACAACAGCCTCATGGACATTTAGGCTCTCGGCCAGCTCCAAAAGGTTTGCCCGAAGATAGCCAGTGTCTTCCAGATCGGCGGCAAGCTGGCCAGCGATCAGCCGCTCCTGTGGTGTGAACGCAGTGAGGGCGATCTGACGAGCGACATGGTCGTGCAATGTTTCGGCGAGGGTGGCAAACTCGTCGAGGGAAGGGGCATTGCCCGGCGGGTTGTTGGTCGTGTTGCGAAGTGATTTCCATTGCCCGAGCCGTTCAGGCGACCCTGCCCCGGTCAGCCCTTCAACGGCGTTTGCACCAGGGCCGAGGGGCTGATCCGCTCCCGAAATCGAAGCATCGTCAAAAGGCCCGCCATCGTTTGACGCAGATTCCAAGAGCGGGTTCTTCTCGATTTCCCGCTCCACGAACTGATGCAGTTCGGTATGCGCCAGTTGCAGCAAGCGAATCGACTCAATGAGTTGAGGCGATGCGACGATGGATTGCTTCTGGCGCTGAAACAGGCTTGCTGAAGATTGCATGGTGAGTGCGATAATCCTGTCGAGGAGCCTCTTGGGGCCTGCAATGGCGCCAGTGAGACGTTTTCTAGGTCATGCGGCGGCTTTCAGCGTTTCGAGAACGTTTTGCGGGGATGAGACGCCATACGGGTCGGCCTCGCAGTTGTCGGAGAAACCTTCCTCCTCGAACCAGTGCTCCACCACGCCATTGTTGATCAGGGCGGCGTAACGCCATGAGCGCATCCCGAATCCGAGATTGTCCTTGGCAACCAGCATGCCCATCTTGCGTGTGAACTCGCCTGAGCCATCGGGGATGAGCTCGACCTGCTTCAGGCCCAAGGACTTCCCCCACGCATTCATGACGAAGGCGTCGTTGACTGAGAGGCAGTAAATCGCGTCAATTCCCTCCTTCTCAAACTCATCATAGAGCTCTTCGAACTTGGGCAATTGGTAGGTCGAGCAGGTCGGCGTGAAGGCGCCAGGCAGCGAGAACAGGATGACGCGCTTGCCGGCAAAGTAGTCGTCAGATGTCTTTTCTTCCCAGCGATATGGATTTGGCCCCTCGACCGACTTATCGTGAACACGCGTGAGAAAGGTGACGAAGGGAACTTTCTTTTGAACTGTCATTAAGTTGCTCCTAAAGAAGACTGCGCTGAATTCTGGCAGAGGCTGGCGCAATACCGGGCAAAGGCTCGTATGCCCGGCACGGAATGAGGGCCTCGCGGCTCGCAACCTCCTTTTTCCCTCCCGACAATGGGAACGTCTTGGCGGTGTCTTGGCCACCCGAACGCAATTGATCTGTGCGATCTGGACACCGTCGAGCCGGTTGCTTTCCACGGCTATGGCGCCGGAAGCGGGATCGGTCACTAGCGATCTTGCGTTTCGAAAAAGGATAGCGGCCGGAAGGAGCCAATATCGCAAGCATATGGGGGCCTGAAATGTCTTCATGCAACACACCCGCGTCACAGGACTCCGAGTCACTGGACTGGTTCAGCGTGTTGTGGATATGTGGCAGTGACCCGCCGGCCTTGGCTTGGGTGACCCTTTGACAAGGCTTTTCGGCACTCACATGCTGAACAGAACCGGCAAACCGCATTTGCGAGCGCTGCCCGTGTTGGCGTGCCGGCATCGGACCAGCCATGCGCAAAGCGGCCATCCAGAACGGACTTCCGGAGGAGACGATGCCCCGATGTTCAGCTGCAAGGGGCACCGTCTCCTCAGGCCACGGTCTGGAGCTTCGCGTGTCGGGCATGGTGCAAGTCGCTTTCATCGTGATTTGATGGTGCTCTAACCAGGAGCAGCAAGCGGCGTGCCATTTGGAATAGAGGGGCTGTTGGACCGCCCCTCCTTCTCGGAGGCCGTGTCTTAGAAGATCGGGCGCGCGCTATAACCGCCTCGTCACACAGGCAACAACGATGCTGTATGGTGCGGATATTCGGCGCTTCAGCCCCGGCTGGGCAAAGACGAACCGGAAGCCGAGCCGATGCATTACCTGAGCCTGGAGGGCACTCCAGTCATCGCGTAACGTGTGGCGCTAGCGTTCATTGGTGCGCAGGCACGGCTATCGCGAACATGCGCCTGTCGCAGCGACCATGAGCGGGGGCTCTTGGGCAAGCGCCTTGGCCCCGTGAGGATCGAATTCCCCAATCGTGTCTGTTCGCCGCCTCTTATGTTCGAAACTGGACCAGAATGTCGCAAGCCCGACCTAAAGGTCGCCGAGGCGTTCTGTCCGACACTGTTCCGTCGCCTTTGTTGGCCCGCGACACCGGCCTATTTCGCCTAGCTCTTCTCTGGCCTCAGGCTAAGCCCCTAAAAGCATCACAGATTTTTTCTTCGGTTGGCCAAATTGGCACGAGTTTTGAAGCCGCTTCGTTGCGGGCCGGGAGCCGCCGACCGACTTTCATTTCGTGGATGGCACGAATGGAACGAAGAAAGAAAAAGCAAAATGTCAAATCCGCGTCGGATAGCGTCTATGGGCATGGGGTCCTCGGCGAAACCGCCCTTACCCAATAGCTCGCCGCTCTTGTCGACCCTTGCGCAGGAAATCTTGGCTGGCGGCGGCTCAAAGGCCCACCACACCGACCTTATCCTGACCTCGAAGGTGCAGGATAACGTTCTGCATATCGCCGCGCGATGTGCCTAGACAGTTACGCGCCAGCCGTTCTTGATAATCGGTCTGCCTTCGGACGACGTCATCTATATGCCGTCTTAGGTCTTCGCTGCCGCAGCGCCCGCCGGTCACCTTCCGCCCTCGCTATAGAGTGAAGTGCCACCATGTCCGAACAACCCTTGCCGACGCTGCCGATGTGGCGCGTCGATCACATTGAGCCATCCCCCGAGATGTTGGCGCTACGCGCCAACGGTCCGATCCACCGCGTGCGCTTCCCGTCCGGGCACGAAGGCTGGTGGGTGACAGGCTATGACGAGGCCAAGGCGGTGTTGACCGACGCGGCGTTCCGGCCCGCGGGAATGCCGCCGGCGGCATTCACCCCGGATTCGGTGATTCTCGGTTCGCCAGGATGGCTGGTCTCGCACGAGGGGGGCGAGCATACGCGGTTACGCACGATCGTGGCGCCGTCCTTCAGCAACGGCAGGGTGAAGCAGCTCGCTCAGCAAGTGGAGGCGATCGTCGCGCAGTTGTTCGAGACGCTGGCGGCCCAGCCCCAGCCCGCCGATCTGCGGCGCCACCTCTCCTTTCCGCTTCCTGCCATGGTCATTGGCGCGCTGATGGGCGTGCTCTACGAGGATCACGCCTTTTTCGCCGGGCTGTCCGACGAGGTGATGACGCACCAGCATGAAAGCGGCCCGCGAAGCGCGTCGCGCTTGGCCTGGGAAGAACTCGGCACCTACATTCGCGGCAAGATGCGGGACAAGCGCCAGGATCCGGGCGACAACGTGCTGACGGATCTGCTCGCGGCGGTCGACCAGGGCAAGGCGACCGAGGAAGAGGCGATCGGCCTGGCGGCGGGCATGCTGGTGGCGGGGCACGAGAGCACCGTGGCACAGATCGAATTCGGCCTGCTGGCCATGTTCCGCCATCCGCAACAGCGCGCACGCCTGGTGGGCGATCCATCCCTAGTGGACAAGGCGGTGGAGGAAATCCTGCGCATGTACCCGCCGGGCGCGGGCTGGGACGGCATCATGCGCTATCCCAGGACCGACGTGACCATCGCGGGCGTGCATGTTTCCGCGGAGAGCAAGGTGCTGGTCGGCTTGCCGGCGACGTCCTTCGATCCGCGCCATTTCGACGACCCGGAAATCTTCGATGTCGGACGTGACGAAAACCCGCACCTGGCGTTCTCCTACGGGCCGCACAGCTGCATCGGCTTGGCGCTGGCCAGGCTGGAACTCAAAGCGGTGTTCGGTTCGATCTTCCAGCGCTTTCCCGCGCTGCGCCTGGCGGTGGCGCCCGAAGAACTGGAGTTGCGCAAGGAGATCATCACTGGCGGGTTCGTGGAGTTCCCGGTGCTCTGGTGATGCGCGGACGCCACGAGGAATCGCGATGTCCTCGAATTGCCCGCGCGACTGCCGCGCGCCGATCAGATCAGCCAACCAACAGGTGACCAAGATGGACGTGCAAGAAACCACGGCAGCATGCCGGGACGCCTTCGCCGAACTGGCGTCGCCAGCGTGCATTCAGGACCCGTACCCATTCATGCGGTGGTTGCGCGAGCACGATCCGGTACATCGCGCGGCGTCGGGCCTCTTTCTGTTGAGCCGCCACGCCGACATCTACTGGGCGCTCAAGGCCACGGGCGATGCTTTTCGGGGGCCGGCACCAGGCGAACTGGCGCGCTATTTCCCGCGTGCGGCGACCAGCCTGTCGCTAAGTCTGCTGGCGTCCACTTTGGCGATGAAGGAACCTCCAACGCATACGCGTCTGCGCCGGCTGATCTCGCGCGATTTCACCATCGGCCAGATCGACAAGCTGAGGCCGACCATCGCTCGCATTGTCGCAGCGCGCCTGGACGGCATGGCGCCCGCACTGGAGCGCGGGGAGGCAGTGGACCTGCATCAGGAATTCGCGCTGGCCTTGCCCATGCTGGTTTTCGGCGAACTGTTCGGCATGCCCCCGGGCGACATTCTCGCGCTCGTCACCGGCATCAGCGCCATTCTGGAAGGCCTGAGCCCGCACGCCAGCGATCCGCAGCTCGCCGCGGGGGACGAGGCCAGCGCCAGGGTGCAGGCCTACTTCGGCGACCTCATACAGCGCAAGCGCTCCGATTCCAGCCACGACATCGTGTCAATGCTGGTCGGCGCACACGACGGCAATGCCGAGATGCTGTCGGATACGGAATTGATCAGCATGCTCTGGGGCATGTTGCTGGGCGGCTTCGCCACCACTGCCGCGGCCATCGGCCATGCTGTCCTGGCGATGCTGGCGTATCCCGAACAGCGGCACTGGCTGAAAGGTGATGCCATGGGAGTAAAGGCATTCGTCGAAGAAGCCCTGCGCTACGACGCGCCCGCCATGTTCAGCTCCATTCCGCGTATCGCCCAGCGCGACATCGAACTGGGCGGCGTGGTGATCCCGAAGAACGCGGACGTGCGCGTTCTGATCGCGGCCGGCAATCGCGACCCGGACGCCTTCGCCGATCCGGACCGCTTCGATCCCGTGCGGTTCTACGGCACTAGTTCTGGCATTTCGATCGACGGGAAGATCATGCTGGCCTTCGGCCACGGCATCCACTTCTGCCTTGGCGCGCAACTGGCCCGGGTGCAGTTGGCCGAGAGCCTGCCGCGGATCCAGGCGCGCTTCCCCACGCTGGCATTGGCCGAGCAGCCGACCCGGGAGCCCTCCGCGTTCCTTAGGACGTTCCGCGCGCTGCCGGTGCGGCTGCATCGGCAGGAGGGCTGAGATGCGGGTCGTGGTCGATCAGGATCTGTGCGGAACTACCGGGCAGTGCGTGCTGACGCTGCCGGGCGCCTTACGCCAGCGCGAACCGGACGGGGTGGCCGAAGTGTGCGTGGCGACGGTCCCGCAGGCGCTGCACGCCGCCGTGCGGCTTGCGGCCAACCAGTGCCCGGTCGCCGCCATTCGGGTCATCGAAAGCGACGCTAGCCATGACGAGAGCGCCAGTGCCGACCCTGCGCCTTCTCCGGCGCAGGCCGAGCGGCATGCTGCGAAAGACCAATGCAATTCAGGAGACACGATGGCAAGGTTTGAAGGCAAGGTGGCCGTGGTGACCGGCGCCGGCGCCGGCATCGGCAAGGCATGCGCTCTCGCCATCGCGCGCGGGGGCGGCAGAGTGGTGGTGGCCGACATTGATGGCTCGGCGGCCATCGCCTGCACCGCGCAGATCGCGGCCGAAGCAGGCCACGCGCTGCCCATAGCCATGGATATCGCCGATGAGCAGGCGGTGGCAGCGCTGTTCGAGACGGCGGAGCGGCACTTCGGTGGGGTCGACCTGCTGGTTAACAATGCGAGCGCCATGCATCTGACCCCGCGCGACTGCGCGATCCTCGACCTGGACCTGGCAGTCTGGGACCAGACCATGGCGACCAATCTGCGCGGCACGCTGCTCTGCTGCCGGCAGGCCATCCCACGGATGATCGCCCGCGGCGGTGGCGCGATCGTCAACATGTCGTCGTGCCAAGGGCTCAGCGGTGACACGGCGCAGACGTCCTATGGCGCGTCGAAGGCGGCGATGAACATGCTCTCGGCTTCGCTCGCCACCCAGTACGGTCATGCGCAGATTCGCTGCAACGCGGTTGCGCCGGGTCTTATCATGACCGAGCGTCTCCTCGCCAAGCTGGACGAGTGCATGCAACGGCATCTGCGCCGGCACCAGCTCCTGCAGCGCGTCGGCCGCCCCGAGGACGTGGCCGCGCTCGTGGCGTTCCTGCTCTCCGCCGATGCTGCGTTCATCACCGGCCAGGTCGTGTGCATCGATGGCGGCATGCTGGCGCATGTGCCGACATACGCGGACGGTGGCAACAGCTGCGCCGCGCGCCCTGCCGACGACACCGAATCGGCGACGGCGGCGCGCTGCTGATGGACATACTGCTCAACCCACTCAACCGTCGGCACCGGCTGCGATCCGACATCCCGGTCATGCCCGGCGCTTTCCCGCTGGTCGGGCATCTTCCCGCCATTGTCTGCGACCTGCCGCGCCTGCTGCAACGCGCAGAACGGACGCTGGGCAGCCACTTCTGGCTGGATTTCGGCCCTGCCGGACATCTGATGACCTGTGTGGATCCGGACGCATTCTCTCTGCTCAAGCACAAGGACGTGTCCTCGGCGCTGATCGAAGAGATCGCGCCCGAATTGCTTGGCGGAACGTTGGTTGCCCTGGACGGCGGCGCGCACCGGCAGGCGCGCGATGCCATCAAGGCAGCGTTCTTGCCCAAGGGGCTGACCCAGGCCGGGATCGGCGACCTGTTCGCGCCGGTCATCCAGGCGCGGGTGCAGGCGTGGCGCGCCCGCGGCGAGGTAACTATCCTGCGCGAGACCGGCGACCTGATGCTGAAGCTCATCTTCAGCCTCATGGGAATCCCCGCGCAGGATCTGCCGGGATGGCATCGCAAGTACCGGCAATTGCTGCAGTTGATCGTCGCGCCACCAGTCGACCTGCCCGGACTGCCCTTGCGGCGCGGCCGTGCCGCTCGCGACTGGATCGACGCGCAGTTGCGCCAGTTCGTCCGCGATGCGCGCGCGCATGCCGCGCGCACCGGGCTGATCAACGACATGGTGAGCGCCTTCGACCGCAGCGACGGTCCGCTCTCCGATGACGTCCTGATCGCCAATATTCGCTTGCTGCTGCTTGCCGGTCACGACACCACTGCCTCGACGATGGCCTGGATTGTGATCGAGCTGGCGCGGCAGCCTGTGCTGTGGGACGCCCTGGTAGAGGAGGCGCAACGCGTGGGCGCGGTGCCGACCCGGCACGCGGACCTGGCGCAGTGTCCGGTCGCCGAGGCGCTGTTCCGCGAGACACTGCGCCTGCATCCGGCGACCACGCTCCTGCCGCGTCGCGCGCTGCAGGAATTGCAACTCGGCCAACGGCGCATTCCCGCGGGCACCCACCTATGCATCCCGCTGCTGCATTTCTCGACCTCGGCGCTGCTGCACGAGGCGCCTGATCAGTTCCGCCTGGCGCGGTGGCTGCTACGCACAGAACCGATCCGGCCCGTGGACATGCTGCAGTTCGGTACCGGCCCACACGTCTGCATCGGCTACCACCTGGTATGGCTGGAAATGGTGCAGTTCTGCATCGCCTTGGCGCTGACCATGCACAAGGACCGGGTGCGGCCGCAGTTGCTGAGCGACGTCGAAAAAGGCCGGCGCTATTACCCGACCGCACATCCGTCCATGGCAATCCGCATAGGCTTCTCATGAGCTGGCATCGCATGCCTTGTGTGGCAAGGCAGCGGCGCTGGCGGGGCGCGGCATTGCTGCACTCAGCGCACGCACTCGTGTGACGCCGGCAACACCGTGACGACTTGCGCTCGCCGTGGCCGTCTCAGCTACAAGGACATCAACAACATGCAGACCGGTTCCACTCCACGCGACCGAACTGGCGTTTCCGCATTCGGCGGATTGGGCGCGCAGGCGCGCGGCGCATCTGGCGGGCTGCTCCCGGAGATCTGGATGCAGGACGGCGCAAAGCGGGTCGAACAGGCGCTGGCGCGTCTGCTCTGCGCCGAAGACGACGGTAAGACAGAGCTGATGGCAGCCATGCGCTACGCCACCTTGCATGGCGGGAAGCGCACCAGAGCCTTGCTCTGTCTGGCTGCCGGCGCACTGGCGGGCACGCCGGCGCACATGCTCGACGACGTCGGTGCCGCCATCGAGATGATGCACGCCTGTACCCTGGTCCACGACGACCTGCCCGCGATGGACGACGACGTGCTTCGCCGCGGCCTTCCGACCGTGCACGTAAAGTTCGGCGAAGCCACTGCGATCCTGGTCGGCGATGCGCTGCAGGCCCACGCCTTCCTGACGCTGGCGAGCCTGGATGCGCCGGGCGACAATCGTATTGCGCTCGTGCGCGAACTGGCGCAGGCGGTGTCCGCCGAGGGTGCCGCAGGCGGGCAGGCCATGGATCTGTCGCTGGTCGGAAAGCACGCCGGGCTGGACAAGATCCTGGCGATGCACCGGATGAAAACCGGAGCGCTAGTGCGCGCGTCGGTTCGCATGGGCGCGCTATACTCCATCGCGGAGGATGCCGCGCACGCTGCACTGTACTGTGCGCTCGATCGCTACACCGCCTGTTATGGCCTGGCGTTGCAGGTGGCCGACGACATTCTCGACGCGACGGCGGATACCGCGACTCTTGGCAAGACCCCCGGCAAGGACGCGGCCGCGCAGAAGCCGACCTGCGCGTCGATCATGGGGCTGCAGGCAGCGCGCCAGTTCGCGCTGTACTTGTTGCACGAGGCCGGGGAGGCCATCGCCCCTCTGGGGCCGCGTGCGGAAGGGTTGGCGCAGATGCTGCAGCGGGCCAACGTCTATCTGTCCGCGCCACACGCATGAGCGCGCCCATCCGTAAGGACTCGCCCCTGTGCTGGTGCGATCGGCCGGCGGGCGCTGCATGCTGCACAGTGTCCGTGTCGGCGGCGACGTGCGCGGCGTCTGCACGTTTCTGTTCTCGTTAGCCCTCTGCAGAAGGAACATACCGCGTGAACGCGCTGTCCGAACAGATCCTTTCCGAATTGCGTCATCTGCTGAGCGAGATGAGCGACGGCGGTAGCGTCGGTCCGTCCGTATACGACACGGCGCGAGCTCTGCAATTCGACGGCAACGTCACCGGTCGGCACGACGCATACGCGTGGCTCATCGCGCAGCAACAGGCCGATGGCGGATGGGGAAGTGCGGACTTCCCCCTGTTTCGCCATGCGCCTACCTGGGCGGCGTTGCTGGCATTGCAGCGTGCCGATCCTCTTCCCGGCGCTGCCGACGCAGCCCAGGCTGCAATCCGGTTCCTCGAGCGCCAGCCCGATCCCTACGCGCATGCGGTGCCGGAAGACGCGCCCATCGGCGCGGAGCTGATCCTGCCGCAGTTGTGCGACGAGGCCGCATCCTTGCTGGGCGGCTTGGCGTTTTCGCGCCACCCGGCGCTGTTGCCGTTGCGGCAAGCACGCCTGGTCAAGTTGGGGGCTGTGGCGACGTTGCCGAGCGGCCATCCGTTGCTGCACTCCTGGGAAGCCTGGGGGACGTCGCCGGCCACCGCATGCCCGGACGACGACGGCAGCATCGGCATCAGTCCAGCGGCCACCGCCGCGTGGCGTGCGCACGCCGTGACACAGGGAAGAACGGCGCAAGTCTGGCGCACCGACGGGTATCTGCAGGCGGCATCGCGGGCGACGCGCACCGGCATCGAAGGTGTCGTTCCCAACGTCTGGCCAATTAATGTGTTCGAGCCATGCTGGTCGCTGTACACCCTGCATCTGGCCGGTCTGTTCGCGCATCCCGCGCTCGCCGAGGCGGTGCAAGTGATCATCGCGCAACTCGACGCCCGTCTCGGAGTCCGCGGTCTGGGTCCTGCCTTGCACTTCGCGGCCGATGCGGACGACACCGCCGTTGCGTTGTGCGTCCTTCGCCTTGCAGGCCGCGACCCGGCGGCCGACGCGTTGCGCCAGTTCGAAACCGGCGAGCTCTTCGTCACCTTCCCGGGCGAGCGCAATGCCTCGGTGTCGACCAACATCCATGCCCTGCATGCGTTGCGAACGTTGGGAAAGCCCGCCGCCGGCACCAGCTCCTACGTCGAGGCCAGTCGCAACCCGCATGGTCTATGGGACAACGAGAAATGGCACGTTTCCTGGCTGTATCCAACCGCGCATGCGGTCGCTGCGCTCGCGCAAGGCAACCCCCAGTGGCGCGACGAGCGCGCGCTGGCGGGGCTGCTGCGGACGCAGCGCGACGACGGCGGCTGGGGCGCCGGTTGCGCGTCCACACTCGAGGAAACCGCCTATGCGCTGTTCGCGTTGCACGTGATGGACGGGAGCGAAGAGCGGGCAGGGCGCCGGCGCATCGCGCAGGCGGTGGCGCGTGCGCTGAAGTGGATGCTCGCCCGCCACGCGGCGCATGTATTGCCCCAGACGCCGCTGTGGATCGGAAAGGAACTGTATTGCCCCACTCGGGTGGTGCGCGTGGCCGAACTCGCCGGGTTGTGGCTGGCGCTTCGTTTGGGGCGGCGCGTCTCGGCCGAGGGAGCAGGAGGGGGGCCATGATCCCGACCGATCGCGCGCTGCAGCAGGTGCTGGAGTGGGGGCGTTCCCTGACCGGGTTCGCCGACGAGCATGGCGTGGAAGCAGTCCGGGGCGGCCAGTACATCCTGCAGCGCATCCATCCGAGCCTGCGCGACACCAGCGCCCGCACCGGCCGCGATCCGCTGGACGAAACGCTGATCGTTGCCTTCTATCGCGAACTGGCGCTGCTGTTCTGGCTCGACGATTGCAACGACCTTGACCTGATCGCGCCGGAGCAGCTCGCCGCGGTGGAGCAGGCGCTGGGGCGGGGCGTGCGGTGTGTGCTCCCCGGATTCGAGGGCTGTGCTGTGCTGCGCGCTTCGCTCGCCGCGCTCGCCTACGATCGTCGCGACTATGCCCAGCTTCTGGAGGATACCCGGTGCTACTGCGCGGCGCTGCGCGCCGGACACGCGCAGGCGGCAGGGGAGGAGCGCTGGTCCTACGCCGAGTACTTGCAGAACGGCGTGGATTCGATCGCCTACACGAACGTGTTCTGTTGCCTGTCGTTGCTGTGGGGGCTGGACATGGCGACCTTGCGCCCGCGTCCGGCGTTTCGCCAGGCCCTGCGGCTCATATCCGCAATAGGGCGTTTTCAGAACGATCTGCATGGACGCGAAAAGGATAGATCGGCCGGCGAGGCCGACAACGCGGCGATCCTGCTGCTGCAGCGCTATCCGGCCATGCCTGTGGTGGAGTTCCTCAAGGACGAGTTGGCCGGCCACACACGCATGCTGCACCGGGTGATGGCGGAAGAACGTTTTCCCGCGCCGTGGGGACCGTTGATCGAGGCCATGGCGGCCATCCGCGCGCAGTACTACGAGACCTCGACCAGTCGCTACCGCAGCGACGCTGCGGGCGGAGGCGAGCGTGCGCCGGCCTGAACGCGCGGGAGACGGCGGCGTCCGCGCGCTGCCGTCGGTCCGATCCGACGCAACGCCGTCGCCCGATGACGCGGAAGGAGCGAGCATCAGCGACACCAACCTGAGCCGGCGCAAGGACGACCACCTGGACATCGTGCTGGATCGGCGAACGGCACGGGCCAAGGCCGCTGGCTGGGAGTACATTCGTTTCGAACACTGTGCATTGCCCGAGTTGGACCTGACGCAGATCGACCTCAGCGCCTCGCTGCTGGGCAAGACCATGCGCGCGCCTCTGCTGATCAGCTCCATGACCGGCGGCATGCCACGCGCCGAGGCCATTAACCGCCATCTGAGCGAGGCAGCGCAAGCCTTGGGGATCGCCATGTGCGTCGGTTCGCAGCGCGTAAGCCTGCAATCCCGCAACTCCCAGGGGCTAACGCGCGCGCTGCGCCGCCTGGCTCCAGACGTTCCCTTGCTGGCCAATATCGGCGCCGCGCAACTGCGCGAGGCCGACGGCCTGGACCTCGCGCGTTGGGCGGTGGATGCACTGGAGGCCGATGGACTCATCGTCCATCTCAATCCGCTGCAGGAAGCGGTACAGCCGGAGGGCGACCGCGACTGGCGCGGCGTCCTGGCCCAGATCGCTCGCGCCGCGCGCAGCATGGGGGTGCCGATCGTGGCCAAGGAAGTGGGGTCGGGCCTCTCTGCCTCGGTGGCTTGTGCGCTCGTTCAGGCGGGCGTGGCGGTGATCGATGTCGCCGGCGCCGGCGGCACCAGTTGGGCCGCGGTGGAGGGCGAGCGGGCCCCCGATGCCGCCGACCGTACAGTTGCGATGGCGTTCGCCGATTGGGGGATCCCGACCCCGGCCAGCGTGCAGGCGGTACGTCGGGCGCTGCCAGCGGTGAAGCTGATCGCGTCGGGCGGGGTCAGCGACGGCGTCGACGTGGCCAAGGCTATCCGCCTGGGCGCGGACATCGCCGGGCAGGCAGCCGGCGTGCTGCGCGCGGCTACGGTATCCACCGAGGCCGTTGTCGCGCATTTCGAGATCGTCATCCGCCAGTTGGCCGTCGCCTGCTTCTGCACCGGCTCGGCTGATCTGGCGGCGTTGCGCCAGGCCCGCTTATTGCCCTCGGCCCATCTGCCCGCCGGTTGATGCCGGCGTAGCCCGCAGGTGGCGGCGGGCGCATAGCCTTACTGAGTGAGAAAGTCTCGGAAGCGGGGACGCGCTGGTCACGGGCTTGTTCGGGTGCTGCTTCGTGATCGGGGAGGCACCCCGCCATGCCCCGAACGGACAGCCGAGAGTAAAGCGGTATTCGACGGCTATGTCGATGCTTGATCAGGGTGGTCACGCCGATCGAGCCGAGCCCCTGAAAGGGCCGGAACACCAGGTGCGGCGGGAGACCGGCAGGAGCAGATGGTGCAAATCCATTGCAATGAAGGACTATTCCTGCAAGCAACGGAGAAGGTAAGCCAGCCTCAATCCCTTGTGTTTGCTTGGTGTTATGCAAATTAGGCACCGATCCACATTGCCCCGGTAGTGTGCTGAGAGTTCTGCAAATTCGCTGAGAGGGGGCGGTCATGGCAGGCTGGTGATTGTTCACGTCACCTGATTCCCGCGAAGGAACGC
>NZ_JAMYPY010000047.1:0-14848 GCF_040320605.1 Mesorhizobium sp. M0659
AGATTGGGGTGACGAGGCTGATCAAGCCTTCCAACAGTACCAGCCTGATCAATTACGGCGAGAGCTACCGGTCCGGAGATCGCATCAGCCCCTCTCTGCATATGCACGCGGCCGCCTGAATTGCCGATTTCGCTCAGCTGCTGCTGAATGGCGACGGCTTGCGGCGCATTCAGGGCCCTCTGCGTCTCCGCTGGCCACAACAGCGCTGGTGAATGTTCATTGTTGGGACGACTCACTCGGGTGGCAGGTGGTTGCTTTGGTCAAGCTCATCCGGCGAAGGGCGGATCTGCTGTTGGCCAAGACTGGGGGCGGCGGCCCGAACTCCGGCGTCCCAGAGCTTGCGAAAGCCTCCGACACGCTTCTGTTGAGGTCATCCCGTCCATCGGGCATCCCTGGGTTGCTGAAAAAAGATGAGGCGGCTTGATGATCCTGCCCTCGCTGAAGCACCTCGCGAAACCCCTGTTCCAGTCGCAGAAGCTCCTCTGGATTGGTTGGCGGCTCGTCAGCTCGACCATCGAACAGCGGCCGGAGCGCCTCGGACACGTGCTGCTCAAAGCCCACTCGCCGGGCTTGGCCCGCTTGCCCCTCTTCCAAGCCGGCGTCCTGCACCTGCGACAAAGCTGATACACGGGATGGATTTTTTCGCGGGGTCCACACCAGCCTCATCAAACTGTATCGGCAAAGTCCTGCGCCAATTCACACTGCGGGTCATCGAGTTGAGATTCTACGGAGAGCGCCTCCTCTGCTCCCGTCAAGGGCGCCGGCTCCGGGAGGGCGCCTGTCTGGCTTTCAAAGATGCGTTTCAGAATGCGATCCGAGAAATAACGCACCTTCCTCAATTTTAATGGTGGCAGACCTTTGATAAGAACAATCTCGTAGTCGTCATCGAGCAGCCGAACCTGTTCGGGACGCAATAGCGGTGCACCTTGATGTGAATTCTGAATGGTCCAGTCGAACGTTCGCGCCTGGCTGTGGGAAATCGATTTGGCTTCAAACGTGTATTCACCGATGGCCTTGGAAATGTAGTTCGGAGTCTCGTCATCAGCCGTGGCCATGAACACTTGCAGTCCGGTATTGCTGAGAAAATTCTGCTTGCCAGCCTCTCCATAAGCCCCCGTCAGTGCCGAAAGGCTTTGGATGATGAGCATGAAACGCCCCTTGTAGCCCGCGATAGTCGTGATTGCGGTCTCGATCGCCTCCAGCTTACCCAAGTGCTTGAACTCGTCGAGCAGGAAGAGAACCTCGTGCTTTTCATCCCGACGGGCCAGCGACCGCTGCAGAATTGAAACGATTTGCTGAAAAAACAAGCGTATCAAAGGCGCGATCACCTCAAGGTCGTTCGGACCAACGCAAAGATAGATGCACGTTCTGCGACGGCGAAGATCATAGACCGAAAAGTCCGAGCGACTTGTGGCCGCCTTTACAGCGGGATCCGCCCACAGGTTGAGCCCGCCATCGCCGAGCACGGAAGTGTAGGAGGTTAGGATTTTCGTATCGTTCCCCGCCATGTCGTCGAAGATGCGTTGTGCCTCTTTGTTCTGGGTCTCCATGGCGAGTCGCGCGAAGAGCTTAAACTTCTCCCCCGGCTGGGCGAAGAGGTCATAGACGGCGCCGATTGTTGGCGTGCCCCGCTCGATGCAGGCAAGGATTCCCGCGACAAAGATATCTCGCGCGCCGCTGATGAAACCTTCCGCGCCCTCCCCCTTGGCCGTAATCAGGTTTGCGGCCAAGCGGCGGGCTTCGGTGAATTGCTGCTGTGGAGGCAACGCTATAAGATCCAACAGCGGATTGTAGCAGTTTGTGCGCCGCTCCGAATCCAGCGGCGCGAATTTAAACACGTCGTCACCTGCGGCTTTGCGCGCCCTCGAGGTGAGCTCAAAGAGCTCCCCCTTGACGTCCAGAGCTATCACCGAGCCTTTGAATGTAAGTAGCGTTGGAATGACTATGCCGACGCCCTTGCCAGCGCGGGTCGGTGCAACGATGAGGCTGTGAGGCTGCTCGCCATTGGTCAGGTAGTAGCCAGGCCAGAAAGGGCCACTTGTCTTCCCAAACACCGGCCCTGTCACGCCACGGTATCGTCGCAGATATCCCGTGCGTCGCATTTCATCCACTCGAGCCCAACGAGCCGTCCCGTGGTGTTCGAGCTTGCGGCGCAATACGATCTGCTGAATCAGCAAGACGACCGCGGACGTCGAGAGCACGATAGCCGCGCCCCGATAGAAAACGGGGGTTGCGAAACCCAAATACAAGGGCGTCTCAAACCAAAAGGCACGGACATCAAACGCCATCAGAGCCTCGCCGCTGCCGCCGTGGCGGAAGGTTGCGTAAAGACTTGCCGCACAGAAGCCCACGGCGAGTGAGCACGCGATGCTAATGGCTATGTTGGGGGGCGTCGTTTTTGTTGAAAGCATTGTTCCATTGCCGGATTAGCCGTAGCTAATGCTGCGCGTGCTTCAGAGACCGAACCGGCGTCGCGCGATGTCGCCGCTCGACAGATCGATGCCGCAGTGGGTGGTGCGATGCTTGCAGCGCATCACCCGGCAGACGTGGTTTTTGAAAGTTACACTAAGCAGGTACGTCAACGGCCAGCGAATTGGAAACGGCAAGGCCGTAAACGGATTTCGGGAGAGAAAGCGTCACTGTACCATGGCCGAGACCTCAACGGCCGGAGCGATCTCTGCTTCTGGTGGCCTCCATTAGGTCCTCTCGGGCGTGATTGAAGGCGTGGTTTATGGACCGCCCGATTTGAGCACCCCGCTGCAGCTGTTCATAGGAGGTTTGCGGGCCTACTGTATCACGGACTGCAGCCTCAATACCTGCTATGTGGCCGTCCAGATTCGCACTCCGTTCCTCTGCTGCATGCTGCGGTGGCGGCATGTGCGGCAAGATGTCTTGCATGCCGGGAAAAACTGAGTGAGCTTGGGCCTGTTGATTTGCGTCTAACTGGGGATACATGTTGAGAATAGCATTGGATGCCATGTTTCTGACATTGCCATCCGGATCAGAAGAAGCCAATCCAATGGCCTGATCAAGAATGCGAGATTTATTTTCGTCAGTAAACTTACTGAAGTGTGGCGCAACGTAATAAGCTCCGAGAGCTTGCGACGGCGGATCCATGTTGCCAATGCGATTAACAATAGCATCTTGCAGCCCTGGCGTTAGGTAATCGCCTAGATTACTGGCCGCTCCGACTTTCTGCAATGCTATGTCATCCGTGCTGTACCCCAATTCGGCTGTTAATGTCGCGGCCAGATTGATGGCTGATCGTCCAAGCCGATTGGTCCGCCTTTCAAATCTCGCGAGGTCGGTTTCTGGCCCGGGTTGAGTGCCCCGAACGGCTGTTCGCTCGTGCGTCCCGAGGCCTTTGAAGCCCCCAAGATTTCGCGCTGTATCGCGCGGGTTAGCGGTTACCAGCCGTTCTGCAACATCGCTCAATGGCCCCTCTGGAACGTCACGGAGGCTACTGCTCCCCACGCCTTGAGATGATCTTGCAGCTGCACGTGCCCGTTTGTTATCGCGATCCATTGCTCGCCTCCAAAGTAGTTATTCTACCAAATGAGGTTACCACCGAAGCTTGACCTGCTAAACCGATATGATGTTACAGTTGTAGTATGGCAAAGGGTTCCCAGCTCTGTGGGTCTGCCAAGTGCCCGTCCAAGCCGAAGAAAATACGATGAAGCTGGCATCAAATGCGATGTGAACTGCCCTGGGCATTCCGGAGGCCGTTTCGTTTGAGTCACGCGGCTATGGCTGGTTCATCCAACATGGCGTAGTAGCGTTCCTCGGCTTCGGCCGGCGGGATGTTGCCGATGGGCTCCAGCAGCCAGCGATTGTTGAAGCAGTCGACCCATTCGAGCGTGGCGAACTCGACGGCCTCGAATGAGCGCCAGGGTCCGCGTCGATGGATCACCTCGGCCTTGTAAAGACCGTTGATCGTTTCGGCGAGAGCATTATCGAAAGAGTCGCCGACACTGCCCACTGCGGGTTCGACGCCGGCCTCCGCCAAGCGCTCGGTGTATTGAATGCTGACGTGTTGGGCGGATTCAACCGGTCGTCGCAACACCAAGGGATTGGAGGTTGCAATGACGGTTCACCAACGCGCTTAGATCGGTGCACTCGAAAGAAGCTGGATTCGCCCGGGCGTCCGCCTGCCTGGCAGTGTGAGAATCGCTTCCGGTTCTGGCAAGCTATTGCCTTGGGACATTCGAGCGAGGAGGCCGCACTGGATGCCGGTACATCAACGCCTCTTGGTCCGCGCTGGTTTCGGAGTGCAGGAGGGATGCCGCCAACGCATTTGGCGCCGTGGGCGAAGCCGCCTTCGGGGCGATATCTTTCTTTCGGGAGCGCGAGGATATTGCGCTTGAGCTTGCCAAGGGAATCGGCATCCGGGCCATTGCTCGTAAGCTAGGTCGGCCGCCGAGCACAATCTCGCGGGAGGTCAGGCGCAATGCCGCGACGCGCAGCGGCAATCTGGATTACCGGCCAGTGCCGCCCAATGGCACGCCGATCGTGAGTCCCGCCGGCCTCCTGGCAAGCTGGCGGTCAATCCGGCTCTGCGTGAATATGTTGAGGAGCGCTTGGCCGGCAAAGTCACCAATCCCAATGGCGCCTCATTCGAGGGCCCCAAGGTGGGTATGGAAAAAACGACAGAGCCGGAGGTGGTCGGCAGCCTGGAGCCCCGAGCAGATCGCTAAATCGGCTTCAGATCGATTACCCACAGGATCAAACCATGCGGATCAGCCAAGAGACGATCTATCAGTCCTTGTACATTCAAGGACGCGGAGCATTGCGCCGAGGACTTACCGCATGTCTGCGTTCAGGCCGAGCGTTGCGCGTACCGCGCGAACGGGCCCGAGTCGCAACAAGTCCTTCGTTGGAGACGCCCTTATAATAAGCGACCGTCCGGCCGAAATTGCCGATCGGGCTGTCCCCGGACATTGGGAAGGCGACCTCATCCTTGGCCTCGGAAGCTAGGCGATCGGTACGCTCGTGGAACGAAGTTCACGCTTCACAATGCGTGCTTCACCTGCCGCGCATGCATGGCTATCAGCAGAGCATGCGCATCAAGAACGGTCCACCACTTGCCGGCCACGGCGCTGAAGCAGTCCGCAGAGCCATAGCCCGATCCATGGGCAAACTTCCCGAGCAACTGCGTCAGTCGCTGACTTGGGACCATGGAGCGGAAATGGCGCAGCAGCCGACCTGCGCATCGACACCGGGCTCGAGATTTTCTTCTGCGATCCCCAAGCCCGTGGCAGCGAGACTCCAACGAAAACACCAAACGGCTTGCTGAGACAGTACTTTCCAAAGGGCACGGATCTCAGTCGGCACACAGCCCGGGAACTGGACGCAGTCGCCCATGCTATCAACACAAGACCGCGCAAAACGCTCGGCTGGAAAACACCTGCCGAACTCCTCGACCAACTCCTTGGGGGACAGTATGATGCCGGTGTTGCGACGATCCGGTTGAATCCGCCTTGGCTGCCTCTATCGCTGTGATGGATGAGCCCGCCTCCCTGCACCGGCCGCCGATCATGGAGAGCCTGTTCCAGGGCATCGAGAACGAAGGCTGCATGCGCCGTCCGGCTCACCCGCCAGCCGACGATCCGACGGGCATAGGTGTCGATGACAAAGGCGACATAGACGAAGCCCGTCCAGGTCGCGACGCAGGTGAAGTCGGAGACCCGCAGCATGTTCGGCGCGGAGCAGTGGAACTGGCGGTTGACGTGGTCGAGAGGGCAAGGTGCGGCCTTGTTGCTCACCGTAGTGCGGATCGGCGGACGATGCCTTCGAGGCCCATGGCCTTCATCAAGCGGGCAACCGTGCAGCGGGCGACGTCGAAGCCCTCGCGACGCAACCGCCGCCAGACCTTGCGAACGCCGTAGACGCGGAAGTTCGCCTCAAACCGTCGGACCTCATCCTTCGAGGCTGTATCCCATCTTGCCCGAGCCGACAGCCGGCAGGGGTCGACGCGCTTGGCGACATGGTCGTGGTAGGTCGACCGGGCGATCGGCAGCACCTTGCAGATCGGCTCGACCCCATGCGCCTTGCGGTGAGCGTCGATGAACGCGATCGTGGCCTGAACCGGCGGTCGAGCTTCGCCTGGGCAAAATACGCGGAAGCCTTGCGAAGGATCTCGTTGGCCTGGCGAAGCTCGCGGCTCTCGTTTCCAGAGCCTTGAGTTTCGTCGCCACATCCGTAGGCACACCGACTTGCACGCCACTGTCGCGCTCGGCCTTCTCCACCCCCTCATGCAGCGTCTGCGCCGTGCAGCCGATCTTGGCGGCGATCGATGAAACCGCCGCCCACCGCGACGTATGCTCGCGTTCGTGATCCAGAACCAGCCGCACCGCGCGGGCCCGGACCTCGGGAGAGAACTTGTTGGTCGTCTTGCTTGTCATGGTTCCACCTTCTCAGGAGTTGGAGCCTCCGATCAACCCGGCGCGGTTCACAACAAGGGTCACGGATCAATCTGGGCGGGAACCCTAGAGAATCAGCCCTCAGAGCCTTTGGTAATAGACCGACCCCTCGCACCTGTTTGGGCTGGGTGTACAAGTCAGGTTTTCATCAGGTTGGACGAGTATGTCTGGCAGCCAGAGCGCGACCACTTCCGTGCCCGCCCGCTCGTCTGGCAGACACACAAAGTAGAAAGATATGCCGTCAGCTACAAGCAGCGCCATCGTTTCCTGCCGCAGATCATCGCCCATGCGGTCTGGCCCTCCTTCAGGTCCCCTTGAGCCTGTGTCTCGTCGAGGAAATGGCCCGGGAGCGGGATCGTGGTTTCGTATGAGACAATCCGCCGGTTGCGGCAACAAATGCGGTCCGCATACGGAGCCATTACGTCGCGGCACTTGATATTGCAGTGCAGCAAAGGTAGAGGGCCGCCCCTTATCGGAGTGTCGTCCATGGCCCTTACCAATGCTGGTAGCGAGGCAGAACCCGTCGAACAATCGAGCCATCCCGAAATCGAACAGCACAGCACCAAGGTGCTGATGCTAGGCGCGCTCGGCGTTGTCTATGGCGATATTGGCACCAGCCCGATCTACGCGTTCCGTGAGGCGCTGGTGGCGTCGTCGGGCGGCAATGTCGCCGAGCGCGGCGATATCCTCGGCGTGCTGTCGCTGATCATCTGGTCGCTGACTATCATCGTCACCATCAAGTACATCATGTTCGTGCTGCGCGCCGATAACGGCGGCGAGGGCGGCGTGCTGTCGCTGATGGCGCTAGCGCGCGGCAGTTTCCCCAAGCGGTCGGCGGTGATCCTGGGCATCGGCATCGTCGGCGCCTCGCTGTTTTTCGGCGACGCGGTCATCACGCCCGCGATTTCGGTGCTGTCGGCGGTTGAGGGTATGAACGTCGTCACGCCGACCTTCCAGCCCTATGTGGTGCCGCTGACACTGGTCATCCTGGCCATGGTGTTCGCGGTGCAGCGCTTTGGCACCGGCGGGGTGGGATTGGTGTTCGGCCCGGTGACCGCCGTATGGTTCCTGGCAATTGGCCTTTCCGGTCTCAACCACATCATCGCCGATCCAGAAATCCTGTGGGCGGTGAGCCCGCACTACATCGTCGCCTTCCTGATCAATTCGCCCGACGTCGCTTTCGTGACCATCGGCGCCATCTTCCTCGCCGTCACCGGCGCCGAAGCACTCTATGCCGATCTCGGCCATTTCGGCCGCAAGCCGATCGTGCTGGCCTGGCTGGCGATCGTGTTTCCCTGCCTGCTGCTCAATTATGCCGGGCAAGGCGCCTTCGTGCTGGCCAAGAACGGCGTCGTCGGCCATCCATTCTTCGAGATGAACGAAGGCTGGACGCTGATCCCGATGGTGGTATTGGCAACCGCGGCGACGGTTATCGCTAGCCAGGCGGTCATCTCCGGCGCCTTCTCGCTGACCCGGCAGGCGGTGCAGCTCAATATGCTGCCGCGCCTCGAAATCCTGCACACGTCGGAACGGCAGTCGGGCCAGATCTACATGCCGCGCGTCAATCTGTTGCTGGCGTTGGCGGTGATGTTGCTGGTCGTCGGTTTCGGCGAATCGAGCAAGCTGGCCTCCGCCTATGGCATCTCGGTGACCGGCAACATGCTGGTAACGACGGTGCTGCTGTTCGTCGTCATGACGCGCATTTGGAAATGGCGCCTGTGGGTGGCGGTGGCGATGACGGCGGTGTTCGCGTTCATCGACATCGGCTTCTTTGCCTCCAACATCGTCAAGGTGTTCGAGGGCGGCTGGGCGTCGCTTGCGGTGGCCTTCACCATCGTTCTGGCGATGTGGACCTGGGTGCGCGGCAGCCGCTATCTGTTCGACAAGACCCGGCGCAACGAAATCCCGCTCGATTTCCTCGCCGGCAATCTGTTGAAGAAGAAGCCGCAGCTGGTGTCCGGCACCGCCGTGTTCCTGACCAGCGATCCGCAAAGCGCGCCGACAGCGCTGATGCACAGCCTGAAGCACTACAAGGTGCTGCACGAGCAGAACGTCATTCTTTCGGTGGTCACCGCGCCGCAGCCGCTGGTGCCCGACAGCGAGCGGGTCAAGATGGAGACAGTCAACGAGTTGTTCATGCGGGTGACGCTGACCTTCGGCTACATGGAACAGCCAAACATTCCGCGCGCCCTGGCGACCTGCCGCAAGCAAGGCTGGAAGTTTGACATCATGACGACATCCTTCTTCCTGTCGAGGCGCTCGCTCAAAGCCTCGCCCAATTCGGGCATGCCGGTGTGGCAGGACAAGCTGTTCATCGGCCTGGCACGCACGGCCGCCGATGCGACCGAATATTTCCAGATCCCGACCGGACGTGTGGTCGAGATCGGAACGCAAGTGACGATTTAGGGCATGCCGCGGTTGAGAAGAATCGGTGCTGTCACATTGATTGAGCGGTAAGGAAATTCAGGTAGCAGCGCGCCCGGCACTGTAAGTTTCAGCGGCTTGATGCAGCGATAGCTGGCCGGGACGGCTGTCACGCTGTGGCGACACAATGCATGGCGGCGTTACGCAGGTCTCGATGTTGAGCCGATGACAGCGCATTGCAGGGAAAGTGGAGCAGGTCGGCAATCGGATCATGGATGGAAACGAACCGCTGAAGCTGGCGTGCCGACTTGAAGCGTTTCATGATCCTTTCGCGTCGTCGGGCCGGCTGGTGCGAATTTTCCGCTCGATAATTCAGGCCTGTGTGCGACCGGTGTTCGACGCCGGGCATGAGGTCGCGCATGGCGGCATCATAGGATCGGAGCTTGTCGGTGATCATGATCCGTGGTGTCCGCCCTTGAGCCTTCAACTTGCGCATCAGACGCTTTGCCGCCTTGGCATTTCGGCGGCTTTGTACCAGCACTTCGAGGACGAAGCCGTCCTGATCGACGGCACGCCAGAGCCACTGCTTCTTGCCACTGATAGCCACGACACATTCGTCGAGATGCCATTTGTCGCCCAGGCAGCCGGCTGACCGTCGCTTGATCTCTCGGGCGAAATTCCGTCCGAATTTCTCCGCGCAGCTTCGAACGTTCTGATGCGTGACGATGATGCCGCGGGCCGCCAGCATGCCTTCAACCATGCGCAGGCTGAGCGGAAAGCGAAAGTAGAGCCATACCGCGTGCGCAATGATCTCGGGGGAAAGCGGTGGCGACCATAGAGCGGACCACGAGCAACTTCTGACATGGCCCAATGTACGCACATCTTCATAGCTGTCGGTGACTTTACGGTGCCGCGCCAAGCGAGCAGCATCCGGCCGGCGGGGCCGACCCCGTCTCCCGGCCGTGAGCAGAACGGCATCGCGCAGGGGCCGCTTCATCCTCGACGCGGCCAGCCTGCTTTGCCGTTACCGCCGCCGCCGAAAGCGCCAGGCGTTGCCGCCAGGCGCCGGTCCGCCGGCAGCGGTTCGTCTCCACCGATGCTCCGATTGCCAACCAGTTCCACTTTCCCCCAATACCTGCGTAACGCTATGCAAATCTGGAACAAAATCGCGTATGTCGCCGCAGCATGACAGCCGTCCCGGCCAGCTATCGCTGCATCAAGACGCTGATATCTTTACAATGCCCGCACGCCTCTCGCGCGCCAACGGCCAGTCGGTGTCGCGAATTGAGGCGCGCTGAAGCCGTCCGGCTCAGCCGATCATGGCGCTTCGGTTGCCGGGTTCGAGGTCGTGGCCTCTGCCGCTGCGCGATTCTAGCATTTGCGCCTTGGAGAGCTCTGCTTCAGCCTCGGCGAGGCATTGCGCGGCTGCGGTTCTCTGCCGCAGAAGGTCCGATTGCGAATTCTTGACGTTGTCACGACGTAGGCGAGCGGCCTTGGCGAACGTCGGATAAGCGAAATGATTGACATCGGAGATGCCGGCCTTCGTTTCCTCGGCGTTTATCTGGAAGTCCAGTTCTCGCGCCATGCGTTCGAAATCGGCAATCATGATGTCTAGCTGGTGCAACTGTCGCCGCTTCTCATTCACCTGAAATTGCTTCAGTCGGACCAGATTACCTCGTGGCTTCATGACTCGGTACTCCGGTACCCATTTCGTCCAATCAAACCGCTCTCTCCCCTTAACGTTAGGCCTACAGCGACTCTCACGTTTTCTGCTGCGAGCGGAAACATATTTTCCAAAATCCCTTGGCCGATGGCTATGAGTTCAATGGCATCGACAAGCATGCGAGCGGGGGACTTAAGGGGCGGTAAAAAAAGGCGGAATAGGGCGATTTTCACAATGTCTGCATATGAACGCGTTGAGACCTGCGGCGGACTTGACACACAAAGCAATAGTCAAGATTTGCGACATGGACGCCGGGGGGCATGAATACGCCCGCCGTCAGCTACACGCCCCCCGATTTCCGCCGCCTATTATCGCCCACGCGGTCTGGCTTTATTTCCGGTTTCCGCTGAGCTTGCGCCTGGTTGAGGAAATGCTGCTGGAACGCGGCATCGTGGTTTCGTATGAGACAAGTCGCCGGTGGGGCATCAAGTTCGGGTTGGACTGCGCTCGCTGCTTGCGCCGCAAGCCGCCGTGCCGGAATGATGTCTGGTACCTGAACGAAGTGGTCGTCACCATCGCCCGGCAAAAAGCTTTGGTTGTGGCGCGCCGTCGACCAGGATGGATATATGCTGGACGAAATCGTGCAAAACCGCCGCAACACCAAGGCCGCCAAGCGCTTGCTGACGCGGCTGTTGAAGAAGCAGGGGCTCGCGCCGAAGCGCATGATCACCGACTAGCTGCGCTCGTATGGAGCGGCAAAGCGACAGGTGATGCCGGACGTCAAGCACCGGTCGCACAAGGGGTTGAACAACGGAGCGGAGAATTCCCATGTGCCGCCGCGAAAACGGGAGCGGATGATGCAGGGGTCCGATCGCCGGGAGGCCTGCAACGCTTCGTCTCGACCTTGTCAGCCCTCCGCAACCTCTTCGTCCCGCCCCGCCCCAAACGTTCTGCTTTCGCCATACATGTTCATCGCCTGCAAGCCACCGCCGAATCGAAGGCCGTGACTGGAACGCCCGCATGAATTCTGCAGCAGCAGCCCTCGGCCGGCCAATTTCAGACAACGTGACAAGCCCGGCCAACAAGCCTATGTCGTCAAATCGCCAAAACCGACGCGCGGGCAAAAAAGCCGAATTCCTCCAATGCCGCGGCGAGGTTTTGCTCCGTCAGAAGCTCCGCCGCGGACCGGGCTGCTAGCCGGCGCCAGGCGAGGAGCAAAGGCCGGCGGGCCCGGCATTGTCGCCCGGTCGTGTGAGCAGCAGCACGGCGTCGCGCAGCGCGGCCTCGTCCTCGGTGCGGCCCGCCTGCCGCACCGTCGCCGCGGCCGCGCCGAGTGCGAGGCGCTGCCGCCAGGCGCCGGCCCATTTTTCATCCCGGCGCACGACCGCATCGAGCGTGGCGATCGCGGCGCCGCATGCGATCCCAGCATCTTCAACGGTTTGCGCATCGGGGACTGCCCGGCGCAGCGAGGACGGCACCGGTGCCGCGAGAGCGGACAGCCCGACCCCGGGAGAGGCGTCGGTCCCAAGGGTGCGGAGGGAGATCATCCATACGATCGGCGCCCCGGCCAACGCCGATGGCCGCGTTGGTGATTTCGCTTTCTCCGACGCCGCGAATGTCTAAAAAAGACGGGGGGCTACCGCCTAGACCCTCCGCTTCAACACCAAGGGCCTCAAGGGCGACCAGGGAGATAAGGGCTGGTCAATCGTGCCCAGCCTCGTCCTGGACGGGGCCAGACGTGTTTTCCAGGTTGCTGACTGGGTAGGCGGCACCGGGACCAAGCCCGCTACCGGCGACTACATCGGCGCGACGGGCCTCACGGCTATCATGGCTGACGCGGTTGACGTGCGCGGCGCCGCTGGCACCGGCACCGGTGACATGGAGAAGGTGGACTACGACACCAACGCTGATGGTAAGGTCACCGCCGCCGATATTGCTGACAGCGCGCCGTGGGCCGGCATCACGGACAAGCCGGTGACGTTCCCACCAGCGGCCCACTCGCACGCTGACGCAACCACTGGAGCTTCCGGCTTCATGTCGGGCGCGGACAAGGCCAAACTCGATGGTGTCGCATCAGGTGCCACCACCAATGCGACTGATGCAGCGCTGCGCGATCGCTCAATCCACACCCGCACCCAGCTGGCCACCACGATCTCGAACGTCTCAACAGCAGCCGACGCGCGCATCAGCGCTGCTGTTGGTGCCTCGGTCCAAGCTTACAACGCAGCTCTGATTGGCACGACCGGCACCTTTACGACCGCCATGAGTGCCAAGCTTGGCTTCATCACGGTTACCGGCAACGTGGACCTGGACGATCTGCGCGCGAAGGTGCTCGGGCTCGATCAGGCGATTATCCTCAAGGGCACCTGGGACGCCTCTGTTGGCAGCTTCCCCGGCGCTGGCGTGGCCCAGGCCGGCTTCACCTACATCGTCTCGACCGGTGGCACCGTCAATGGTCAGACGTTGCCAACGGCGATCGTATCGTCGCCAACGCCGCCAACGCCTCGGCCACGACCTTCGCAGCCAACTGGTTCAAGGAAGACTACACCGACGCCGTGCTGTCGACCGCCGGCCGCACTGGTGCTGTCATTCTGACCGCCGACGATATCAGTGACGGCACGACCAACAAAGCCTAAACGGCGACGGAGAAAACGAAGCTCGCCGGCATTGCGTCGGCCGCGACCGCCAATGCTACCGACGCGAGTTTGCGCGATCGTTCGACCCATACCAGCACCCAGCTGGCCGCCACGATCTCGAACTTTGCCGCCACGGTCATCACCGCGGCCCTGACGGGTCTGTCGACCGCCACGGGAGGCGTGATCACCGCGGCCGACACGGTGCTGTCGGCACTGGGCAAGCTGCAGAAGCAGATCACCGATCTGACGACGACGGTTAGGGGCAAGCTTGGTGCAACCGCTCAGGCCGTTGACAGCGCAAAGCTCGGCGGCGCTTCGATGGATCAGACTGGAACGGCCGGCACGGTCACTCAGCGCGATGGCGCTGGTGATATCACGACGCGTTTGTACCGCTCGACCTACGCCACAGGTGCCGACGCTGTGACGAGCTTCGTCGGTCGCGCGTCGAGTGACGGCACCGGGGACAATTATCGTCCACCGCAGTCCATTGCCCAGACCAAGGCGCTTCTCGGCGTCGGCACGATGGCAAATCGCAGCGTCACGATCTCGGCCGCTGCCCCTTCTGGCGGCGTGGACGGTGATTTCTGGGTGCAGCCGTAATGGCCCTTTACGTCAAAGCCTCCGGGGTCTGGGGGCGGCCAGCGCCGTCTGGGTGAAAATCTCAAGCCTCTGGACCAAGGCTCGACAGGTCTATGTGCGCAGCTCGGGCGTCTGGGAGAAAATGTTCCCGATAGATCTGGTCTTCAATGGCACTCACGAAGACTCGACTGCCACGACCGTTTACACCCACACCAGCATTCCGCTTGTTGTCGCGCCACACGCTAATCGTCGTGTCATCGTGACAACTGAGACCACTGACACCGAAAGTGCAGTGACCGTCAACAGTATGACGATTGGGGGTGTGGCGGCCACCCTTCTCGCTCAGGTGGAAAGCATCTTCAATTCTGGTGTGGTCTATCTGTCAATGTGGTCAGCCCTCGTGCCAACCGGTACGACGGCAACGATCGTGACCACGTATAGTGAGAGCGTGTTCCGTGACTACATGTCGGTCTATACGACCACCAATTGGGATGGTGTGGTGGGCACTGTTGCCTCTGACAACAATTCAACGGGTTGCCTGACAACGACCGTCAGCATTGGTGCCCTGGGCGCAGCGATCGCAATTGCGGGCAACGCCACCAATGGGGGCATCGGCACTGCGACATGGACCGGGCTGACCCAACAGTTCTCAAACGCACCAGTCACGAATAGAAACCACAGCGGAGCAACGGCCCAAGCTGGCCTCACCGTAACCTGTGCCTACAGCACTACTCCAGCACTTGCCGCACTGCTGGTGGTTCCGCTTAACATGTCCTGACCAGGCCAGGGGTGCGCAACTCCTGACTGGCGACGGCGTCGGCGACATGCCTCACGGACTCGTATTGCCAGAGCTTGTAATCGTCGACAAACCAGCCAAGTCGGCTCTTGATCGCCGTAGCAAGCTCGTTATAGTCGAGGCTGTCGAGGCCGAGATCCCGCATTCGGGTTGTCATCGACACCTCTACTTTTTCGGCAACTAGAGCGTTGAGGGTTTTGAGAACCAGTTGTTCAATTTAATGTCATCACTAATACATGCCTTTTGCTTGCAGATTCAGGTAATGCAACCCTGATCGGGGCGCAACCCCCAAAGCGAGGTGTGCCGTTGAAACATGTTCTTGTCATTGACGATGATGCCGCAATGCGGCGCCTCATCGCCGAGTATCTCACGATGCATGCCCTGAAGGTAA
>NZ_JAMYPY010000048.1:0-14488 GCF_040320605.1 Mesorhizobium sp. M0659
CCCAGCCGTCATCAACAAGCGATTCATGTGTCATCGCAGCGTAGAATCACACCCGATTCCGCAAGGCAATACCTATCTTAGCGCCTATGCCCTTGAGGGGGAGATCGCCGGCAGGCCAGAGGGGGGTGCCTCGCGCTGGCGTTTGCCGCTTACTTGAACGAGACGCAGGCCTCTCTCGGCGCTACTTCGCCGCCTTCGCCCGTGCGATCGCGTCGACGATCATCTTCTTGGCGTATTTGGAATCGTGCCAGCCTTCGATCTTGACCCATTTGCCGGGCTCGAGATCCTTGTAGTGCTCGAAGAAGTGCTGGACCTGGTCGCGGGTGATCTCGGGCAGCTGCGTGTATTCGGTGACGTTTTCGTAGCGCAGCGTCAGCTTCGGCGAGGGCACGGCAATGACCTTCTCGTCCTGGCCGGCATTGTCTTCCATCACCAGCACGCCGATCGGCCGCACATTGATGACGCAGCCCGGCACCAGCGCGCGCGTGTTGCAGACCAGCACGTCGATCGGGTCGCCGTCGCCCGACAGCGTGTGCGGCACGAAACCGTAATTGCCGGGGTAGCGCATCGACGTATGCAGGAAACGGTCGACGAACAGCGTGCCGGCCTCCTTGTCCATCTCGTACTTGATCGGCTCGCCGCCGATCGGCACCTCGATGATGACGTTGATGTCCTCGGGCGGGTTCTTTCCGATGGCAATGGCTTCGATTCGCATGGCTTAAATCCCTCTCTCGATGTCCAAGATCGATAGCGGGCGGCGCGGCATGGTGCAATGCGGCGATTGGTGCGAAGCGCTAACGGAAGCGCACGGTTTATGATGATTTGTAACCGAGACCGGTCATTCCCAGACGAAGGCGACCTTCTTGAGCGCCCTCTGCTCGAAAATCTCGACGCCTTCGGCGACGTCACGGCCACCCGCGCCGGCATAGAAGGAAAGTGCGTTCTGGTTGTCTTCCAGCGCCCACACCACCATTCCCTTCAGCCCGTGGTCGGCAAGCCGCGCCCGCGCCGCCTTGAACAGCCGGCTGCCGAGCCCGATGCCCTGATATTCCGGACGCAGGTAAAGTTCGTAGATTTCGCCCTGTTGCTTCAGCTCGCGGGCGCGGTTCTTGCCGATCGTGGCATAGCCGGCGATGGTGCCGCCGATCTCGACCACCAGAACGGTGGCGGCGCGGCGGATGGCGTTGGCCCACCAGTCGGCGCCGCGGCGGTTGATCATCGAGGTCAGCGAGCGATGCGGGATGATGCCGGAATAGGCGCCCTCCCAGGCCAGCTGGTGCACGTCGGCAATGGCGCCGGCGTCGCGCGGTTCGGCTTTCCTGATGTCGATGCTCAGCGTATTCATGATTTGTTAACCATAAACCCGCATCGGCCATTTGCAAGAGTCGAGGTCAGCCCGCCGACCGCTTTCTCACAGCCGATCGCGACACTGCTGACAATGGGCAAAGCCTGCCTGGAAAACGCGCCCAGCCGGCGCGGTCAGGCGTCCGTCCGGGTAGCGCGTGCAGGCTCTTCAGATCTCGACGAGATGATCGTCCAGCTCATTGGCGTCGCCCGACGTCACCGGGAAATGCTCGGCCAGCACCGCGCCGACCTGCCCGATCGCCTTGACGAAGCCGTCGGCGAGCCGGTCGTCACCGGCATGCTGCAGGAGATCGCGCACCACGCCGTCCCAGACATGCTGGCCGACCTTGCTGTCGATGCCCGAATCGGCGACCACTTCGGCATAACGCTCGGCGATCGACACGAAGACCAACACGCCGGTGCGCGCCGTGGTGCGGTGGACATTGCGGGCGAGGAACTGCCTGAGCGCATTGTGATGTGCCGCCTGATAACGCTGCCGGCGCGGCACCAGATGGATGCGCAAGCCCGGCAGCGCCCACAAAAGCACCAACACCGAGGCCAGTGCCAGCAGTTGGACAATGACGAAATGCGGCAGCCGGATCGACAGCCACCAGGCTTCCAGCCCATAAGCGACGGCGAGGCTGGCAATCAGCATGCCCGATGTCGCCATGAAGGCGGCGGGAAAGAAATAGCCGTCGCTGGCATGCGCAACGACGCAGTAGATCTCGCCGTCGGTTTTGGCCTCGGCCGCGCGGATCGCGGTGGCGATGCGCTCATGGTCCTGTGGGCTGATCGGTCGTGTTGCCATCTTCTCTCACCAGCTCCCTGAAGACCCGCCACCGCCAGACGAACCGCCGCCGCCTGAAAACCCGCCGCTGCTTGAGCCCGAAGACCAGCTGCTGCCCGAACTTCCCGATGACCATCCGCTGCCCGACGGCGAACTTGTTGTCCAGCTGCTGGAGCCCGAGGACGATCCGCTCGGCCCCTGGCCGTAGCGAAAGGTCATGCCCAGCCATTTATACACGCCCGGCGACAGCTTGGTGCCGAAGATCGGCGGCAGGAAGGCCATCGCCAGGCCGCCGAAGAACATCGCCGCCCACAGGATCAGGAAGACCGCGACGACGGGATCGATGGGCGTGCTGCGGTCGGCCGGGTTGCGCTTGCCGCGCGCCTCCAGTTCTTCCGGGTTGCCTTCCAGCACCATGACCATGTCGTCGACGGCCTTGGAAATGCCGCCGGAGAAATCACCGGCGCGGAACGCCGGCACCATGTCGTTTTCGATGATCAGTTTGGTGTGCAGGTCGGTCAGCGTGCCTTCCAGCCCGTAGCCGACCTCGATGCGCATCTTGTGGTCGTTCTTGGCCACCAGCAGAAGCACGCCGTTGTTTTCGCCGGCCTGGCCGAGTTTCCAAAAGCGGAACAGCCGGTTGGCGTAGGGTTCGATCTCCTCGCCGTCGAGGCTGTTGATCGTGGCGACGACGATCTGGTCGGAGCCTTTGGTCTCGAAATCCGCGAGCTTCTGCGTCAGTGCCGCCTTGGTCGCGGCGTCGATAATACCGGCATTGTCGACCACCCGCCCGGTGAGTGCCGGCAGGTCTGCCGCCAAGGCTACAAACAGCATGGTGAGCATCGTCAACAGGGCGATGCCGATCGTCGCGGCTGCGCGGCCAGGTCTTGGCGGATTGAAGACGCGTACTGTCATGCCGTCACCAGTTCCCCTCAACCACCATGACTGTCCTCAATCACCATGATCATGTCGTCGACCGCTTTGGAAATACCGCCGGAGAAATCCCCGGCGCGGAAGGCCGGCACCATGCCTTCAATGATCCGTGTGGCGTGCTGGTTGGTGAGCGTGGCTTCCAGCCCGTGGCCGACCTCGATGCGCATCTTGCGGTCGTTCACGGCCACCAGCAGAAGCACGCCATTGTTCTTGGCCTTCTGGCCGAGCTTCCAAGCGTTGAACAGCCGGGTGGCGTAAGGCTCGATCTCCTCGCCGTCGAGGCTGGGAACCGTCGCGACGACGATCTGGTCGGAGCCTTTGGTCTCGAAATCGGCCAGTCTTTGGGTGAGCGCCGCCTCGGTCGCGGCATCGATGATGTCGGCATTGTCTACCACGCGTCCCGCGAGGGCGGGCAGCTCCGCTGCCAGCGCCGCGACGCTGACGAGCAAGACCAGCAAGGCAGCGCCGGTCATCGTGGCGAAGCGGCCATGCCAGGGATTGGCGATGCGTGTGGTCATCTCTTCACCAGCTTCCCGAGGAGCCGCCGCCGCCGGACGAACCGCCGCCGCCGGAAAAGCCGCCACCACCGCTTGAACCCGACGACCAGCCGCCCCCGCCCGAAGACCAGCCGCCGCTGGATGACCGCTTGTGCGGCTCGAATGTCATGCCGAGCCAGCGATAGCGGCCGGGACCGAGTTTTTGGCCGAAGATCGGCGGCAGGATGGAGGCGGCCATGCTGCCGAAGAACATGATTGCCCAGATGCTGATGAAGACGCCGAAGAACAGATTGTCGGTATTGATGGGCGGCTTCTGGTTGCGCTCGCCGCGCGCCTCCAATTCCTCCGGATTGCCTTCCAGCACCATCACCATGTCGTCGACGGCCTTCGAAATGCCCCCGGAGAAATCGCCGGCGCGGAACGCCGGCACCATGTCGTTTTCGATGATCAGCTTGGTGTGCAAATCGGTCAGCGTGCCTTCCAGCCCATAGCCGACCTCGATGCGCATCTTGCGGTCGTTCGGCGCCACCAGCAGCAGCACGCCGTTGTTTTCCTTGGCCTGGCCGAGCTTCCAGAAGCGGAACAGCCGGTTGGCGTAAGGCTCAATCTCCTCGCCGTCGAGGCTGGGGATGGTTGCGACGACGATCTGGTCGGAGCCTCTGGTCTCGAAGTCGGCGAGTTTCTGGGTGAGCGCGGCTTTGGTGCCTGCATCGATGATCCCGGCATTGTCGACGACGCGGCCGGTCAGCGCGGGGAGGTCGGCGGCGAAGGCGGTGAGGGGCAGGAAGACGGCCAGAAAGGCGAGAAGAACACCAAGGTTGGCGTTCCTTCGCGTCCCCCTCTGTCCTGCCGGACATCTCCCCCTCGAGGGGGGAGATTGGCAATCTCGCTGCCGACGCTCAGCCGGCAACGCTGATAATTGGCGCAAGGACAGAAGACAGCTGATCTCCCCCCTTGAGGGGGAGATGTCCGGCAGGACAGAGGGGGGTGTGAAGGAACGCAAGGCTGGCAAAGGCCAAGCTCACCCAGACGTCATCACCCGCCCTGCTTCGTGCCGAAATCGACCTTCGGCGGCTGCATCTTGTCTTCTTCGACGGTGAAGTTGGCGAAGGGCTCGTTGCTGCGGAACCAGAAGGTTGCCCATAGCACCGACGGAAAGGTCCTCAGCGTCAGATTGTAATCCTTGACCGCCAGGATGTAGTCGCGCCGCGCCACGGCGATACGATTCTCGGTGCCTTCGAGCTGCGCCTGCAGCGCCAGGAAATTCTGGTTGGCCTTGAGGTCGGGATAGGCCTCCGACACCGCGATCAGCCGCGACAGCGCGCTGGTCAGCCCTGATTGCGCATCCTGGAACTTCTTGAGCGCTTCGGGGTCCTTCAGCGTTTCCGGCGTCACCGTGATCTGCGTCGCCTTGGCGCGCGCTTCGACCACCGCATCGAGCGTGTCCTTTTCATGCGAGGCATAGCCCTTCACCGTCTCGACCAGATTGGGAATGAGGTCGGACCGACGCTGATACTGGTTCAGCACCTCGCTCCATGCCGCCTTGGCGTTTTCCTCCGCCGTCGGGATGGTGTTGAAGCCGCAGCCGGCGAGCAGAGGCAGCACGACGGCCATCATCAGCACGGCCGGCAGACTGCGGAAAGGGAAGGCAAGGCGCTGGGCAAACATGGTGAGGTCCCTCGACAGAAGTTGCATGCGAAGCATTAGCACAATCCGCGCTCAAGAAAATGTCTGCCGCTGGCGCGCATTCCTGGCGCGCATTCATGCGCCGGCGAGGCCCTGTGATTGATCGCGCGAACACGGTATGGTTGCCGGCAAACAGGACAGGATCATGGCGGAACGCCGCGACGATGACAGCGAATCGCGCCGCATTATTGAGCGCGTGGCGAACGAGGGCGGCCTTGGCGGCGCATCGCTGGTGTCACGGGCAGCGAAAGGCGCCCGCGATCATGTTACCGCAGCCGAGGCCGACCGATCCGATCCGATCGAGGTCTGGGGCACCCGCATCGGCCGCACACTTGGGCTCATCGTCGCCCTCGGCCTTTTGATCTGGCTCGTGTACTACGTCTCCCGGGGCAGCTAGAGCATGATCCTGAAAAGTGGGAACCGGTTTTCTCGGACAAGCGGGAACCGTTTTGTCCGGAGATCATGCTCCAACCAAAGAGATAGATCAGGATGACGATTCAACGAAAAATTATCCGTATCTAGGATTTTCCATGAACAGCGAAAAAGCCGACGCGCCGCGCGCGGTCATCGTCATTTCCAGCCATGTCGCCCGCGGCTCGGTCGGTAACCGCGCCGCCGTGTTTGCGCTGGAGACGCTGGGCTTTCCGGTGTGGGCGGTGCCGACGGTCATCCTGCCCTGGCATCCGGGCCATGGCCGCGCCACGCGCATCGTGCCGCCGCTCGACCAGTTCAAGGCGCTGATGGCCGATCTCGAGCGCGCGCCCTGGCTGGGCGAGGTGGGCGCGGTGCTGTCGGGCTATCTCGGCGAGGCCGGCCAGGCCGAGGCCGTCGCCTCGCTGGTTGCGGCAGTCAAGGCCAAGACGCCGGACGCGATCTATATATGCGATCCGGTGATGGGCGATTCCGGCGGGCTCTACGTGCCCGAGCTGACGGCCGCCGCCATGCGTGATCGACTGATGCCGATCGCCGACATCGCCACCCCCAACCGCTATGAGCTGGAGTGGATGGCCGGCGCGCCTTTGCCCGATCTGAAATCGGTGATCTCGGCCGCCCTCCATGCCGGACCGTCAACAATGCTGGTGACGTCGGCACAGTCGATGATGACCGGCGGCACCGGCAATCTGCTGCTTGACGGCACCCAGGCGCTGCTGGCCGAACACCGCCTCATCGACAAGCCGCCGAATGGCCTCGGCGACCTGACTGCGGCCGTCTACCTCGCCCGCATCCTGTCGGGGCAGCCGCCGATCAAGGCGCTGCAATCGACCACCGCCGCCGTCTACGAAATCCTGGCGCGAACCGCCAAGCGTGGCGGCGACGAGTTGCAGCTTGAAACCGATGCCCAGAGCCTGTCGCACCCGATGGCGATGGTGCAGCTGCGCCACCTCACCCATCCGGGGCGGGACCGCCGGGCGTGACCTCGACCCTGGTCGTCGGCGTCGACGGCTGCAAGGCCGGCTGGATCGCCGTCCGCCGCGATCTGGATGCCGCGCCGTCAGTCCGCGTCTTTCCCAGCTTTGCGACCCTGCTCGACGCCTTGCCCGCCGATGCGACAGTGGTCGTCGACATGCCGATCGGCCTGCCGGACGTCTCGCAAAGAGGCGGGCGCGGGCCGGAGACCTTGGTACGGCCAATGCTCGGAGCACGGCAATCCAGCGTCTTCTCTATCCCGTCCCGCGCGGCCCTCTACGCCGACATCAGCGACTTCACCACGGTCGAGGCCTGGTATGAGGCGCATCGGCGCGCCAGCGAGGTGGCCAAGGCGACCTCCGATCCGCGACGCGGCGTCTCGATCCAGGCCTTCGGCATCTTTGCCAAGATACGCGAGATCGACGTGCTGCTGATCGCACGTCCGCAACTGCGCCGCCGCGTCTTCGAATCGCACCCCGAAGTGGCCTTCTGCCGGCTGAACGGCGAAAAACCGATGACGCTGCCGAAGAAGATCAAGGGCGCAGTCAATCCTGCCGGGATGGAAGAGCGCAAGGCACTGCTCTGCCGGCACGGCTATACCAGAGCTTTCCTTGGCCAGCCGCTGCCACGCGGTGCTGCCGCCGACGATTTCCTCGACGCCGCAGCGATGATGCTGATTGCCGGACGCATTGCCGGCGGCGAGGCAAAGCCGTTTCCCGACCCGCCGCTTGCCGACCGTTTGGGCATTCCCCTGGCGATCTGGGCGTGAGGCAAGCGGCGAGCCATGCGTGCGGCATGGCGATTTGCGACGAAGCCATCCGCAATTCGGCATTGCCCGCGACGGGCATTTGCCGTTAGAGCCTTTCTAACTTGAAATGAGCTGCCGTCGCTAACCCCGAAAGGCTTCATCCCTAGCCCATGCCCCATCTCCCCGAACATCTTTGGACCGGCTACCGCAACTTCATGAATGGCCGCTATCTCACCGAGAGCGGACGCTATCGCGAGCTCGCCCGCGAAGGGCAGGCGCCCGAAACCATGATCGTTGCGTGCTGCGATTCCCGCTCTGCCCCCGAGGCGATCTTCGACGCCGGTCCGGGCGAACTGTTCGTCCTGCGCAATGTCGGCAATCTGGTGCCGCCCTATGCGCCGGACGGCGAGTTCCACTCGACCTCGGCCGCGCTCGAATTCGCCGTGCAGAGCCTGAAGGTGAAAAACATCGTAGTGATGGGCCATGGCCGCTGCGGCGGCATCCGCGCCGCGCTCGACACCAATTCGGCGCCGCTGTCGCCCGGCGACTTCATCGGCAAATGGATGAGCCTGATCGCGCCGGCGGCCGAAACCGTTTCGTCCAGCACGTTCATGACGACAACCGAACGGCAGACGGCGCTGGAGCGGATTTCCATCCGCTATTCGATCGCCAATCTCAGGACCTTCCCTTGCGTCTCCATCCTCGAAGGCAAGGGGCGGCTGTCGCTGCATGGCGCCTGGTTCGACATCTCGACAGGCGAGCTCTGGGTGATGAACAAGGACACCGGCGACTTCGAGCGGCCGGATTTGACGTAGACCCATGATCCCGAAAAGTGGAACCGGTTTTCGGATAAGGGCATGGTCAAATAAGAGGAGGCAAGAATGCGGGTTTGGCCTGCGATCGCTTTCGCCGTAGCGGCGCTGCTGATTTCGCTCGTCCCTGCCCGCTCCGATGACGGTGCCATTATCGACCGCTGGTATTCGGCGCTGCTGGTCGCCGATCGCACCGAATTGTCGGACCTGCTCGCCGACGATGTCCGCATCAAGCTCGACGATCTCGGCGTCGTGCAGTCGAAGCAGGAGTTCATCGCGTCGATCGACGAATGGAAGGGCGCGGTCGCCGGCGCCGCAATCCGGCATCGCGTCGAAAAGAGCGAGGCCGGCGTCACCACTGTCATCGCCTGCTATGATTTCCCCAACAATGACATGCTGATGCAGGAAACGTTCGCCGTCACCGGCAACCGCATCACCGCCAGTTCGCAAGCGGCGATCGCGGAAAATTGCGACGGCTTCTGACGCGGGCTTGAACGGCCGCGCTGTTGCGCCGCGCCAGTCATCGCCCTACATCGGTCAGCAAGCTCCGCCAATCATCGAAAGATCCCCCATGCCGTCCACGAAAACCGTCGATCTCGCCGCCCATCCGCTGACCAAATGGCAAGGGCCGCTCGGCCTGCCGGATTTTGCCAGCATCGGCGACGATGATTTCTCCTCGGTGTTCGACGCGGCGCTGAAGGCACATGAGGCCGAAATCGATGCGATCGCCGGCAACAAGGATGCGCCGACCATCGAGAATACGCTGGCAGCCCTCGAGCTCGCCGGTGAGCCGCTAGACCATGTTTCGTCGATCTTCTGGTGCCGGGCCGGCGCCCACACCAACGATGCGATCCAGGCGCTGGAGCGTGAGATCTCGCCGAAGATGTCGCGGCATTTCTCGGCGATCTCGATGAACGAGAAACTGTTTGCCCGCATCGACGACCTCTACCAGCGCCGGGAGACGCTAAAACTCGACGTCGAGACGCTGCGGGTGCTGGAGAAGACCTGGAAAGGCTTTGTGCGATCGGGCGCAAAACTCGACGCCGACGGCAAGAAGCGGCTGGCCAACATCAGCGAGGAGCTGTCCTCGCTCGGCACCACTTTCGGCCAGAACGTGCTGGCCGACGAGCGCGACTGGGCGCTGTTCCTCGACGAGGCTGATCTTGCGGGCCTGCCGGACTTCGTGAAGAGTTCGATGGCCGAAGCCGCCGAGACGCGCGGCCAGAAAGGCCGCTACGCAGTCACCTTGTCGCGCTCGATCTATGAGCCGTTCACGACCTTCTCCGAACGCCGCGACCTGCGCGAGAGCGCCTTCCGCGCTTTCACCATGCGCGGCCAGAATGGCGGCGCCAGCGACAACACCGCAGTGGTGCGCGACATGCTGAAACTGCGCGCCGAAAAGGCCAGGCTGCTCGGCTATGCCTCGTTCGCCGCGCTGAAACTCGACGACACCATGGCCAAGACGCCGAAGGCGGTGCACGACCTCCTCGACCCGGTCTGGGAGAAAGCGCTGGAGAAGGCCGCCGCCGACCAGAAGGAGCTGGAGCGGCTTGCGACCAAGGCAGGCAGCAACGAAAAATTCGCCGCCTGGGACTGGCGCTTCTACCAGGAGAAATTGCGCGCCGAAAAATTCGACTTCGACGAGGCGGAACTGAAACCCTATCTGCAACTCGACCGGGTCATCGACGCCTGCTTCGACGTCGCCACAAAACTGTTCGGCATCACTTTCGAGGAGAAGAAGGGCATCGCCGCCTGGCATCCCGACGCGCGCGTCTTCGTGGTGAAGAACGCCGATGGCAGCGAGCGCGGCCTGTTCCTCGCCGACTATTTCGCGCGATCCTCGAAGCGTTCTGGCGCCTGGATGAGCGCGCTGAAGTCTGGCTACAAGCTTGGGGATGGCTCCAAGCCGGTGATCTACAACATCATGAACTTCGCCAAGCCGCCGGCGGGGGAAGCGGCGCTGCTGTCGGTCGATGAGGCCAAGACCCTGTTCCACGAGTTCGGCCATGCTTTGCACGGCATGCTGACCGACGTCACCTGGCCGTCGGTGGCGGGCACGTCGGTTTCGCGCGATTTCGTCGAACTGCCTTCGCAGCTCTACGAGCACTGGCTGACGGTGCCCGCAGTGCTGGAAAAGCATGCGCTGCATGTCAAGACCGGCAAGCCGATGCCGAAGTCGCTGCTCGACAAGATGCTGGCCGCCCGCACGTTCGGCGCCGGTTTCGCCACGGTCGAGTTCACAGCGTCGGCGCTGATCGACATGGCGTATCACGCGCGGCCGGATGCGCCGGCGGAACCGCTGCGTTTCGAAGCCGAAACGCTGGAAAAGCTTGATATGCCCGACACCATCGCCATGCGTCATCGCACCCCGCATTTCGGCCATATCTTCTCAGGCGACGGTTATTCAGCCGGCTACTATTCCTACATGTGGTCGGAAGTGCTCGACGCCGACGCCTTCGCCGCCTTCGAGGAGACCGGCGATCCCTTCAACCCGGCGCTGGCGGAACGGCTTCGGAAGAATATCTATGCCGCCGGCGGGTCGAAGGATCCGGAGGAACTGTACACGGCGTTCCGCGGCAAGATGCCTTCGCCGGAAGCGATGATGGTGAAGCGGGGATTGGTGTAGCGCGGCTTTCCCTTCTCCCCCTGTGGGAGAAGGTGGATCGGCGCGAAGCGCCGAGACGGATGAGGGGTGTTCCAGGGAACGCCGACGCCTCACTCCGCTGGAACACCCCTCATCCGTCGCCTGCGGCGACACCTTCTCCCACAAGGGGAGAAGGTGAGCCTATACTGCCCAAGGATCCGCCACCCTGGGCCACACCGGCCGCGTCAGCTTCCTGTAATCCGTTACCGCCGGATTGCTCGGATACGAACTCGGCGCCGAGACATAGATGATCTCCGCCGCGATCGGTTCAAAGCCGGCGTAGAAATGGTTGGTCGACTTGATCAGCAATATGTCCTTCGACAACGGATCGACACCGATGTTGGAGAAGACATCCGGCTCGAAGGTCTGCGTGCGGTTGGTGTTGAGGATGATGTCGATTTCGGTGCCTTCGAGCCGCACCAGTGCCGTCGGTCCGAGCGTCACCCGGCTCGGCCCGAAGGTCTGCCAGCCCTCGGGGACGGCTTTCAACACCTTGACGCGCGCATCGATCGGTTCGCCGGCCAGCGGCCCGGCCTTGCCGCCGAAGCGCAGGTCGATGACGGCGCCTTCGCCTGCCGCCTGGCAAAAGGTGACGGCGATCGGGTCCCAGATCGTCGCCACGCCAAAATTGTCAACGCCCTGTTCCAACATTGCGCGCAGCACGACGGTACCGTCGCCGGCGACGCCACCGCCGGGATTGTCCCAGATGTCGGCAATCACAACCGGCTTGCCGGGGTTTCCCTTGCGCGCGGCCAGTGCCCGCGCGATGCCATCCTCGGTGTTCAGCATCGTCATCGCCGTCCTTTCGCGCATGGCGTAAAGCTCGCGCCCGAGCCTCTCCGCCAGCGCATCGCCCTTGGCCTTGTCATTGTCGGTCACGACCAGGATGCGCGTGCCCATTTCGGGCACGTCCGCGGCCATGAAGCCGTGGATGACCGAGACCGACAGCACGCCGTCCTTGCCGTGCAGCGCCTTGATGCGGTCGACGAAGGAGCGCATCGGCTCGCGGCTGGTCGGCAGCACCTGGATCATGCGGCAGTCGAAGGTCGAGATCACCGGCTTGATCTCGCTGCGCGCCGCCGCCAATGCAAGCTCGACGACATGTTCGCCGCGCTCATAGAAGTCGGTGTGCGGGAATTCGAGGAAATAGGCCATGACATTGCATGCCGCGACGCGCTTCGGCGTCAGGTGGCTGTGCGGGTCGAGCTCCACCGCGATCACCACGTCGGGCCCGACGATTGCGCGAACCCGTTCCAGCAGATCGCCTTCGCAATCGTCATAGCCTTGCGCCACCATGGCGCCGTGCAGGCCGAGGATGACGGCGTCGACCGGCAAGGCTGCCTTCAACTGGCCGAGAATCTCGTCACGCAACGCCTCATAGGTCTGCCGCTGCACCAGCCCGCCCGGCTCCGCCCAGGTGGCGGTGCCTTCGATGACGGTCAGCCCTTCGGCAGCCGCGCGCCGGCGCAGCGCGACCATCGGCGAGGAGCACAAGGTCGGTGTATCAGGATGCTTGCCCGGCCCGGCATAGAACGCCATCTCGAACGACGCCCGGTCGGTCGGCACCGGCGAGAAGGTGTTGGTTTCGGTCGCCAGCGAGGCGGTGAAGATGCGCATGAAAACTCCGTACGGCTATTTGTTTTTCGCAATCCCGGACGGAAAACCGCTCCACACTGGAATTGCTATTTTACGGCCCCGAGCGCCAGCCCGCGGACGAGATAGCGCTGCAGCCAGATGAACAGGATCGCCACCGGCAGCGTCGCCAGCAGCGTCGCCGCCATTACATGGTGCCATTCGATCGTGTAGCGGCCGGCGACCAGCGAGAACACCTGGATCGGCAGCGTGTAACTTTCCTGGCTGCGCAGCATTGTGAGCGCAACGACGAACTCATTCCATGCGTTGATGAAGGTGAAGATGGCGGTCACCGCGATTGCCGGCAGGCAAAGCGGCAGAAACACTTTTCGCAAGGTCAGCCAGCGGCCGGCGCCCTCCATCCACGCTGCTTCCTCGAGATCGCGCGGGATGGTGTCGAAATAGCTTTGCAGCATCCACACGGTGAAGGCGACGTTGAAAGCCATGTAGATGACGCCGAGCGCCGTCGTGGATTCGATCAGACCCCAGGCCGCCATCAGCCGGAACAGGCCGAGCACCAGCACGATCGGCGAGATCATCTGCGAGATCAGCAGGAACTGGCGGAAGGCGCCATAGCCGGCAAAGCGAAACCGCGACATGGCATAGGCGGCCGGCACCGAGATCAGGATGGCGCCGACGGTGGCGATAACAGAGACATAGAGCGAATTGGCTAGCGCCTGGCCAAAGCCGGTCGCCACCCACATGTCGGCAAAATTCGACCAGTGGAATTCGCTTGGCCACCAGGTCGGCGACAGCACCTCCTGCCGCGGTTTGACCGCGGTCAAAAACATTACCGCGAAGGGGAAGATGGTCACCACGAGCAGCGGCGAAAGCAGCAGCCAGGCAATGATCGTGCGCTTCAGCTTGGGCGTCATGCGCGTTGCTCCCGCATGGCGAGGCGCACATAGATCATGGTGAAGATCAAAAGGATGGCGAACATCAGCAGCGACACTGCCGATGCTTCCCCCAGTTTGCCGATGCGGAAGGCCAGCTTGTAGAGATGGGTGACCAATATGTCGGTCGAGTTGGCCGGCCCGCCCTGCGTCATCACCCAGATGATCGGGAAGGAATTGAAGACGTAGATGGTGTTGAGCACGATGGCGATGTTGATGAACGGCTTCAGCAGCGGAAAGGTGATCTCGCGGAACTGCTGCAGCGGCGTCGCCCCCTCCAGGGCCGCCGCCTCGTAGAGGTCGTCGGGGATCGACGACAGGCCGCCGAGGAAGATGGTCGTGGTGAACGGTACCGTCACCAATATGCCGATCAGCACCTGCATCGGGAATGCCGTCTCGGCGCGCGCCAGCCACTGGATGTTTTCATGGATCAGGCCAAGCCCGATCAGCGCCGAGTTCAGCATCCCGCTTTCGCCGTTGAGCGCCCAGCGCCAGACCACTGCCGTCATCGTCAGCGACACCGCCCAGGGCAGCATGATGATGACGCGGGCAATGCCGCGGCCGTAGAAATCGGTGTTGAGGATCATCGCCACGGGGACGGACAACAGCAGCGCGCCGCCGACCACCAGCACGGTCCACAGGCCGGTGCGCCAGAGTGCCGCCAGAAAATCGGGATCGGCGAGGAAGGCGGAATAATTGGCGAAATCGTTGAAGTCCCGCAGCTGCCCAAAACGGCTGACATCATGCGTTGATATCTGGATCAGGTCCCAGACCGGCCAGAAGATGACGACTGCGGCCAGAAACAGGCTGGGCAAGGTCAATAAATAGGGCAGGTAACGATTTTGCATCGGCCGGATTCGTACCGTGTTGGACATAAGTGGCGCTGGCGCGCCAGCTCGGATCAATCTCGCATATCGGTCTAAGGCAGCGCTTCAGGGTTTGAATTTCCTGCGACGTTTGCGCTGCCCCTCACCTGCCTGCCCATCCTCCGCAACGGTTGCGGAAGGGGCCTTTCCTCTCCCCCGTCGATCGGGGGAGAGGTGTCGAGCGGTGTGGGCGGGTGGGGGGGGGTGTGGCGTGGGTGGTGACTCGGGTGTGGGGAGGG
>NZ_JAMYPY010000049.1:0-13658 GCF_040320605.1 Mesorhizobium sp. M0659
CGCTCGGTAGGAAGAGGCGTGGTGTCTGAACTCCAGAACGATTGAAGGAGGGCATGCCCTCCGCCTGCGATCCAGGGCAATGTGAGCAACGGCCCGTTTCCCACAAGCGCCGAAAGATGCGTCGCACTCAGCCCATTAGTGGATCATATCAATTAGAGAATTGACATGCGTCGCTATTGGCGCATTGAATATGGCCAGCTTCGAGATGGATTGGGACCAAGCTGACGTGCCATTCGATTGGGCCGAGCATCAATGCAGCGCTGAACGCCACCTCAAAGTAGATAAAAACGATAGGGAACGAGACGGCGCTGGCCGTCCGACGATGTTCAAAAGTCCAACCCGACAGGGACCACAGAGGGTGAACGAAATGAAATTCTCAATTAATCGCAGGCGTTTCGTCCAGACCGCGTCGACCGCACTCGCGTTAGGAGCACTGCCGTCGTTCGCGAAAAGGGCTTCCGCGCAATCGAAGGAAGTGCGGGTTCTTGTTTACGGGGGAGCCGTGGGCAAAGCAGCCATCGAAGCGTTCGCAAAGCCGTTCGAAGCCGAGACGGGGATTAAGGTGACCGCGATCACGCAGGATTTCCAGGCGGCTCAGCTCGAGTTGATGGTGAAGACGAACAACGTGACGGTTGACGTGGCGCCTTTGGGCCGCGGCTCCGCGATTCCAGCAGCGAAAAAAGGATTCCTCGAGCATATTGACTATTCGATTTACAGAAAGGAGGAACTCGACGGTATCGTAGATTTCGTTCGGCAGCCTTTCGGGGTCGGCATCTTTGTCTATGGTTACGTGATGGTTTGGAACATAAAGAAGTTCCCCGTGGACAAGCCTCGACCGAACACTTGGGCCGAGTTTTGGGATGTCGAGAAGTTCCCCGGCGCACGCTTACTCGTGTCGGGTCAGTTGGGAGAAGAAGGGCCTTGGGAGGAGGCCTTGATGGCAGACGGTGTGCCAACCGACAAAATCTATCCTATGGATGTCGATCGAGTTTTTGCCAAGCTGGACCAGATAAAGCCGAACATCCGCAAGTGGTGGACTAGCGGCTCCGAGAGCCAGCAATTGATGCGTAGCGGAGTCGGGGAGGTCATGAATTCATATGACGGCCGCGCGCAACTGCTGATTGATCAGGGTGATCCGATCGAAATCAATCGCAATCAGGCCAAGATCACCTGGGACTATTGGGTGATCCCAAAAGGCAGCCCTAACGCGACAAATGCTCAAAAGTTCATCGAGTTTGCGACTCGCGCGGATCGCCAAGCGGCCTACGCTCAACTCACGAATTATGGCCCCACGAACCTCAACGCTTTCAAGACGATACCCGACAAGCTGGCCCGAAAACTCGCCAGCCATCCTGATTACTTGAAGAATAGCCTGCGGATAAATAGCGAGTGGTATGCAGAGGTTGGGTCGGATGGCAAGACGAATGCAGAACTTCTAGCCGCGCGATGGAGTGATTGGGTTCTGCGTTAATTAGCCCACGTAGTCACTGCCAGCCGACTACAATTCAGAAGGTCGGCTTTGCCGACCTTCTGATCATATTGGAGTAACTATGTCCGACTCTTCCGTTCTAAAGAAGCAGAACTCTTTGCTGAAGATCTGGCCAACAACCCATGCGACCGCAGGGGCGACGGCCACGCCGTCGGGACCGTCACACCTGGAGGATGACAGATTGGAGTCGAGCTCAATCCCCGCTCAAATCGAATTCCGAAGCGTCACCAAAACGTATGGTCAGGCCACTGCGGTCAATGATCTCTCGCTGAGCGTCCGTCGTGGCGAGTTTCTGACTATCCTCGGTCCCAGCGGTTCGGGCAAGACCACAGCGCTGATGCTACTCGCCGGTTTCGTGGCGCCGACGAAGGGCGACATCCTCATTGCGGGTAAGTCCGTAGCCGCGGTGCCGGCCTACCGCCGCGACCAGGGTATCGTGTTCCAAAGCTATGCGCTGTTCCCACACCTAACAGTCCGCCGAAACCTGGAATTCCCGCTGGAGATGCGCGGCATAGGTGCCGCCGAAAGGGCAAAGCGGGTGGACAGCATCCTTGAGCGCGTTCATCTCAGAGAATTTGACAGTCGCATGCCTTCACAACTGAGCGGCGGCCAGCAACAGCGTGTAGCGCTTGCCCGCGCCTTAATCGCCGATCCGCCGATCCTGCTGCTCGATGAGCCACTCGGCGCGCTCGACCGCAATCTGCGCGAGCAAATGCAAGGCGAGATTAAGAGCTTGCATAAGGAATTTGGCAAGACCACCATATGCGTCACGCATGATCAGGAGGAGGCGCTCACGCTCTCAGATCGTATCGTCGTCATGCGCGCCGGAAAGATCGAGCAGACAGACACGCCCGAGACTCTCTATGACCGGCCGATGACACGCTTCGTAGCGAATTTCCTCGGTGAGGCAAACATCCTTGAAGATCTCGGTTTCGAAGTTGAATCCGACGCAGCGCAACCCTCGGGGACTGTAGGCATGATCCGCCCCGAGCGGGTTTGTATAGCTGCAACCGGGGAGCCCAAACGCGCTGATGCCGATCGACGCCAGTTCGCCATCGGTACGGTCGACGACATGATCTACGCCGGACCGCTGCGGAAATACAATGTACGCGTTGGCGACAGTCTGCTCGTTGTACGTCAGCATGTTGCCTCGGGGCAGCAGATCTTCCGACTTGGCGATGAAGTAAAGCTTGACTGGTTACGTTCGGACGTGCGCTTCGTCGCCACCTGAAGCGCAAGGAAGGACAACACGAATGCAATTGCTTCAGAGACTGGGCCGTTTGCCCGTCCTTCTCGCTTTTCCGGCCCTGGGAGTCCTGCTCGTCGTTTTCGGCATACCGATCGTACGGCTGTTCCTAACCAGTCTTAACGCCCCAGAATTCTCCCTCGCTAACTACCAAATGTTTTTAGGCCAGCCGGCTAACATCCGAGTCCTCTTTCAAACGGTTGAGATCAGTGCCATCGCCACATTTGTCTGCCTGGTGATTGGTTATCCTACTGCCTATGTAATGGTAGCGGCATCGAAGCCTGTGCGAATGGCACTTCTGGTGCTCGTCGTCATCCCATACCTGACCAGCTTCCTAGCGCGGACCTATGCATGGATTGTAATCCTAGGGGACACGGGCCTGATCAACAACCTGTTGCTCTATTTCGGGCTCATATCCGGACCGCTGCAACTGATCTTCAATCGCATGGCCGTCTATGTCGGCATGGTCCATATCATGCTGCCTATGATGATCCTACCTCTCGTAAGCGTCATGATAGGCATCGACAAGTCGCTGATGTCGGCAGCGCGCAGCATGGGTGCGAGGCCGTTCACTGCTTTCTGGCGGGTGTTCTTCCCACTCAGTTTGCCGGGTGTACGCAGCGGCTCACTCTTAGTGTTTGTGATTTGCCTCGGCTTCTACATCACGCCTGCTGCGCTTGGTGGCTTGGGCGACGCCATGCTGTCGACGTTTATCGCTGCCCAGGTCCAAACGTCTTTCAACGTGGCTAGGATCGCGGCGGCATCCTTTGTTCTTCTAGCAATAGCCGTTGTCGTGCTGTCGTTGCTCGGGCTCGACCTTTCCGGAAGTGCTCCCTCGGGTCAAATTGCGCGCAAGTCGTGGCTGCCGCGGCCACCGCCATTTGGCGCGTTGAAAGGCCAATTCGGTGAGCTCCCCATGCCATATCGGGCAAAGCGCTGGGCTGCCCACCTATACAAGGCGGGGGGCGAGGAGCGCTGGTTGAAGATCGTCGGCCCGGCGTTCATCGCGTTGGTCATGGCTTTCCTGCTTTTTCCTGAAATCGTCGTCATCATCATGTCGTTCAGCGCCGGGGCGTTCCTAGAATTCCCGCCTTCTGGTTTGTCGCTGCAATGGTACCGTTCCTTTTTCGGCGATCCGGCCTGGTACAAGGCCGCCTGGACCAGCATCCAGATCGGCGTCGCGGTTACAATCTTGTCGACCGTTCTTGGCACACTTGCCGCCCTCGGTCTTAGCCGCGCCGCTCCGCAGGCCCGCCGCCTCCTGACGATGGTGATCCTGACGCCGATCACGATTCCGGTCATCGTTGTGGGCGTGGCGACCTACCTCGGGCTGATCGATCTTGGTCTGGTCGGCTCCCAGACCGGCATCGTTCTTGCGCACACCATTGGCGCGATGGGCTATGTCGCCGTAATCGTCTCAGCGACCCTGGCGAATTTCGACCGACGCCTTGAGCAGGCGGCCCAGAGCATGCGGGCCGGACCGCTGCAGACTTTCCTGAGGGTTACCTTGCCCTTGATCCGACCGGGCATCATCGGCGGAGCCATCTTCGCATTTGTCCACTCGTTTGACGAGGTCGTAATCACTTCGTTGGTAAGCGGATTCTCGGTTTACACACTGCCGCTTAAGATGTGGGAGAATATACGAAACGAGGTAGACCCGACTGTAGCCGCAGTGGCATCCCTTCTGACGCTTCTCCCAGTGCTCTGGATGATTGCTCTTTACCTCACTTGGTGGCGGTCGAGGCCCCAGGTTAATCCGAGTATTTCAGAAGCCAAGGGTTGAGTGGCCTTCTCCATAGCTTCTGGTCGACCCACTTAAGTGGGAGCTGAAGCGGCCCGTGGGCTCAAGACATGTCGTCGGCTCAGTGACAGCGCGGTTGACGCCCCGAGATATTTGAGAGCTATTGGGAAGAGATCGCGGCGGCACGCTGGATAAGGGGACCCTGTTACCGGAACATCAATGGGGTGCCCTCCTTTGCAAGCGGGTAGCTGATGCCGTTCAGCGGTGGTAGTTCCAAGGCATGAGCGCCTCGATAGCGCTGTTTGGCCAGCCATTGGCGATGCGCTCGAGGGTCTGGGTGAGCCAGGCGTGCGGATCGACCTGGTTCATCTTGGCGGTTTATGCCGAACGCCAAACTATGCCGAGCGCCTCTTCCGAACATGGCGGTATGAAGCGCTTTGCCCGCCATTTCGACCGAGAGCCGGTCGTTGACACTCGGCATAGTTCTCATGCTCAAAGGGCGTTCAGGAATTCAAGAAGTCGGTCGTTTGGCCGAAATCGTTCGGCCTTTGCGCGTTCGTATGGCTTCAGCTTGCCAAGTGCGGATTCCTTCAGCTCAAGATGTGCGTGAAGATAGGTTAGCGTCGTTTCCATCGCCTCATGGCCCAGCCATAGGGCGATGACCGAACAATCGACGCCCGCCTGCAGCAGCTCCATGGCAGCGCTGTGCCTCATAACATGAGGCGACACCCGCTTCGAGCGGAGGATGACGCAGTGTTCGCGAGCCTTGGCGACATGTTTGTTCAGCAGCGCCTGCACGCCGTCGGCGCTCAGCCTGCCGCCGTGCATGTTCGGAAAGAGAGCCGTTGCGCCCCGTTTCCTGGGCTCGTTGAGCCAGCCCCGAAGGGCTTGCTGTGCAACCTTGGTGAGCGGCGTACTTCGCTCCTTGCGGCCCTTGCCAACGCATCGCACGTGGGCACCGTGCCCCAGCATGACCGAGTCCCGGTTGAGATCGATGATCTCCGAGACCCGCAGGCCTTGTTGATTGCCACTGAGAACTGACCCGGCAACCCAGGATATTTCCACCGAGAATTGACCCATGTTTGACCCTTACCCTGCGTTTTTTCAGCGGGGATTACGGAGTGATCGACATGGCATTATTGAGCGTGATCCGACGCTGGCATTTTCGAGAGCATTTATCGATCCGAGAGATTAGCCGCAGGACTGGCTGTCTCGGAATACGGTGCGCAAATACCTGCGGGTGGACGAGGTGGAGCCGAAGTTCAAGGTTCCAGAGCGGCCGAGCAGGCTTGACGCATTTGCCGACCGTTTGTCAGCCTGGCTGAGGACGGAGGCTAAAAGGAACCGCAAACAGAAACGCACGATCAAGCAGCTTCATGCAGATCTGCTGAGCCTTGGCTATGAGGGGTCATACGGTCGTGTTGCGGCTTTCGCTCGGGAGTGGAAGGCTGATCTGCAGAAGCAGTTACAGACGACAGGGCGCGGAGCATTCGTGCCGCTTTCGTTCGATCCTGGTGAAGCGTTCCAGTTCGACTGGTCCGAAGACTGGGCGATCATCGGCCATGAACGCACCAAGCTGCAGGTGGCCCATACCAAGCTCAGCTACTCCAGGGCCTTCATCGTCCGGGCCTATCTGTTGCAGACGCATGAGATGCTGTTCGACGCCCATAACCATGCCTTCCGTGTCTTTGGCGGCGTTCCCCGGCGCGGCATCTACGATAATATGCGGACAGCGATCGACAAGGTCGGCCGCGGCAAGGAGCGCGACGTCAATGTCCGCTTCATGGCCATGGCCAGCCACTACCTCTACGAGCCTGAGTTCTGCAATCCGGCCTCTGGCTGGGAGAAGGGACAGGTCGAGAAGAACGTCCAGGATGCGCGTCATCGGTCTTTCAACCGATTCCACGCTTTCCATCCCTGGAAGCCCTGAACGACTGGCTGGAGCTTCGATGCCAAGAGTTTTGGCACAAGACCCCGCATGGAAAAATGCGCGGCACCATTGCCGATATCTGGGCTGAGGAAGCCCAGGCTCTCATGCCGGCGTCCCGTCTCTTCGACGGCTTTGTCGAATACACCAAGCGGGTCTCCCCAACCTGCCTCGTGCATCTGGAGCGCAACCGCTACAGCGTTCCGGCGTCCTTTGCCAATCGGCCCGTGAGCCTTCGGGTCTATCCGGATCGTGTCGTTGTCGCTGCGGAGGGGCATCGTCGCATCATCGATCGCTCGCATGATCGACCAGGGCAGACGATCTATGACTGGCGGCACTATCTGGCTGTCGTTCAGCGCAAGCCAGGCGCCTACGCAACGGAGCACCGTTTGCCGAACTTCCCGATGCATTCAGGTCGTTGCAGCAGCATTTGCTCAAGAAGCCGGGCGGCGATCGCGAGATGGTCGAGATCCTGGCACTTGTCCTGCAACACGACGAGCAGGCCGTGCTCCTGGCCGTGGAGATGGCGTTGGAAGCCGGTGTTCCAACCAAGACCCATGTGCTCAACCTTCTCCATCGGCTCGTCGACGGCAAATCGCTCACGCCCCCAACCATCAGCGCCCCCCAGGCTTTGACGCTCACCAATGAGCCGAAAGCAAATGTCGAACGCTACGATGCCTTGAGGCAGGCCCTGGAGGTGCGCCATGCGTCATAACCCTGCCAGCGGCGCAATCGTCATCATGCTCCGGAGCCTGAAGATGCACGGCATGGCGCAAGCTGTGGGCGAACTCACCGAACAGGGAGCGCCAGCGTTCGAAGCCGCCATTCCGATCCTGTCGCAACTGCTTAAGGCCGAGACGGCGGAACGTGAGGTCAGGTCGACAGCCTATCAGCTCAAGATGGCACGCTTTCCAGCCTATCAGCTCAAGATCGCACGCTTTCCAGCCTATCGCGATCTCAACGGCTTTGATTTTGCCAGCAGCGAGATCAACGAGGCACTCGTGCTGCAGCTTCATCGCTGCGAATTCGTCGACGAGGCCCACAGCATTGTGCTCGTCGGCGGCCCCGGCACAGGCAAAACCCATATTGCGACCGCCCTCGGCGTGCAGGCCATCGAGCATCATCACAAGCGGGTTCGGTTCTTCTCGACGGTCGAACTGGTCAATGCGCTCGAACAGGAGAAGGCTCAGGGGAGATCCGGCCAGATCGCCAATCGCCTCGTGCATTCTGATCTCGTCGTCCTGGACGAACTTGGCTATCTGCCGTTCAGTGCATCAGGTGGAGCATTGCTCTTCCATCTGTTGAGCAAACTCTAGGAACGCACCAGCGTCATCATCACCACAAACCTCAGCTTCAGCGAGTGGGCCAGTGTCTTCGGCGACGCCAAGATGACGACCGCGCTTCTCGACAGGCTAACCCACCATTGCCACATCCTCGAAACCGGAAACGACAGCTTCCTCTTCAACACACAAGGCATGATCCGCCACCACCTCGCCCGCATGACGCACGATAACGCGGCCGCCCAGCACCACGACTTGGACGCTCTCCCCGATCAACCGATTGAGATCGGCGAAGGGTGCTACCAACGCTGTTGCCTCAAGCAGATTCCTAGTCTTCTTGTGCTCGACTGGATGATGCCCGGGCTATCGGGAGTTGGGCTGTCCGGGTTTGAGGGGCAGATCTGAGAGTACGGAGGCCTTGCCCCGCTCACACGTCGATGATCCCTGATTTCAGTGCATTTACAACTGCAACTGTTCTGCTACTGCATCCCAATTTACGCATAGAATTCTTTACGTGAAAATTAACAGTATCTCCAGAAATGCCAAGGATCGCTCCTATATCCTGCGATGATTTACCTCTCGCGACCCAGAGAATACATTCCTTTTCCTTGGCAGAGAGACTAGTCTCCGGCCCAATGCAGCCCTGCCCACCGAATGCATCGATTCTCACGTGAAAATGTCGTGCGGTTAATTCTAAGAGTGTAACGATTTTACTTGGAATCTCGTGATCAGTGCGTTTAGCGAAGCTCACTGTTGCAAAACTGCCGTTTGGGCCGTGTAAGGGAACCGTAACCCCGGATCTCAGTCCGAAAGTTGCAGCCTCGTCAAAAATGCGTCGCTCCTTTTCGGTCGTGTTTACATCAGCGTACACATCGGTCCATCGAAGTGCGCCTTGTTTATGTTTAGTTCTTTTTATGACGGGATCTATCTTGCCATAATCCATATCCCGGTATCGCTTCTGCCATTCATTTGGATAATTTACCATTGTCGCCGGAGCGCGGTGGAGCGGCTCTGAAGTTTTGGAGCAGTGTGCTAGAGGGAGATACGCCGTCCATGAGCAGTCGAACTTCTGAGCAAATGCAACCATCAAATCGAACAATTTTCGAGGTTGAACAACACCGCAAGTCTGATCAAGGTAACGGCCGAACTCGACCGCGTTCCCGTCGTTAGCAGTGTTCGGGAATTGAGCGACACGCGAACAAGGAAACTCTTCGTATACTCTAGTTGTTGGCCATTTAACGATTTTGATCGGAACTGATGGCGAGCGACGCATGGGCACCTTCCTTGTAGTCTGCATGTTTTGGCTAACGCGCACGAAGCCGTACGGTAAAAGGGTCAGCAGTGTTTGCCGCCCCTGCATCGACGATCAAGATTCGTGCCAACAGCGCAGGATGACAATCAGACTAGCCGTGGCGCCTAATCAACGACTTAACTAAAATGCAACTAGGTCTCGGCTGAACATTCTTCTGTCGCACACTCGACAACACCAGACAAAGCCTTGGCCGGAACCGGCTTCCGCGGGTGCTCGTCTCCGATGCTTCATAAGCATCGTCTTGCCCATCCCACTGTCGCAATGGATCGCGACCGAAGGGGAGTGGGCTTTTGCCTTTTTTGTGTGGAGGCTGGTGAGCAGGTTGAGGTGGATGAGCCTGATCCGATGGCGGAAGAGTTCGCGCCGATCTACGCCATGTTGTCGCCGCCTCACCCAGCCGTGCTGGGACCGCAGCGATATTTTAGCGTGCCGTCGATTGAATCGATTGTCGATCGCACCGTTTCCGATCCTTGGCGAATAGGACAGCGGCCCTCACTCTCCGCACCAGTGCAGGTCGCGCCAGATGAGAAGGTGATCGTCGTCCGAACGTTGATGCAATTGAGAGCAGGTGAGGCGCAAGCAAGTCGACGAGATGCCTATCTTCGTTTCAGATCGCTCGCAACGGTGGTTCGGACGACGGCATCTCGCTCGGCCGCCAACATGCGGCGCTGGGCGACATCGGCAACAACTTCCGTCCACCACCGATGCACCGATCGCATCTGGCGTGTAGCCAGGGGGAAGAACCTCACGCTGCGAGAGATCGCGTTGGAGACGTTGCGCAGCGCATTTGTCGGCACACCCGACACGAACGCCGACGAACTGACCCGCTGGTAAGACGGCGGAGCCGCGGGCGGCTTCGTGCTGGGCGCCGCCGTGGATGCCCAGCAGGACGTCACGCGCGGCGCGCTGTCCGGTAGGATTTGGTTGTTGACGCCAACCCATTTCGGAAGGACCCACCGATGTGATGAAGCTGCGCACGCCCGTGGAGAAGACCGGATACCGATCTGTTGCGGGAGACGATCGGCGTTGCCGCCGAGCGGCTGATGGAAATGGAGGTGGGCGCGGCCTGCACATTGCCTCAAAATGTTACCGAGCGGGTCGTCTAATCGCTCGGCTGTCAAGGTGGTAGATGCAAGGCAGTCGTCCTTTCTGTCCATGCTCGTTCGTTCGTTCGTATGCCGGGTACAGGGTCGTCTATGCGGTCGATGCAAAGATCGCCGCAGGATGAGTTTCGCAGGTGAGATCTTCCTATGTTCGTTACGCACTCTGCTAACGAGGCAGTTGCTTCCCGCTTCGCGGAATGATCTCAGCCACGTCCCGGCAGGGACGGCTCGGTGCGTCCTGGAAGAACGCTATCGGTTGAATGGCCTGAAATCGTCGCAGACGAGCGTCTGCAGGATTAGGCTGCGGCGGGTGTTCCTCCGTGCGGATCGAACAGCTCGCCCGTCCGGAGCATCGCATGCATGATCACTGCCAGCTTGCGCGCCAGGGCCACGGCCGCTCGCTTGAAGCCGAGCCGTTCTTTCAGCTCCAATGCCCAGGTTCGCAGGGTGCTAGTATCCGTCGACCGGTTCAGGATGACCGCGGCCGCCTCGTATAGCAGTCCGCGCAACTGATTGTCGCCACGGCGCGAGATATGGCCGTCATTATCGACCTCGCCGGCTGGTAGCCTCGGGGTCAGGCCCACCCATGCACCCACGGCGCGCGAGTTCCTGAAGTTCGCCGGATCCTCCACGGCTGCGGCAAAGGCGGTGGCTGTGACGGTGCCTACGCCGGGCACTGACATGAGCAGACGGCAGTGCTGGTCCTCACGCGCCATAGCGGCCAGCTGCTTGCTCAGCTCTGCTGTTTGGGTTCGCATATTACTCCACGCCTGAAGCATCGGTGCAACGATGCGCACCAGCTTGCTTCGCCTTCCAGAAGGTCGCGAACGTTGCGCTCGAACACACTGCCTGCGCCCCTGGGCACGACGAGGCCGAACGTCTTCATCAACCCACGGATCTGGTTGGATATCTGCAAACGCATCTTAAGAAGCTGGCGCCGCGCGGTGATCAGCGTGCGGATCAGCATGCTGTCGAAACCTTTGACCCGAACCTCTCGGTAGAAGCCGACCTCGGCCAGATGTGCCAAACCATCGGCATCGTTCGCATCGGTCTTGTTCGCGGCCATATCGAGCGCAGCCTTGGCATGCCGCGCGTCGATGCAGATCACCGGCAGCCCCTCTGCCGTCAGCGCATGGTAGAACCACACCGACAGCGGCCCCGTCTCGAACACGACCCGCCGGGCATACGGGGCGCGCTTGCGGATCACCGCCGCGAGCAGTTGCGGGTCGGACGCGCACTTGCCCCGCCAAATCCTCTTGCCGTCCTGCCGGATCGATATTGCCGTCTCTTTCATGGATACGTCGAGACCGATATACTGCTTCATGGCTGTCCTCCGTTCGATGCCTGGGCCCGGTGTCGATCGTGAGCCCGTTCTTCATCCTAGCGGGGGACAGCCAGCCGGCTAGAGCTCCGAACATCGCCGCCACAGCTTTGGTGGCCACCGCTCCCGCGATTACGTCATGTTCGTTGCCTCACCTATAATGTTACCCGTGAAGGCGCTGAGCTGCCACCGAACTGTCATCCAATGGCGATTAGAGCCGCGACCATTTTTGATCCGATACCATTCTTTGGACCGCCGGAAGGTGGAGTTTTCCGGCTGTTTCACGATGGCGGGCTGACGGCGCCATCGGGATTGATCAACGAGATCGGAACTTTGTGCCCGATTGCGCCATGTGGGCGCACCTCGTTGTGGTATCTGCGCCAATCTCCAACTTTTCGGCCGCGTCGGCAAGCGTCAGGAACCAGTGGGCGTTCAAACATTCCGCCCTGAAGCGGCCGTTGAAGGCTTCGATGTAAGCGTTGTCCGTTGGCTTTCCCGGTCGCGAGAAGTCGAGCGTGACGCCCCTGGTGTAGGCCCACAGCTCGAGGTCGCGGGAGACGAACTCCGAGCCTTGATCGACCCGGATCGTCTTTGGATAGCCGATCTTGGGGCAGACCTGTTCCAGCATCCTGACCACATCCTCGGCGCGGTAACTGAAGCGTGGGTCGAGCACCGGCACGTAGCGTGAGAACGTATCTACGACCGTCAGGACCCGGATCTTCTTGCCCGTCGCGAGCTGGTCGTGAACGAAGTCCATCGCCCAGACGTCGTTGGGTTCGACGGCTGGCTGGCGATCGTCTCGCAGCTTCGCCTTCACCCGGCGCTTCGGCGTCTTGTTCCTCAGTTGAAGGCCCAAGTCCCTGTAAATGCGATAGGTCCGCTTCATGTTGATGTCCCAGCCCTCCCGCGTGAGCATCACGTGCACGCGCCGGTAGCCATAGCGAACCCGCGTCGCGCAGATGTCTTTGATCCGAGCTTCGAGGCCGGCCTGGTCACGGCGGCGGGACTTGTAGTGATAGGTCGAGGTGTCGAACTCCAGAACACGGCACGCTCGCCGGATCGACACGTTCCAAATCAGCACAGGTATCGGCCACCAGCTCGCGTTTGCGACCAGGCCTCACAGTTTTCGGCGGATCACGTCCTGCAGCATCTCCTTGTCCAGCGACAGGTCGGCGACCAGCTTTCTGAGCTTGCCGTTCTCGTCCTCGAGCTGCTTCAGCCGCTTCATCTCTGTCGGCAGCAGCCCGTCATATTTCTTCTTCCCAGTTGAAATAGGTCGCTTGGCTGATCCCGGCCCTCCGGCAGATCTCCGCCACAGGAAACCCATCCGCTCCCTGCTTCAGAATGAACGCCTTCTGCGCGTCCGAAAACTTCGATGCTTTCATCGCTTCCGCTCCTCTCCCAGCCGGGAAACTACAGCGGAAAACTCCAATTCTGAACGGTCCAGTCTGGGGATCAGATCATTTCTGTTACGCCGTCTGGCGCGGGTTGAGCAACCGGCGGAGGCGCGGAGCCTTCGATCAGCACAGCGTCGGAGCCGGTTGCGGTCATGACCTCGGCATAGGCTGCCGGGGTCTGGTAGCCGAGCGAGGAATGAGGCCTCGCGGTGTTGAAGTCCCCCCGCCATTCGGCGATGGCGCTGCGGGCGTGGTCGAGGCCGAAGAACAGGCTCTCGTTCAAGAGCTCGTCGCGCATGCGACCGTTGAAGGATTCGACATAACCATTCTGCATCGGCTTGCCCGGTGCGATGTAGTGCCATTCGACCCCATGATCCTTCGACCATGCGACAGAGAGGGAGGGATGGCGGTCGCCTTTCCCTTGCCCGTGACTTGGTACTGGGCAAGGGCACAAGTAGCTCCCGCGCGCCGGGAATCCTCCCAAGGCGCGATATACCTGGGCAGCGCTTGGCCATGACACCTTTGTCATGGGCGTGATAATGCCGCCAAGCCGCTATCGGATCAATAGAATGATTTAATCGCGCGTCGAACATCCCCGGCTTAATAGCCGGGGCGCTTCATGCGTTCTGCCGCTTGGAATAGGTCCGCGAACAGCGGTACGTTGTGCTCCAACCTCTTCGCAAGGTTGCGGCACCGCTGACGCGTGCCTCGGGGCTCCGGCGCCGAATGGGCTTCTGGCTGACCAGTTCCCAGCAGACGGCATAACCGCGCTCGTGCGACCAATGGCGCATAACTTCTCGGGGCACGGTTTCCGCGCCGAACGAGGACAGCGGCGAGAACCT
>NZ_JAMYPY010000050.1:0-10170 GCF_040320605.1 Mesorhizobium sp. M0659
GGGGGGGGGGGGGGGGGGGGGGGGGGGGGGGGGGGGGGGGGGGGGGGGGGGGGGGGGGGGGGGGGGGGGGGGGGGGGGGGGGGGGGGGGGGGGGGGCGGGGGGGGGGGGGGGGTGTGCCGCCCCGACCTGACATCATTCAAACACGCAACGCGGAAAATAGAACGACACCACCCAATTCGGCATGTCGACGATCTCGCTGATGCGCAGATCACCACACACCGAGGCCAGCATATAGGCCTCGACCGGATCAATCTGGTAACGCCCAGCGAGCAGATCGACCATCTGCGCCACCGCCTCCTTCGCGCCCGCCATCAGATCCGGCCCAATCCCCGTCGTCACCTCGTAACCCTTGGCGTCGAGATGGCGCGTCACCGGGCCCGGCGTGGTGAAGCGCGGCGTCTTCAGCCTGGCGTCCTTGACAAGGTCGAGCTTGAGCACGACGTCCATCGGGCTCTCGATCGCCGTGCCGCAGACCTCGCCATCGCCTTGTGCGGCGTGCGTATCGCCGACCGAGAACAGCGCGCCGGCCACCTCAACCGGCAGATAGAGCGTCGTGCCGGCAGCGAGATCGCGGATGTCGAGATTGCCGCCGACCCGCCGTGGCGGCACCACCGAGTGAAGCCCCATCTCAGCCGGCGCATTGCCGATGGTGCCGGCGAACGGCTTCAGTGGCACGCGCGCGTTTTTCCCGAACAGCGCCGGTTCGAGCGCGGCTGCATCGTATTTCCAGATGTTCAGCGCCGGTTCCGTGAAGTCGTCGGCGAGCAGGCCGAAACCCGGAATGTTCGCCGTCCAGCCGAAGCCGGACGGTTTGAACATCTCGATCGTCACCTTGAGCGCGTCACCCGGCTCGGCGCCCTCGACGAAGATCGGCCCGGTCACCGGGTTGACCCCGGCGAAGTCGAGCTTGGCGATTTCGGCAACCGTGCTGTCGGCGTTCAGCTGGCCGCCGGCGGCATCGAGGCACTGGAACTCGATGGTCGCGCCGGGCGCCACCCGCTCGGCCGGGACAAAGGAATTGTCCCAGCCGAAATGGTGGTGGCGCCCATGGATGGTGTAGTCGCAGTTATTGCACATCTTTTACGTACACATTGTCGTAGTTGATCGGGATATGGACCGGGTCGACATAGAGGTTGTCGGCGCCGCCCATGCGCGCGGATTTCATGGTGAAGCGCTGTTCGTTGAAGACCGGCGCCCAGGGCGCGTCTTCCATCACCTTGTCGTAGATGGCGCTCCACATCTTGTCGCGTTCGCCGGCCTTTGCCGGGTCGACCACCGAATCCGCCTCGGCCGCCTTGGCGTCGAGATCCTTGTTGCAATACCACGACCAGTTCCAGCCGCCGGGCACCGCGCCGGCGCAGCCGAGGATCGGGCCGTAGAAATTCGACGGATCGGGGAAGTCGGCGATCCAGGCCATGCCGCCCGACCAGATCATCGGCGCGCCGGCCTTGTCACCGCCGGCGGCGATGACATTGGCCTGCGCCAGCGACTGGATGCTGGCCTTGATGCCGATGGCCGCCAGGTCCTGCTGGATCGCCTGGGCAATGCGCGGGTTGGGATCGGTGTTCATGGCGAACAGCTGCGTGTCGAAACCATCGGGATGACCGGCCTCGGCCAGCAGCGCCTTGGCCTTGGCTACGTCATAGGGATAACCTTTGTATTCCTTGTCGTAGCCCGGCATCGACGGCGGCAGCGGCTGGTTGGCCGGCACGGCGCGGCCGTTGATGATCTGGATGATGCGCGCCTTGTTGAGCGCCATGTTGACGGCCTGACGCACCTTCACATTGTCGAACGGCGCCATGGTAGTGTTCATGGTGACGTAGCCGGTGTGCAGCTGACCGCCTTCGACGACGCGCGCCTTCTGCTCGGGATCGGCCATCACCTCCTGGAATTTTGCCGGCGGAATGCCGTCGCCGGGCACATCGATCTCGCCCTTCTGCAAGCGCAGCAGCGCCACGATCGGTTCCTGGCCGATCTCGAAGGTGATCTTGTCGAGATGCGGCAGGCCCTTGTGCCAGTAATCCGCATTGCGCTCGAAGACGATGCGTTGGCCGAGTGTCCACTCGGCGAGCTTGAAGGCGCCGGTGCCCACCGGATGCTTGCCGAAATCGGCGCCATATTTCTCGACCTCTTCCTTCGGCACGACATGGGCGAAATTGATGGCCATGACATGCAGGAAGGTGGCGTCGGGCCGGGTCAGCTCGAACTTCACCGTGTAGGGATCGACGACGGTGACGCCGGAAAGGCCTTCGGCCTTGCCGGCGGCGACATCGTCATAGCCCTTGATCGAGCCGAAGAAGCCAGCGCCGGGGCTCTGCGTCTTCGGATTGGTGACGCGGTCAAGCGAATATTTCACGTCGTCGGCCGTCATCTCGCGGCCATTGTGGAATTTCACGCCATGGCGCAGCTTGAAGGTGAAGGTCTGGCCGTCGGGCGAAATCTCGTAGCTTTCGGCGAGGTCGGGCTTCAAATTGGTGGTGCCCGGCTCGTAATCCATCAGCCCATCGAACAGGCTCTTGATCATCGACCAGTTCTGCCAGTCATAGCCGATCGCCGGATCGAGGGTCGCAACATCGTCCTTGTAGGTGATGGTGATGGCGCCGCCTTGCTTGGCGTTGGGATCGACCGTGTCTTCGGCGCGGACGCTTGTCATGCCGAGCATGAGGGCCAAGGCGGATGCCGCGACTGTGGATGCGAGAAACTTTTTCATTGTTGTGTTCCCTTTCTCTGTTTCATTTTCATCTGAGCTTGATGCGGGGATCGATGAACGGCGCGATGATGTCGGCGAGCAGATTGCCGAGCACGATGGCGAAGGCCGACACCAGCGTGACGCCCATGATGATCGGAATGTCGACGCGCTGGATCGCCTGCCACGCCAGCTGACCGATGCCGGGCCAGCCGAACACGCTTTCGACGACGACGATGCCGCCCATGAAGATGCCGATGTCGATGCCGATCATGGCGATGACCGGCAGGATGGCATTCGGCAGTGCGTGGCGGAATATGATGGCGCTGCGCGCCAGGCCCTTGGCCCGCGCCGTGCGGACATAATCCTGGCGCAGGACGTCTATCATCGACGAGCGCATCATGCGCGCATACCAGCCGGCGCCGAGTACGCCCATGGTCAACGACGGCAGCACCAGATGGCGCCATGTGCCGTAGCCGCCGATCGGAAACCAGCTTAGCCGCACGGCAAAGACGTAGAGCAGCAATAAGCCGACGACGAATTGCGGCGCCGAGACGCCGACGAAGGAGGCCACCATCAGGGTCTGGTCGGTGGCGGAGCCGCGCTTGACGGCGGCGATCAGCCCCATGCTTAGACCGATCAGCAACTCGCACAATATGGCGCCCACCATCAAAAGCAGGCTGGCCGGCAGCCGCGAGACGATGAGCTCGGTAACCTCCGAGCGCTGGATGTAGGAGCGGCCGAGATCGCCGCTGATTAGCTTCGTCAGGTAGTGCCAATACTGGACGACGAAAGGCTGGTCCAGGCCGAGCTGCTGGCGGATGTTTTCCACGGTCTGCGGCGTAGCACTGCGGCCGGCGATCTGCCGCACCGGGTCGGCCGGCAAGAGGTAGAGCAGCGCAAAAGTGATCAGCGAGACGCCAAGCAGGATGAGCAGCGACTGGATCAGCCGGCGGCCGAGATAGGCGATCATGACCGGCCCCCCATTATTCCCGGCCCCTTTGCGTCGGATCGAGGATGTCGCGCAGCGCGTCGCCGATCAGATTGAAGGCCAGCGCCAACGCCAGGATTGCGGCGCCGGGGAAGAACACCAGCCAGGGCGCGGCCTGGAAATAGGTCTGGTTCTCGAAAATGATGTTGCCCCACGACGCCGTCGGCGGCTGCACGCCGATGCCGAGGAAGGAAAGCGTCGCCTCCAGCAGTACCGTGGTGGAGATGCCGAGCGTGCCCCAGACGATGATGGTGGGCAGGAGATGCGGCAGGATGTGGCGAAACAGGATGCGCGGCGCACTCGCCCCGATGCTGCGCTCGGCGTCGATGAACTCGCGTTCGGCCAGCGACGATGTCTCGGTGTAGATGACACGCGCCGTCTGCACCCAGTTGACCAGCGCGATGACCATGGCGACGATCCACAGGCTGGGCTGAAACACTGCCGCCAGGCAGATGGCGAGCAGCAGCGCCGGGAACGCCATCATCAGATCGGTGAAGCGCATCAGCGCGCTGCCGATCCAGCCGCGGAAATAGCCTGCGGTGACGCCCACCAAAGTGCCGATCAAAAGCGCCACGCCATTGGCGACGATGCCGATGATCAGCGAGGTGCGGGCGCCGTAGAGGATGCGGGTCAAGAGGTCACGTCCGAGCAGGTCGGTGCCGAGCCAGTACTGGGCGCTGGGCGGCAGCGGCGAGCCCTCGATGGTCAGGCCGTCGAACATCTGCTCGTTGGGGTCATAGCCGGTCAGCCGGGGCGCCAGCACAGCGCCGGCAAGGACAATGGCGACGATGACCAGGCCGAGCAGCGCGAGGCGGCGTTTCACCAGCCGGCGCCAGACACCGGCGCGCGGTTTTGCCGGCATGCGCACCGGTAGATCAGGCGCGATGGGACTGGTCATCGCCGCCTTCTTCCCCCGTCGCTTCCTCGCTTGTCATTCCCACGATCCGACGCGCGGCATCCTCGACGCTGATCTGCCAGCTCATGGCCAGCGAACGCAGCTGCGCATAGGCGCGCTCGTCGTCGCTGCCTTTCGACAAGGCCGTCACCGCGCGCACGATGGTCTGGCGCTCGGCGACGCGCTGGCGCAGCGACGCTATCTCGCCGGCTAAATGTTTTCGGGCCTCGAAACTCTGTCTCGCGATCAACAGAGCGCTGTAGACGCCGGCATTGCCGACCGGCTTCAGCAGCTGCGCATCGGCCTTGTGCGACAGCGCCCATTCGATACGCCCCGGCGCCTCGGAACCGATCAGCGCCACCAGCGGCATCGGCGCCTCGCCCGGCTTCCACGGGAATTGCTCGTCGAAACCGAGATCGGCATCGAAGAAGACGAAATCGGCGGCGAGAGCTTCCGGCGGCAATTCCGGCCAGCAGTCGATCGTAGCCAGGCCGATGGCCGACAATTGCCTGGTGATTGCCTGCACCGTCGGATGCGGGCGATGCAGGATGAAAGCCCGCGCGCCGCCGAGATTGGGGATGCGCGTCCGGGTCATGACACCACTCTCAGGCGCGGACGGCCGAATGTCTTGGCGGGGTCGTAGCGCGACAGATATGGATCCGGCGCGACCTCATCCTCCTGGCTGACGACCTCGAAGAAGCCATCGGCGATCCGGCCGATGATCACCGGCAGCGTCGCGTGCTGGGAATGTGCGTCGATGGCGATCGGCCCGAGCCGGGTCGAGAAGCGCCGCTCGGCGAAGGCTTTGGAAAATTCCGCCGGGCCGGCATCAGTGTCGCGCGACAGCACGTCGGCCATCACCTGCACCGAGGCATAGGCCGAGGCCTCGAAGGACGAAGCGAAGGCAGCCGGCCGGGGCGCGAAATAGGGCCCGACCGACAGATGCCCTTTCCCTCTCTCGCCGATCGCCGGCAACTCGCCTTCGGTGAGGTTGCAGGAGATGACGGGGCAGTTTTCCGGCCTGAATGCCGCATCCTTATCGCCCAACTCGCGGTAAGCCGCCAGGAAGGCGTAGGATGAGGTGCCGATCAAATTGTTGAGGATGAAGCTCGGCCTCGTCGCCCGGATTTCCGCGATGAGCCGCGACACGTCAGTCTCGCCGATGCGCAGATAGCGCTCGCCCAGCACTTTGCCGCCGGCATCCGCGATCAGGTCGCGCGCCACGCGGTTCATCTCCCAGCCCCAAATGTAGTTCGAGCCGAGCAGGAAGCCGTTGGCGCCGAAACGCGGCACGACATGCGCCATCAGCGGAACCAGGTGCTGGTTGGGGCAGGCGTGCATGTAGACGACATGCTCGTTGGCCTCGAACCCTTCATAGGGGCAGGCATACCAGAGCATGCCGCCGGCCTTCTCCAGCACCGGGATGGTTTCCTTGCGGCTCCACGAGGTGACGCAACCGACGACATGGCGCGCGCTGCTGGTCCTGAAAATGTCCTCGCACAAAGTCGCGTAGCGATCGGCATTACTTTGCGGATCGCGCTCGACCGGAACCAGTTCGATGCCATAGCTCCGATCGGCATTGATGTCGGCGATGGCGCGCATGGCGCCCATCCGGCACGCATCGGAGACCAGCTGGTAGCTGCCCGAACGGGAATACAGGATGCCGATCTCGATACGCCGTTGCAAACCGATCCTCAGAAATGACAATGCCCCGCAGCCAGCGCCGGAGGGCGAGGCATGCGAGGCATATTTGCCGCCCGGCGACCAAGGCCGGTATTTTGCGCTAGCGTATTCGGTCCGGCGGGTCAGTCAAGCGGGAAAGTACGTGGTCATGGGATCGGCCTTGTCCGACTGATTCTAGTTCCGCAGCGTGAACATCAAAGGCGCCACGACAGCCGTCCCGGCCTTCTCAGCCGGTGGCGCGGGCACCGTCGCACCCTGCAGAATGCCGAGCGCGGCGCGATCGAGATCGGCGTCCCCCGAAGATCGTGTCAGCCGGACGGAGGTCACCTTGCCCGAAGCGCTGACGACGAAGGTCACATTTGCGGTACCCACGGCGCGCCGCGACCTTGCCGCGCTCGGGTAGCGCTTGTGCCGATTGATCCATCCGATCAGCTGGGAGTTCCATTTGCTTGCACTGACTGATGATCCACTCGATTGCGAAGCCTTTGGCGCCGACGCCTTCGCCACTGCCTTTTGATCGACACTGGCGGTCACGACCGCTTCCGCCGGCGCGGCCTTTTCCTTCTTCTCTTTCTTTGCTTTCGGCTTGGGTTTTTCGGCAGCCTTCTTCGCCTTCTCGATCGGCTTGGTCTCCACCGGCGTGGTCTCCACCGGCTTGGTCTGGGGCGGCGGAATGACCACATCCGGCGCTATGGTCGGGACGATGTCGGGCACCACCTCATCCAGCGGCGGCGATTGATCGGGCTGCTCGGCCGCTGCCGTCTCGATCGGAGCGGCGGGTTGAACCGCTTCCGTCTTCTCGGTGACCGGCTCCGGCTGACCGGGCTCGGGCTCCACGACGGGCTTGAGTTCGGCAACCGCCTCCTCGATCTGGTTCGGCGGCTCGGGCGTCACCACGTCGGCCATCGAGTCCTCCTGCACCGCCGGCGCCACCATCATCGGCGACAGCTCGATATCCACAGCCGGCGGCGGGCCGCCATCGGCCATGTTGGCCAGGCTGAAGCTCTGGACGGCATAGACGATCGCGACATGCGCGCCGACAATGACAATGGCCGCAGCCGCCCACAGGCCAATTTCGCGCACGCCGGCGCGCGGCGCCGCGGGGGCGGCGGCGGCCAGTTGCGTCACGGGGCGGCGCCCGGGTGCGCCGCGGATGCGTCCGCCGGCACCGTCTCCAGCCCCACCAGCGCGATCTTCAGATAACCGGCGCCGCGCAGCAGGTTCATCACCTCCATCAGCTCGCCATAACCGACCGCCTTGTCGGCACGCAGGAAGATGCGGGTCTGCTTGTCGCCCTTGGTTCTGCCGTCGAGCACCGCGGCGAAAGCCTGGCGCGGCACGCTGTCATTGCCGATCGCCAGCGTCAGATCGTCCTTCAACGTCAGGAACAGCGGCGTTTCCGGCCGGGGTGCTGGCGTCGCCGTCGAACCCGGCAGATCGACATTGACGTCGACTGTCGCCAAGGGGGCAGCGACCATGAAGATGATCAGCAGCACCAGGATGACGTCGATGAACGGGGTGACATTGATCTCGTGGTTTTCTTCGAGATCGCCATCGATAGCCTCGCGAATTCTAGCCGCCATGGCCCATCACTCCGCCGCCAGCGCGGGCGCCTGCGGCACCGTGCGGAAATCGAGATCGCGGCTGACCAGCCGTTCGACCCCGGCCGAGGCATCGGCAAGGAGCTGCCGGTAGCCGGCTATCGACCGCGCAAAGACGTTGTAGATGACCACCGCGGGAATGGCCGCGACCAGGCCCATCGCCGTGGCGAGCAGCGCCTCGGCGATGCCGGGCGCGACGACCGCGAGGTTGGTGGTCTGCGCCTGCGAGATGCCGATGAAGGCGTTCATGATGCCCCAGACGGTGCCGAACAAGCCCACGAAGGGCGCCGTCGAGCCGATCGTCGCCAGCACGCCGGTGCCGCGCGACATGCGCCGCGCCGCCGCCGCTTCGATGCGCGACAGGCGCGACGTCACGCGTTCCTTCAGCCCGTCGCCGGTGACATGGCCGAGCGCACCGGCCGAAAGGGCAGTCTCTTCCTCGGCCGCCCGCACCAAAAGCGCACCGGGGCCGCCACTGTTGCCAAGCGAGCGCCCGGCCTGGCGCAGTGTGGCGGCATTGCCGATGGCGCGCGCAGCGCGCCGGGCGCTGAGCTTGCCGAAGAGAATCTCCAGCGATTTGGCCAGCCACACCGTCCAGGTGACGAGCGAGGCGAAGGCCAACCCGATCATCACCGCCTTGACGATGATGTCGGCGGCCATGAACATGCCCCAGGGCGACAGATCGTGCGGCAGCGTCAGCGATATTGCCGAAGGCTCGGCCTGCGCGGATGCACCGGGCTGGTTTGCCGGCTGGGGCGCGGTCGGCGCCGCCTGCCCGGCAGTTGGCGAAGCCGGCGCGACAGGCGCAGCCGGTGCGGGCTGTTCGACTACGGTTGGCGCCGACTGGGGATCTGCAGCGGGCACCGTCGTCACCCTGGGCTGCGTGTTTGGCTGCTCTTGCGCAGCAGCGCTGCCGGCCGACAGCATGACCGCGGCCAGCGCCGCCAACAAACCATTTCTGGACACGCTTCGTCCTCGCTTCGTTATTGCACGTAGCCGATCGGCTGGCCGGTGACGGGATGCGGGAACACCCCCATCTCGACCCCGAAAACTCCAGCCACGGATTCTGGCTTCTCTCAAACGCGGCACAGCCGCTGGAAAACAATTCAGGCGGCCGAGTGCCCCTGCTTGACTATAAAACATGAGTTTAGTAGTCAACAAACAAGATGGCTTTTTTGGCCAACGATTGTGGGCGCGATGTCTCAACGGCACATCGTCCTGGGATCGGTCTACCTGGTGTCGTCGCACTGAGGGATGGACGGCCGCAGGGTTGCTGGGCCACGATACCGGGCAGCAATTGAGGCAGGCTGCGATGATCAAGGCGATACCGTTCGATTTCCCCTATGACGGCCGGCTGGTGCCGGCAAACACCGCGCTGCTGGTCATCGACCTGCAGGAGGATTTCCTCTCGCCGACCGGCTATTTCGCCAGGAAGGGTTATGACCCCGCGCCGCTGCGCGCCATCCTGCCGACAGTTAACCGGCTGATATCAGCGGCACGTGCGGCCGGCCTCACCATCATTTACACCAGGCAGGGATATCGCGGCGACATGGCCGACATGACGCCGTACGAGAGATGGCGCCGCAAGCGGGCGGGTCTCGAAGGCACCGACGTGCTGCTGCGCTCCGGCCCCGGCTTTCAGATCGTCGCCGAGATCGACGTCGCGCCGCACGACATCATCGTCGACAAGACCTGCAACAGCGCCTTCACCTATACGGATCTGGAGCTTGTGCTGCGCGCACGCGGCATCACCCATCTGATCTTTTCCGGCTGCACGACCGATGTCTGCGTGCACACGACGCTGCGCGAGGCCTGCGACCGCAATTTCCAGTGCCTGACCATCGCCGATGCCTGCGCCAGTGGCGACCAATACGCGCATGACGCGGCGCTGCATATGGTGACGGTGGAGGACGGGTTATTTGGTACGCTGACGGAATCTGGCGCGGTGCTGGAGGCGCTGGAGCGGTCGAGTGGGAAAGCTGGTTAGATTACCAAAGCGAAGGCGTTGGGAACCATTTGACGCTGGAGGGGCAGCACCCCCCTCTGGCCTGCCGGCCATCTCCCCCGCAAGGAGGGAGATCAAGTGCTCAACCGCTTTCGCCACTCTCCAACGTCGAAGAGCTGAGCGATACCTCGAAGCTGCCAATCTCCCCCCTTGCGGGGGAGATGCCCGGCAGGGCAGAGGGGGGTGTGAAGGAACGCTACGAAATAGCTTTCAGGTTGTGTGCGTCAAGTTCTGCAAAATGGGGCGGCCATGATGCTGGTCATGCGGCTTGGCGCAGAGCGAGCTTCTTGTGCTCGCGCAGGTCGTCC
>NZ_JAMYPY010000051.1:0-8822 GCF_040320605.1 Mesorhizobium sp. M0659
CCCCCGCGACCTCAAAATGACTCGCAATAAAAAAAATCTTTGCAAACCCCCCCTGGGGCCCCCCCCCCGCGGTGTCGTTGCTCGCCCCACCTCTCCCCCGATCGACGGGGGAGAGGAAAGCGCGAGTTCGCCGACCTTGGTGCCTTCATCTCTCCCGGAGGCCGTGAAGTGACTATCTGCCGGAAATCCTGCAAAACTTTGCGCCTAATTGCGCGCCGCTCCCCAACATCGACAAGAAATTTCGCCGACATATCTGCATCTTGCGGTCGCCTGCCGGCCGTGACGCCGGATGGGTTGCGGCGCCCCATGAATTGGCGCTGTGCCGGGCGCGCGGATGTGCAAATATCACCGCAGCAAATGGGAGGACCATGGTCATGACCGATGCTGGGATGTTGCGGTTTCATGTGCCGGAGCCGGAAGTGCGGCCGGGCGGAACGCCCGACTTCTCCAACGTGCCTATCCCCAAGGCCGGCTCGGTGCCGCGCCCGGACATCGATGTCGATCCGCGCACCATCCGCGACATGGCGTTTTCGATCATCCGTGTGCTCAACCGCACCGGGGAGGCGGTCGGGCCGTGGGCCGGGCTGCTCACCGACGAGGAGCTGCTCGAGGGGTTGCGCCACATGATGACGCTGCGCAGCTTCGATGCCCGCATGCAGATGGCGCAGCGCCAGGGCAAGACATCGTTCTACATGCAGCATCTGGGCGAAGAGGCGGTGAGCTGCGCTTTCCGCAAGGCGCTGGCGCCGGGCGACATGAATTTCCCGACCTATCGGCAAGCCGGCCTGCTCATCGCCGACGGCTATCCGATGGTCACGATGATGAACCAGATCTATTCCAACGAGGCCGATCCGCTCAAAGGGCGGCAGCTGCCAATCATGTATTCGTCGAAGGAGCATGGCTTCTTCTCGATCTCCGGCAATCTGGCGACGCAATACATCCAGGCGGTCGGCTGGGCGATGGCTTCCGCTATCAGCAACGATTCGAAAATCGCGGCGGCGTGGATCGGCGACGGCTCGACGGCCGAATCCGATTTCCATTCCGCACTGGTGTTCGCCTCGACGTACAAGGCGCCGGTCATCCTCAACGTCGTCAACAACCAGTGGGCGATCTCGACGTTTCAAGGCATTGCGCGCGGCGGCTCCGGCACCTTTGCCGCGCGCGGCCTCGGCTTCGGCATTCCGGCGCTGCGCGTCGACGGCAACGACTATCTCGCCGTGCATGCCGTGGCCAAATGGGCGGCGGAGCGGGCGCGGCAGAACCTCGGGCCGACGCTGATCGAATATGTCACCTACCGTGCCGGCGCGCATTCGAGCTCGGACGACCCGTCTGCCTACCGGCCGAAAACCGAATCCGACGCCTGGCCGCTCGGCGATCCGGTGATGCGGCTGAAGAACCATCTGATCCTGCGCGGGGTCTGGTCGGATGAGCGCCATGCCCAGGCGGAGGCCGAAATTCTGGAGACGGTGATCGCGGCGCAGAAGGAAGCTGAAAGCCACGGCACGCTGCATGCCGGCGGCAAGCCGTCGACGCGTGAAATGTTCGAGGGCGTATTCGCCGAGATGCCGCCGCATCTCAGACGTCAGCGCCAGCAGGCGGGAGTCTGACCATGCCGAGACGAACCATGATCGAGGCGATCCGCGACGCCATGGACGTGTCGATGGCGCGCGACGAACTCGTCATCGTCTATGGCGAGGACGTCGGTTTCTTCGGCGGGGTTTTTCGCTGCACGGCAGGCCTGCAAGCGAAGTACGGCAAGACCCGCTGCTTCGATGCGCCGATCAACGAATCCGGCATTGTCGGCTCCGCCATCGGCATGGCCGCCTATGGGCTGAAGCCATGCGTGGAAATTCAGTTTGCCGACTACATGTACCCGGCTTACGACCAGCTGACGCAGGAAGCAGCACGCCTGCGCTACCGCTCGAACGGCGATTTCACCTGCCCGATCGTTGTCCGCATGCCGACCGGCGGCGGCATTTTTGGCGGCCAGACGCACAGCCAGAGCCCGGAAGCGCTGTTCACCCATGTGTCGGGGCTGAAGACGGTGGTGCCGTCCAATCCTCATGATGCCAAGGGGCTGCTGATCGCGGCGATCGAGGATCCCGATCCGGTGATTTTTCTGGAGCCGAAGCGGCTCTATAACGGACCGTTCGATGGCCATCACGACCGACCGGTTACGCCATGGTCGAAGCACGAACTGGGCGAGGTCGCCGACGGCCATTACACGGTGCCGCTCGGCAAGGCGGCGATCCGCCGGGCGGGCTCGGCCGTCACCGTGCTGGCCTACGGCACCATGGTCTATGTCGCGCAGGCGGCCGTGGAAGAAACCGGCATCGATGCCGAGATCATCGATTTGCGGACCCTGCTGCCGCTCGATCTCGACGCGATAGTCGCTTCGGTGAAGAAGACCGGACGCTGCGTCGTCGTGCACGAGGCGACACTGACCTCCGGCTTCGGCGCCGAGCTGTCGGCGCTGGTGCAGGAAAATTGTTTCTACCATCTGGAAGCGCCCGTGGCGCGCGTCGCCGGCTGGGATACACCCTATCCGCATGCGCAGGAATGGGACTATTTCCCGGGGCCGGCGCGGGTCGGCCGCGCGCTTCTCGAAACCATGGGAGCTTAGGGATGGGCGAACACATCATCAAGCTGCCCGATGTCGGTGAAGGCGTCGCCGAGGCCGAACTTGTGGAGTGGCACGTCAAGGTCGGCGACCTCGTGCGCGAGGACTCGGTGCTTGCCGCCGTGATGACCGACAAGGCCACTGTGGAAATACCTTCGCCGGTCGATGGCGAGATCCTGTGGCTGGGCGCCGAGATCGGCGACACGGTGGCGATCGGCTCGCCCATCGTGCGGCTGAAAGTGGCGGGGGAGGGCAATGTCGCCGAAGGCTCGAAATTGTCAGAGGTCACGGCGGCACCGACCCCCACCCCTGCCGGGGCGAGCCACGGGTCTCGCCCGTCCTCCGGACCCCCACAAGAGGGAGGCGTTTCGGCCACGAAATCCGACGCCAAGTCGCCACCACCTGCACCAGCAGCCAAAAGCGCACGGGCAGCTGAGACTGAATCCCCCTCCCCCTTGTGGCGAGGGGCCAGGGGTGGGGGTACTGCGCCGACATCTAAAGGTGCGGCACCCTCCGGCGCGCCGCGCCCGGAGGGCGAAAAGCCCCTGGCGTCGCCCGCCATCCGGCTCAGGGCCAAAGAGGCCGGCATCGATCTGCGCCAGGTGTCGGGTACCGGCCCTGCCGGCCGCATCAGCCACGAAGATATCGAGGCATTCCTGGCACGCGGACCGCAGGTAGCGAAGGCGTCGGGTCTGGCGCGCAATGACAGCGTCGAGGATATCAAGGTCATCGGACTGCGGCGCAAGATCGCCGAAAAAATGTCGCTGGCGAAGTCACGCATCCCGCACATCACCTATGTCGAGGAGATCGACGTCACAGCACTTGAGGAGTTGCGCGCGGCGCTCAACAAGGAAAAGCGCAAGGGTGTGGAGAGGCCGAAGCTGACGCTGCTGCCGTTCCTGATGCGGGCGATGGTCAAAGCGATTGCCGACCAGCCCAACATCAACGCGCTGTTCGACGATGAGGCCGGCATCATCCATCAGCACGGCGGCGTCCATATCGGCATTGCCGCGCAGACGCCGTCGGGCCTGGTGGTGCCGGTGGTCAAGCACGCCGAGGCGCGCGACCTCTGGGATTGCGCGGCCGAGCTCAACCGCCTGGCCGAAGCGGCGAAGTCCGGCACGGCCAGCCGCGACGAGCTGTCGGGATCGACCATCACCATCACCTCGCTCGGCGCCATGGGCGGCGTGGCGACGACGCCGGTCATCAATCATCCTGAGGTGGCGATCGTCGGCGTCAACAAGATGATGGTGCGGCCGGTCTGGGACGGCACCCAGTTCATCCCGCGCAAGATGATGAACCTGTCATCGAGCTTCGATCACCGGGTGGTCGACGGCTGGGATGCGGCGGTGTTTGTGCAGCGGATCAAGGCGCTGATTGAGACGCCAGCGCTGATATTTGTGGATTGAGGGGCGGAACGACCGAGATGACGGCGGGACAGCGCCCCCCTCTGCCTTACCAGGCATCTCCCCCACAAGGGGGGAGATTGGACGTCACGCAGGGTTTCGCCAATCTCCATCGTTGCAGCAATGAGCGAAGCGAAGAAGCTGCTGATCTCCCCCCTCGTGGGGGAGATGTCCGGCAGGACAGAGGGGGGCGCGAAGGATCGCGACGGAACATTCCCTCGCATCAAAGGGTCACGCCATGAAAGAAATCTCCTGCAAGCTGCTGGTCATCGGCGCCGGGCCCGGCGGCTACGTCTGCGCTATCCGTGCCGGCCAGCTCGGCATCGATACGGTGATCGTTGAAGCCGGCAAACCGGGCGGCACCTGTCTCAATGTCGGCTGCATCCCGTCCAAGGCGATGATCCATGCGGCGGAAGAGTTCGAGAAGGTCGCGCATATGGCCGGCGGCAGCGGTCCGCTCGGCATTTCTGTGGCGGCTCCGGTGCTCGATCTCGGCAAGACGGTTGCGTGGAAGGACGGCATTGTTAGCCGGCTGACCGGGGGCGTTGCCGGGCTGCTGAAGAAGGCCAAGGTCAAGACCGTCTATGGCTGGGCGACGTTCCGCGACGGCAAGACCGTCGCGGTCGAGACCGAGACCGGCACCCAGATCATCCGCGCCGAAACGGTTGTGATCGCCACCGGCTCGGCGACGGTGGAACTGCCGTTCCTGCCGTTCGGCGGCCCGGTGATTTCATCCACAGAAGCGCTGGCTCTCGGCGAGGTGCCGAAAAAGCTCGCCGTGGTCGGCGGCGGCTATATCGGGCTGGAACTCGGCATGGCGTTCGCCAAAATGGGCGCCGCGGTGACCGTGGTCGAGGCGCTGCCGCGCGTGCTGGCGCAGTATGATGCGGAACTGACCCGGCCGATGGTGAAACGGCTGGCCCAGCTCGGCGTCGAGGTGATGCTTGGCGCCAAGGCCAAGGGGGTCAAGGGCGACGCGCTGCTGGTCGAGACCGCGGACGGCAAGAGCACCAAAATCGCGGCAGACAAGATCCTGGTCACGGTCGGCCGCAAGCCGGTGACGGAGGGCTGGGGCCTCGATCAGATCGATCTCGACATGGCCGGCAAGTTCATCAAGATCGACGACCAGTGCCGCAGCTCGATGCGCGGCATCTATGCCATTGGCGACGTCACCGGCGAGCCGATGCTGGCGCACCGGGCGATGGCGCAAGGCGAAATGGTGGCCGAGATCGTCGCCGGCCACAAGCGCAGCTGGGACAAGCGCTCGATCCCGGCCGTCTGCTTCACCGATCCGGAGCTGGTGACGGCAGGGCTAACGCCGGAGGAGGCGAAGGCTTCAGGCGAAATCAAGATCGGCCAGTTCCCCTTCGCCGCCAACAGCCGGGCGATGACGAAACTCGGCGAGGACGGGTTTGTTCGTGTTGTCGCCCGCGCGGACAACCATCTGGTGCTGGGCATCCAGGCGGTCGGGCAAGGCGTGTCGGAACTGGCGGCGGCGTTCGGCCTGGCGCTGGAAATGGGCGCGCGGCTGGAGGATATCGCCGGGACCATCCATGCGCATCCGACGCAAGGCGAAGGCTTCCAGGAAGCGGCGCTGAAGGCGCTGGGCCACGCGCTGCATATTTGAAGTGCGCTTACCCTCCCCCTTGTGGGGAGGGTCGATCCGCGTAGCGGAGCGGGGTGGGGGTCCTCGCCGACCGTCAGCGCTCACCCCCACCCCGTCTCGCCATCTCCGCTTCGCTCCGACCGCGAGCCGACCCTCCCCACAAGGGGGAGGGTGGCCGCTCAGCCGTCGGTTGTCGCAGATCAGCGGAATGTACTAAGTGTCGGTCCATGGACACCGGCCTGAAGAAATACATCGCCATACGCTACAACATCGCCGCTGGCTTCAAGCCAAGCCAGTGGGACGGAAAGGGCCGCGCCAATCTCGACCCGGTCTGGCTGGTCGAGCGCCTGGCGTTGTTCGACACCTATTGCGCGTCGTCGCTCGAAGGCCAGTCGCTGAAGGACTTTACCGTCCTTCTGGCGTTCGATGCCGATACGCACGAGAACTATATTCGCACCGTGTGCAGCTGCGTGGCCGGTGTCGACGTCAGGCCGATCCTTGTCGAGGCGGGCGAGGATTACAATGATCGCTTCAATGCCTTCGTCCAGGCCGATACCGATGCCGACTATGTTTCGCTCACGCGGCTCGACAGCGACGACGCGCTGGCGCCGACCTTCATGGAGCGCGTCGAGCACTACGCGCGCCGGGAGATCGAAAAGCGTGTGGTGGACCTGCAGCCGCTCTACATTGCCTTTCCGGACGGCCAGAATTTCGACACGGCAAGCGGACGCTACACGCACCACGACTATGTCACGTCGGCGTTCGGCACGCTGGTCGAAAGGAGATCGCCGGCGATGAGCGGCGTCTACAGCGAGCACCACGCAAAAATGGCGACGCGCTTCAACACCGTCGTGGCGGCATCGAAGGGCGCGCAATGGTGCATCGTCATCCATGACAACAACGCCGCCAACGTGTTGAGGGGGAAGCCGGTCTCGGGGCCCTCCTTCACGGTGGGCCGACCGGGTGTCGAACCCAAGGTGCCAGCGCGAAGGCAAAGCGCGCCACGACAGGCGACGCAGCCCCGCATGGCGCCGCGGACCGCAGGCAACTTCATCCGGTTTCTGCTCGGACGACCGATGGCTCTGCGGAAGTAGCGGGCGCTTCACCCTCCCCCTTGTGGGGAGGGTCGATCGCGGAGCGGAGCGGGGTGGGGGTCCTCGCCAACCGGCGCTCACCCCCACCCCGTCTCGCGATCTCCGCTTCGCTCCGACCGCGAGCCGACCCTCCCCACAAAGGGGAGGGTGAAGTAGCTCAGCTTGCCAGCCGGCTTACCATCTCGTGCTGCGCATAAGCGCGCCCAAAACGATTGGCGAGAAACGCATCAAGCGCGATGTTTTCCTGCTTGACGAAGCCGGTCGCCGGCAAGGTGCCGTCGGCCAGCATGTCGAGCACGGCGCAGATGCCGGAGGCGGTGGTGATCTGGATTGCGCTGCGCACCTGGTTGCCGATGCGCTGCGAATAGATCTTGTTGGCGTAGGTTTCCTGCAGCAGGCGGCCATTGCGGCGGCCCGAGACGGTGACGAAGACGATGACCACATCCTGCAGCGTTGCCGGCAGGGCGCTCTCGAAGATGTCCTTCAGCACGTCGCGGCGGTGGCGCAGGCCGAGATCGTTGAGCAGCGCCTTCATGATCGCCGCGTGGCCGGGATAGCGGATGGTGCGGTAGTTCAGCGTGCGCACCTTGCCCTTCAGCGTCTCGGCCAGCGTGCCGAGACCGCCGGAGGTGTTGAAGGCCTCATAGGTGACGCCGTCGAGCGAGAACTCTTCGCGCTCCTCCAGCGGCGGCACCTCGATCAGCTCGCCCTCGACGATCGCCTCGCAGGGTTCGCAATATTCGTTGATGACGCCGTCGGTGCTCCATGTCAGATTGTAGTTCAGCGCATTGGACGGGTATTGCGGCAGCGCGCCGACGCGCATGCGAACGCTTTCCAGCGTGTCGAAGCGGCTGGCGAGATCATTGGCGACGATCGAGATGAAGCCCGGCGCAAGGCCGCATTGCGGAATGAACGCGCTCTTGCCCGAACGCGCCAGTTCCTTGACGCGGCGGGTGGAGATGACGTCCTCGGTCAAATCGAGATAGTGGACGCCGGTTGCGGCGGCCGCTTCGGCGATGCGCGTGGTCAAATGGAAGGGGGCGGCGCTCAGCACGGCGAAGGCGCCGGCAAGGGCGGCCTCGAGTGCGCCCGGCGCTGCGATATCGAGCTCCAGCCCCTCGACGCCGGCGGGAAGTTCGGCCGCGGCAAGCTGCGCCGCCGCGCGGTCGACAACGGTGACGTGGTAGTCGCCGCTGTCGGCGAGCATGCCTGCAATGGTCGAGCCGATCTTGCCGGCGCCGACGACGATGATTTTCTTCATGACCTTGCCCCTCGTGAAAACTCTTTGGCCCAGACCGCGCGCGGTGGACGCGATGCCTTCAAGAATCGCAGCTTGCCTGCCGAAAGGAAGCGTGGGATCGTTCGAAATGAACCCTGCAATTGAACGATACGCCGACGAGGTTCGTCGAAATGCTCAGTGACGCCGAACAAAAACTGCTTTCCCTGCTGCGCGCCAATGCCCGCGCGTCGACCACTGAGCTGGCGCGCCAGCTCGGCGTTTCGCGCACGACAGTGCAGAGCCGGATCGAGCGGCTGGAACAGCGCGGCATCATCACCGGCTATGGCGTGCGGATGGCGCCGGACTACGAGCAGGGGCTTGTGCGGGCGCATGTGCTGCTCACCGTCACGCCCAAGCTCGCCGACAAGGTGGTGCGGGCGCTGCAGGCGCTGCCGCCGGTACGGACGCTGCACTCGGTGAGCGGCAATTTCGACATGATCGTCATCGTCGACGCGCCGTCGATCAGGGATCTGGATGCGTTGCTGGACGAGATCGGGGCGATGGACGGGGTCGAGCGGACGTCGTCGTCGATTATTTTGTCGACACGGATCGATCGGTAGGTGGAACGCATGAGCCGCTAATCTCCCCCGTGCGGGCATAGGCGCTAAGATAGCTTTGGCATGGACTGAAATTTGCGCTTTCGTGGTGGTTCGCGCCAGCGATATCGCAAGGCATGGAGATTTTGACGCAGGGCCGCCAAGGAAGGTTGAGTAAAGATGGTAGCGATCAGAGAGGCGACGATCTGGCGGGTTGCGCGCCACAGCAGCGGGCGCCCGTCGCTCAAGGGGGAGAGACACCCAACTCCTGCGAGAGGGGT
>NZ_JAMYPY010000052.1:0-7736 GCF_040320605.1 Mesorhizobium sp. M0659
TTTGCTTCCTCCTTCATTTCTGGATCGGCATGACGGCACTTATCGGGGCGGTCGGTCTCACATCTCTGACACTCCTTGCCAACACTCTCTCGCAAGGGCCGATAAGCGATACCGTTGCCCACAACATGGCACGCAATGGTCTGCTGCAAGCAGCGCGTTGCAATGCCGACTTGCGCCTGCAGGTGCAATCGGCCATTCTTACCGTCGGTGCGTACCTTGTCGTCAGGCAGGAGGCTACGGCCGGGGTCATGATTGTCAGTTCGATAATGATGGGGCGTGCGCTGGCTCCGGTCGATCTGGCCATTTCAAGCTGGAAACCCTTCCTCATTGCGCGCCAGAGTTGGGCGCGGCTTGAGGACCTCTTGGAAAAGGTTCCTGAAACCGCTCCTGTTGTGCCTATGCCTGCACCTGAACGCGAACTGCGCTTGGAAAGCGTGACAATCGTTCCGCCCGGCGAAAGCAAGCTGACCGTGACCGGCCTTGCGTTTGTCATTCAGGCGGGAAGCGCACTCGGGGTCATCGGTCCATCGGGCTCGGGCAAGTCGACACTCTCGCGCGCCATCGTCGGCGCATGGACGCCGGTCGCCGGGAAGGTTCGCATCGACAGCGCAAGCCTCGATCAATGGGACCGGGAAGCACTAGGCCGTCACATCGGCTATCTGCCGCAAGGTGTTGAACTGTTCGACGGCACCATTGCCGAAAACATTGCTCGTTTTGAAGATGATCCTGACCCTGAGGCTATTGTCGCCGCGGCGAAAGCAGCGGGCACGCACGAACTGATCCTCCGATTTGAGCACGGATACGAAACTCCGATTGGTGAGGCCGGATCGGCACTTTCCGCCGGGCAGCGCCAGCTTATCGGTCTTGCCCGTGCCCTTTATCGAGACCCTTTCCTTGTTGTGCTGGATGAACCCAATACCCATCTCGATGCGGAAGGCGAAGCTGCAGTCGCTAAGGCGATCGCCTCCGTGCGCGAGCGCAAGGGCATTGCGGTTGTCGTCTGCCATCAGCCGAGCGTCATCCGCGCCGTCGATTTGGTGTTGGTGATGGAAGGTGGACGGCAGCGAGCATTCGGTGCGCGTTCCAAAGTCCTGAAGGCCATCGAGTCTACACAGGATCACGTGGCAGAGCGCGCTGACATGGAGGATACCGGTGTCCGGCATTGATCAGAACAATGACGTTTCAAGCTCCATTCGCCGGCACCTGGTGGCGGGCCTTCTGGCGAGCGTGATCTTTGTGGGAGGAGCCGGAGCCTGGGCGACCTTCACGAATCTCTCCGGTGCGGTTGTAGCGTCCGGACACTTTGTCGTCGTTTCCTATGTCAAGAAGGTGCAGCACCCGACTGGCGGGGTGGTCGGAGAAATCCTGGTGCGCGAAGGGGATAAAGTAAAAGCCGGCGACATCCTCATGCGGCTCGATGCCACCCAGACGCGCGCCAATCTCGCCATAGTCACCAAGCGGCTCGATGAGCTGGCCGCCTACCTGGCACGACTCGATGCTGAGCGTGACGATCTCGCGGAAATCGCCTTCCCGGACTGGCTACTCGCCCGAAGAGATGTTCCGGACGTAGCTTCGGCAATAGATAGCGAGACGCTGCTGTTCGAATTCCGCAGGCAATCCCGCAACGGGAAGCAGGCGCAATTGGCGGAACGCATTACTCAATATCACCACGAGATCGAAGGACTCAAGGCGCAGGAAATTGCCTATGAAAAAATGATCGAGGTTCTCCAAAAGGAAATTGCTGTTCTAAGTGGGCTGCGCAAGCAAGGCATTGTCTCGGACCAACGGTTGAACAGCCTGAAGATCCAGGTTGCCACTTTCGGCGGCGAACGCGGTGAGAAGATCGCAGATCAGGCACAGACGGCAGCCCGCATAGCCGAAACGCGCCTGCAGATCCCGCAGATCGATCAGGATTTCAAGTCGGAAGTCGGCCAGGAGCTCAGAGAGGTTCAGGCGCAGATCGGGGAGTATGTTGAGCGCAAGGTGGCGGTTGAACAGGAACTGCGGCGGATCGATATCGTCGCGCCGCAGTCAGGCGCCATTCAACAACTCGCAGTTCATACGGTCGGCGGAGTGATTACGCCCGCCGATCCGATCATGCTAATCGTGCCGGAAGGCGACGATCTTGCGCTTGAAGTACGAATCACCCCGAAGGACATCGACCAAATCCAGCTTGGTCACAAGGCCGTGCTGCGGATGTCAGCCTTCAATCTGAGAACCACGCCGATATTGAACGGATATGTCAGCCGGATCGCAGCCGATCTGGCGACGGATGAAAAAAACGGCATTTCGTACTACCTGGTGCGCCTGTCGGTTCCGCAGGCGGAACTGACGAAGCTCAAGGGGCTGACACTCGTGCCCGGTATGCCGGCCGAAGCGATGGTCGAGACGGGCGAGCGTACGGCGCTTTCCTATTTCGTGAAGCCGCTGTCGGACCAAATCAGTCGGACATTCCGGGAGGAATGAAATAACCCACAGAATATATCGTTGTATTTCTGTTGGTTTCTTTGAGCGTGGTGAGACCTGAAGGCACACATATTTTCTCACTTGCCTCTGGGCACAACTTCTTTCTGCAGTGAATCAACATCTTAACGTACCCTCAAATGCAGAAATGTCAGCGTTTCATGTTGCAACTGAGTCAACGGTTTTTACTGGTGCGCGGCTGGTGAAACGCGACATGAAAAACCCGCCACCAGCGGCAGCGGGCTGTTCGTTTCTCTTCTGCGGAATGAAAGTCAGTCAGTGCCGCGTGGCTGACATCGCCTCGAACATATCCCAAGCCCCATCTCGGTTTCGGTGCTTACCGGGAATGCGGACCCAGCACTGCTTCGCAAAGATCCGAGCTTCTAGATCGTCGTCAGGATGCGTATCGGTCATAAGCGCCGTCCAGTCCCACTTCCGGGTTTCGCGGCGCATAACGTCGACCACAAACCAGCCGGAAGGCGGTCGATCACCTTCGGTCGTTCGCATGGCAGTTTCCTTCTGAACGAAAGATCATTGCCGTTCACTCAGCGGCCTGAAGTCAACGCCGACGGTCTGCAAGACGAGCAGCGCACGCGTGGCTTGCGAGGGCACCGTTTCCCATGTCGGGCTACAACTCTCGGTCATCGTAGCGGGAAATGGTAATGCGCCGCAAGAGTGTTGCAGGGCACGAGGGCTGTTAGGCGGTAGGGGTTGCGCTCGCCAGGGTAGATGTCGCGCATAAGCAGCAGACGTTCGAAGAACAGCCATCTCACTGTAGGCTTGCAGCAGTTCCTCCTGGGAGGGCAGAGGTGCCGGTTGCGGCGAGACATGCGCCGCGGCAGCGCCTCTTATGACCGGAATAGAGGCGATGGCACCGAGCAGGGCGCCGCGGGAAAATCTTCCAAGGGAAAGCAGCGGCCATAGCTTCGCCGGCGTTAGGCATTTGGGTCTGCATTTGCGATAACGTTGCACTAATGGTATAAGGCTGCACGTATCGTACAGTCGGCACTTTTAATGTAAGGTTTAATTAAAATGACAATTTCACCATCTCAATGCCGGGCAGCCCGGGCGCTTGTTGGATGGTCGCAGGATCAGCTGGCAGCGGCCTCCCAGGTGGCCAAGACGACCATTGCCAATTTCGAAGCTGGCAAGCGGACGCCATACGACCGCACGCTGGTCGACCTGCAGGCCGCTCTGGAGGCTGCCGGGGTTGAGCTCATTCCGCAGAATGGAGGAGGCGCCGGCGTGAGGCTCGCAAAGCCGTAGCCGGGCCGGCGCTTGCGTTCGCGCTAAACCGGCGCGAAGCTGCCTTTTGGGGAACGGGAGGGCATACGTATGGCAATCAGATATCGGGCGACGACAACGATCCGGCTCAACACGGATGGCATATGGGGTGCTTGGATGTTGATCGTGTCTCCGCTGGTGCAGGCGATTAGCTGGTACTACTATTTTGCGAAGCCGGACTATGGATGGCTCGGCCTTATTGCCCTCACCAGCGTGACAGTGCCCTGCGGCTTGGTGCTGCTACTGATCGGCCGCGACTATGACAGTATCGTCGACGAGACGAACTGACGCCTCGGTCCTCTGCGATCCTGATGATGCGACCGACAGATACATTGCCGCCAGCTGGACGGCGGAAGTGACCCCTTGCACGGTCTATGAAAGTGGATAACTCTTCCGGCATGTCGGTACGCCAGAACATTCAAGACGCAGAATTCTTCGGGGTAGGCTCCTACAGCGTCGGAGAGGCCGCGCGCCTGATAGGGACGTCTGCGCTCAATATTTCGAGGTGGATGAAGGGCTACACCTTCCGCCGCGAAGAAGTTGAGCATCGAATCGCGCCGCTATGGTCATCGCAGTGGCCGATCATCGACAATCATCTCGAGATCGGATTCCGTGACCTGATCGAGCTCCGCTTTGTCAAAGCATTCACAGGGGCCGGCGTCGGCCTTTTGGCGGTTAGAAATTGCATCGAGTACGCACGTGAGTGCGTCAATGACGAGCGCCCGTTCTCAACCAGGCGCTTCCAGACTGACGGCAGAACGATCTTCCTCGAAGGAATAGAGCGTTCCGGTGAAACCAAGCTACTCGACCTGAAGAGGCGGCAGTATGTTTTCCGCCAGGTCATAGAGCGGACGTTCAAAGACCTGGATATCGAGAATGACGCGGTGGCGCGCTGGCGGCCCTTCAATGGCAAGCAGTCCATCGTGATCGACCCCCATCGTTCGTTCGGTCAGCCGATCGCCTCCAAATATGGCGTCCCGACCGTGGCGCTTGCGCAAGCGGTAGAAGCCGAAGGATCCGTGGAAAAGGTGGCGCGCCTTTTCGATGTCTCAGCTACCGCTGTTAGAGACGCCATGAAATTCGAAGAGAGCCTTCAGAGCGCCGCGTGAAAGCCCTGGTCGACGAAAACCTGTCGCCCGCTCTCGCCCGTTCGCTAAATGCCCTGTTCGCCGGGGAGCATGAGATCGTCCATATCAGAGAGAAGTTCGGCCCCGGCGTGAAAGATGTGGCCTGGATCGGCCAGCTGAGCACGGAGGGGCGTTGGATCGTCATTTCTGGCGATCGACGCATTACCCGGAACAAGGTCGAATATGCTGTATTTCGAAGCTCTCGGCTCGTCGGGTTTTTTCTTTCGAAGGGCCTCTACAAGGCTCCGGTCGTCAAGCAGATGGAGCGGCTACTCGCCCTTTGGAGCACGATCGAAAAGCAATCGGAAATTGTCGCGGGCGGCGCGATGTTCGAACTTCCAATAAAGAGCACGCGCATCGAGCAACTGAAGGTGTAGTCTAAAGGCATCCGCTACACTTTCGCTTTGCTCGCCGCGCTCGTTAATGTTGCCCTTGATACCGCAGCCCGCCTCGCGGACAGCCGCGTTGCTGGCCGACGAATCGCCGCCATGGTGAACGCGCGGCAGCTCGTGCCGATCGTCGCCGACTGCAAGATAGCCCGCGGAAGTCGCCCCGAGCATCACCAGAACGGCGGCGAGACGATAGCGGAAAAGCGAGCGTACCACACTAGCCATTCAAGCCACGCTAGTCATGGGTCTCACTGCTCTGGGTACAGTTATTGCTGATGTCGGACACCTCTCGCGATAGCGAGCTCGTCCAGACTGCCCAAGTCAAGTTTGATCTGTCAGTCTTCAGCCTCGACTGTGTAAAGCGCGCCGCGTATCGGGTAACCGGCAACGCTGCGGTTGAGATCACGATCGAGGGCGGCTTCGCAGTATGCACGATCAACTTCAGCAAGGCGGCCGCGCGAACTTCGGCCGACGCAGCGGTAGAAAGACTGCGGCTAGAGGTCTTGGATCAGGACCTGCGTAGCAGCATCGCCGCCGAAACCGCCACTGTTAGAAAAGCGATACTGGCGCTTGCGTTTTCCAGATCGGGCCTAGAGTCCGATGACTAAGTTTGCTCCGGCAACTGAGTTCCAACGACCGTTGGACGACACATATCAGCTCGCGTACTTCCGTTTTTCCCAGTTGGACGACGAGCGGTATGTGCTGACCAACCAAGCGGGCGAATATCTGGTATTGCCGCGCGCCGTGCTGGCTTCATTTATCAGGCACGAGCTTCCCAGCACACACCCCGCCTACGAATCCGAAGCGGCCCGCGCCCACCATCGATGCTGCAATTGCCTAGCCGGTTGCCATTGCCTGCTAACGAGCGCACACTGTTGCGGTCGCCTCGAAAAACCAAAAACAAACAGGCACGAGGCGCTTGGGAGCGATCATCAGGCTTTCGCCCGACCAGGGAGAAGGCCCATGCCGACACCGGCAGAGATCCGGCTCATTTATTTGATGGGCCAACTCGCTCACAACCAGAGCATCGTTTCCAAGCAAGATATAGTCGTTGGTTTGCTGAATCACGAAGGCAGTCCAACGACCGACGCCATTAGCCTTTTGGCGAGCATGCACCACACCCTGCAACGGACCCGCCAGAGCTTACACGAGGCGGAAGCGGTATATCGAGTCAGATATGCGGAGTAGCGAAAAAACAAAGCTCGCGTACACAGCCGCAGAGTTCGCCGAAAAACACGGTTTGACAGTGAAGGCAGCCGAAATCATCTTGTCCGTGAACGGCTCGTCGCGTGTGGCTTGCGATGCAGCAGCACGCGCATTCAAAGAAGCGGTAGCGCACCGACAACACAGCAATGAGAGTATAACGATGAAAAGCCCGCTGACATCTGGGGACGCCGTGCTTGTGCAGGGATGGCCCGCGCTTGCTTCCGAGCGCGGGCCGACCACGATGAGTGAGGGGCCATCTTGGTCACCGGCACGGGACCGCTGAAGAAAGAGCCGGGTGCGACCGAACAGCCTCAGAGCGAGGATGTTCCCGACTGCCGCAAAAAAGCCCGCCAGCGTGAGCCAGCATAGGTCAACGAGCGGCGGAAGGTTCGGTTGCAACTCGCTCGTTGCTCCCGAGTTGTTGCCTGGGAGCCCCGACACAGAAAACTTCGCCGCCATGAAAGGACTGGCGCCCAGCGCGCAAGCTACGTATCCGGCCTCGTGACCGTTGCAATCGAATTCCACCAGTAGTCCGGCGACGCCGGCGAAGCGCAACCATTGAAGTTCATCTCGTGGGCGGCGAACTGCGGATCGGTATCGACGATCGTTTCGGCTGCCAGGTCTTGCGCCTCGATAGAGGGCAAGGTCACGAAACCGAAAACAGAAGGCGCGGCGATCCCAATCCGTTGCTTTTCCTCATTCTTCATTGCGAAGATCGACGCTTCCAGTCGATCAAAGACGTCAGAGCAAGTTGTACGTTTCGCAGGAGTTCCAAGGCTTCCTGCAAGGGAACGATGCGGTTGGCTGATCTCTTGAAGAGTGTGATGCGAGCGTGGTCTCGAGCTGCTTCACATGTTGACTGACGGCTGGCTTGCTTGTCCCGAGCGCAGCCGCCGCTCGCCTCGTCGAACCTTCCCACAACACTTCTCGGAAAACCTTCGGTTGACGGAGCTTCAGAGCGACCCCACGATGGACTCGATTGAGTGAACCTGATGGTGGTGAGCATCGCAGAGGATCGGCGACCGGGCTGTCATAATCCCAGCCCGCATCCGGTCCCGCGGGCGGGTTCGATCCCTGATGCATGATGCGGACCCCGCGGACGGGGACAGTCGGTCCCGCGTCCCGTCATGCGGCCGGCGCTATGCTGACGTTCCTAGATGTTTGATCCCAGGCTTTGATGGCGCATACTTTTCGTCCGAATCAAAGAATGCGCTATGGGCCAGGTTCTTCATGGGAGCGCCACGACGACAGAGGCGATCCGTCGAGC
>NZ_JAMYPY010000053.1:0-3441 GCF_040320605.1 Mesorhizobium sp. M0659
CGATGCTGGGTGCCTCGGTGCTGCAGCCGGGTCACTCAACGGCGCGCCATCATCATGCGCCGGATTCGTCAGTGGTTGATCTGAATCCCCCCGCAGGGGTCGAGTTGCGTGACCATGCTCGTTCTGTGCCGGCGGCGGTGCAGCCAGATCCTCCAATAGGGGTCTCCGGTCGCGACAAGGGTCCCCTCTATTCCAACGATGCGACCGTTGTCGAAGGGCTGAGGTCAGCACTCTATGCCGGTAAGATCGGGGAGATCACGGTCAAGCGCCATGTAAATTCTCTTCTCGGCTTTGGTCGTTGGCTCTTTGACAATAACAGGCCGGGATTTGCTGCTCGGCTTGACGATTCGTCGCTGGATCGGGATCGCAAGGAGTACGAGATCTGGGGTGGTGGCCCCTCGATCGTCAGAGCACTGGGTCGTCTCAAGACGTTGGCGGGCGGAGCGCCAGTGGTGGACCGCCCTGTCCGGAATCCCTACCCTGCCGACGCCGCGCTCATCAGAGATTACACAGCGGCTCTCATCAAAGAGTACAAAGAAGCGCCTGCGACCGGGCCGAATCGCGGTACCATTCAGGTCTATGGATCTACTCTTATACGTTTCAGTGAATACCTGCATGAAAACAAAAAGCCGGGGATTGCGGATCGGCTTCACGAGGGGTCGCTGGATGAAGATGCCAAGCGCTATGTGAACTCCGGTGGTAACCGGAGGATCAGTGCACTAGCTCATCTCCGGAAGTTCGCACCCGGGCGCGAAATTGCCCTTGCTGCTCGTCCGGAAGACGCAGTCGGCATGGAGGCTCGTGCCATTGGGGACGCCGCTGCGCAGCGAAGCGGGCCGCAGGAGGCATTGGGTCGGCCAGAGAAGCCCCCTGGGAGAGCTAAAGACGGGCGGGTGCTCGGCGCATTGGAATGGCTAGGCGACGAACATATCCAGAGGGATTACCAGCTCCTGGAGCAGGAGTTGCAGGGGAACAATCCAGATCTCGCCGCCCGGACGCGGTTCGTGGATCCCCTCGTAGCCAATTATCATCTGCGCTTGGGCTCCAAGAGCGTCATGCTAAGCGCATTCCAGCGCATCGTCCATAAGAACGGTAACGACACAGCCGACTTCCTGTTCGTGCCAGTGAGCGATGCCGGTACGACTCGTGAGGAGCGCGGCACCCATTGGTCGCTGCTGTTCGTTGATCGCAGCGACCGGGAGCGGCCGGTTGCCTATCATTATGACTCCTACAACGGATGCAATGACACGCTTGCAAAAGAGCTCGCAGAAAATCTGGGCGCCAGCCTGGAGACCCGCGTGGGCGTATCCCGCATCGCCCAGCAGAGCAACGGGGTGGATTGCGGAGTCTACGTGGTGGACGGCACGCGGGCGCTGGTTGGGCGATTGCAATCGCAGCCAGATAACCTGAACCTCAACAACCTCGTCGTCAATCGGCAGGCACTACAAACCCGCCTCAGGGGTGACGATACATTCGGAACGACAAATAATCTCACGAACTTTGAACTCATGGACCGAAAGGCCCGAGACGCGGTTAAGGAAAGCCCCGTTGGGACGTTTCACCAGCAGATCAAGCGGCTCGGCCAGTCAGCGCCAGACGTTGCTCCCGGGGACCCATTTAAATTTCAAAGTCTTAAGAGCAAGGGGGACGCCGCTGCGCAGCACAGCGGGCCGCAGGAGGAATACAGTTGGCCAGAGTATCTCCCCCCTGGGAAAGCTAATGAAGACGACGCTGTTCTGGCATCGTCTTTCGTGCCAACGGGGCCCCATCACCAAGCCTCGGATCCCGCAGAGTCTTTTCGTCCCCTGATCTACGGCGACCAGGGCGCGCCGGACGAGCGGATCGCTGCACAGGACAGGAGCAACCAGCTACCAAGCGAGGAGGTCCTCATCAACCGTGAGCATGATACAGCGGAGTTGAGACCAGCGAAGAGGCAAAGGACCCCGAACAGTCGTCTGCAGGACGTTGCCACTGAGCCGCAGCTGAGCAAGATCGGCAATTCAGGCGCTCGCGTGCTGATGCAGGCCCCCACCCATCAAGTGGGTGCATTGCCATGGGAAGCGCAGCCCATGATGCAAGGGAGCGGACAAGAACACGCCGCGGCGCCGTACGCCGGAGGCAGTGGGTCGATGCTGGGTGCCTCGGTGCTGCAGCCGGGTCACTCAACGGCGCGCCATCATCATGCGCCGGATTCGTCAGTGGTTGATCTGAATCCCCCCGCACGGGTCGAGTTGCGTGACCATGCTCGTTCTGTGCCGGCGGCGGTGCAGCCAGATCGCCCAAAAGTGGTCTCCGGTCCCGACAAGGGTCCTCTTTATTCCAACGATGCGACCCTTGTCGAAGGGCTGAGGTCAGCACTCTATGCCGGTAAGATCGGGGAGATCACGGTCAAGCGCCATGTAGATATTCTTTTCGGCTTTGGTCATTGGCTCGTTGAAAATAACAAGCCGGGGATTGCGGATCGGCTTCACGATTCGTCGCTGGATCGGGATCGCAAGGAGTACGAGATCTGGGGTGGCGGCCCCTCGGCCGTGGCTGGGTCACTGGGTCGTCTCAAGACGTGGGCGGGCGGAGCGCCAGTGGTGGGCCGCCCTGCCCTGAATCCCCACCCTGCCGACGCCGTGCTCATCAGAGAGTACACAGCGGCTCTCATCAAAGCGTACGAGGCAGCGCCGACCGGGCCGAAACCCCGTACCGTTGAGGTCTATGGGTCTGCTCTTAGACGTTTCAGTCAATGCCTGGTTGAAAACAAAAAGCCGGGGATTGCGGATCGGCTTCACGAGCGGTCGCTGGATGAAGATGCCAAGCGCTATATGAAAACCGCTGACATCAGTGCACTAACTCATCTCCGGAAGTTCGCACTCGGGCGCGAAATTGCCCTTGCTGCTCGTCCGGAAGACGCAGTCGGCATGGAGGCTCGTGCCATTGGGGACGCCGCTGCGCAGACCGCGGCACAAGCTCATGGCCACGCAGGAGAGCAGGGACCCATCTCTCGAGCTCAACAAGTCGCGCCAGCGCCGTTTGAACGGCACTTGGGCAAGAAGCGCGAGGCCCAGGACGGACTGACGAGTACACTTGACAGGGGCAACCTCGTGAACAGCGGGGGCGTCATCATAAACAATGAACATTACACAGCGCTGTTGAGACCGGCGAAGAGGCAGAGGACTGATAATCCGCAAAGCCGCGCCATGGGGCGGCAACTGAGCGAAGCAACCACGACGTCCATCAGCCAAGCCTCCGATCAAGCCCGAGCGGACCTAATGGCTTCCTTCAGAAGCAGGGAGCGCTCCGACGCGGGGCGTTGAGCTCCATGGCTGGGGTTAAGCAGAACAGCTCTCTTGACGACAGAGGGGCTGATGCGATCTCCGGACCGGTAGCTCTCGCCGTAATTGATCAGGCTGGTACTGTTGGAAGGCTTGATCAGCCTCGTCACCCCAATCT
>NZ_JAMYPY010000054.1:0-1648 GCF_040320605.1 Mesorhizobium sp. M0659
ATGTTTGCCATCGAAAATACTCCTAATGATGCCCCTGCCTGAGTCGTTCATATTCGTCATCGGACAATTGGAGAAATCGATTGCTTGGATAGGCATACATTTATGAAATGAATGCATTCTCGTTCACTTCGCCCTTCGCCGAGCAGTTGCGGGCTCGCAGGCGGCGGGGACGCGCCCAGGCAATCGGCCGAACATTCACACTCAAAGAACGGTCCAGGAAACTTTGTAACCGGTCGTTCTGGTTGAGCCGCCCTCGGAAGAACGGGCATGGGGATGTGTTGCCGAGTCGCGCCGGCACTGCCCATTGCGAGCAAGGGAAGTGGCGGCGAATGGAGCTCGGAACGTCATTGTTCTGGTGAATGCCGGACACCGGTATCCTCCATGTCAGCGCGCTCTGCCACGTTATCCTGTGTAGACTCGATGGCCTTCAGGACTTTGGAAGGCGCACCGAATGATCGCTGCCGTCCACCTTCCATCACCAACACCAAATCCACGGCGCGGATGGCGCTCGGCCGATGGGCGACGACAACCGCAATGCCCTTGCGCTCGCGCACGGAGGCGATCGCATTAACGACTGCAGCCTCGCCTTCCGCATCGAGATGGGCATTGGGTTCATCCAGCACAACAAGGAAAGGGTCTCGATAAAGGGCACGGGCAAGACCGATAAGCTGGCGCTGCCCGGCGGAAAGTGCCGATCCGGCCTCACCAATCGGAGTTTCGTATCCGTGCTCAAATCGGAGGATCAGTTCGTGCGTGCCCGCTGCCTTCGCCGCGGCGACAATAGCCTCAGGGTCAGGATCATCTTCAAAACGAGCAATGTTTTCGGCAATGGTGCCGTCGAACAGTTCAACACCTTGCGGCAGATAGCCGATGTGACGGCCTAGTGCTTCCCGGTCCCATTGATCGAGGCTTGCGCTGTCGATGCGAACCTTCCCGGCGACCGGCGTCCATGCGCCGACGATGGCGCGCGAGAGTGTCGACTTGCCCGAGCCCGATGGACCGATGACCCCGAGTGCGCTTCCCGCCTGAATGGCAAACGCAATGCCGGTCACGGTCGGCTTGCTTTCGCCGGGCGGAACGATTGTCACGCTTTCGAGGCGCAGTTCGCGTTCAGGTTCAGGCATTAGCATGACAGGAGCGGTTTCAGGAACCTTTTCCAAGAGGTCCTCCAGCCGCGCCCAACCCTGGCGCGCCATGAGGAAGGGTTTCCAGCTTGAAATGGCGAGATCGACCGGAGCCAGCGCACGCCCCATCATGATCGAACTGGCAATCATGACCCCGGCCGTAGCCTCTTCCCTGACCACAAGGTACGCACCGACGGCAAGAATGGCCGATTGCAGCAGCACGCGCAGCGACTTTGAAATGGCACCCAGCCCACCTGCCACGTCCCCAGCTTTCCGGTTGGCGGCCAGACACTTGGCATTGGCCTTTTGCCATCGGGCAGCGATCCGCTTTCCAAGACCGAGAGCTTGCACGACCTCGGCATTGCAACGCGCTGCTTGCAGCAGACCATTGCGTGCCATGTTGTGGGCAACGGTATCGCTTATCGGCCTTTGCGAGAGAGTGTTGGCAAGGAGTGTCAGAGATGTGAGACCGACCGCCCCGATAAGTGCCGTCATGCCGATCCAGAAATGAAGGAGGAAGCAAA
>NZ_JAMYPY010000055.1:0-1628 GCF_040320605.1 Mesorhizobium sp. M0659
ATCGGGCTCGCCCGCTCGGCGGCCGATGCGACGGAGTATTTCCAGATCCCGACCGGACGTGTGGTCGAGATCGGCACGCAGGTGGCGATCTGAGGTTTCCGGCAGCCTTTGACGCCACGCACCGGTTGCGGGGCAAGCCCTGCGCTGGGAACATGGTAGCCCTACCGTCACGGCACTTGATATTGCATCGCAGCAAGCGTAGAGCACCGCGCGCTTATCGGAGTGTCGTCCATGGCCCTTACCAATGCTGGTATTGAGGCAGAACCCGTCGAACAATCGAGCCATCCCGAAATCGAACAGCACAGCACCAAAGTTCTGATGCTGGGCGCGCTCGGTGTGGTCTATGGCGACATCGGCACCAGCCCGATCTACGCCTTCCGGGAAGCGCTTGTTGCGTCCTCCGGCGGCGAAATCGCCGAGCGCGGCGATATTCTGGGCGTGCTGTCGCTGATCATCTGGTCGTTGACGATTATCGTCACCATCAAATACATCATGTTCGTGCTCAGAGCCGACAACCGAGGCGAGGGCGGCGTGCTGTCGCTGATGGCGCTGGCGCGCGGCAGTTTCCCGACCCGCTCGGCGATCATCCTGGCCATCGGTATTGTCGGCGCGTCATTGTTCTTCGGTGACGCCGTCATCACGCCGGCAATCTCGGTGCTTTCGGCGGTTGAAGGCATGAATGTCGTTACCCCGACCTTCCAGCCCTACGTCGTGCCGCTGACGCTGGTCATCCTGGCGATCCTGTTTTCGGTGCAGCGCTTCGGGACCGGCGGTGTGGCGCTGATCTTCGGGCCGATCACGGCGGTCTGGTTCCTGGCTATCGGTCTTTCGGGCTTGAACCACATCATCGCCGATCCCGAAATCCTGTGGGCGGTCAGCCCGCACTACATCGTCGCCTTCCTGATCAATTCGCCCGATGTCGCCTTCGTCACCATCGGCGCCATCTTCCTCGCCGTCACCGGTGCCGAAGCGCTTTATGCCGATCTCGGCCATTTCGGCCGCAAGCCCATCGTGCTCGCCTGGCTGGCCATCGTGTTTCCCTGCCTACTGCTAAACTATGCCGGGCAGGGCGCTTTCGTGCTGGCGAAGAACGGTCACGTCGGCCATCCATTCTTCGAGATGAACGAAGGCTGGACGCTGATCCCGATGGTGGTATTGGCAACCGCGGCGACGGTCATCGCCAGCCAGGCGGTCATATCGGGCGCCTTCTCGCTGACCAGGCAGGCGGTGCAGCTCAATATGCTGCCGCGCCTCGAAATCCTGCACACGTCGGAACGGCAGTCGGGCCAGATCTACATGCCGCGCGTCAATGTTTTGCTGGCGTTGGCGGTGATGTTGCTGGTCGTCGGTTTCGGCGAATCGAGCAAGCTCGCCTCCGCCTATGGCATCTCGGTGACCGGCAACATGTTGGTGACGACGGTGCTGCTGTTCGTCGTCATGACCCGCATCTGGAAATGGCGGCTGTGGGTGGCGGTCGCCATGACGGCGCTGTTCGGCTTCATCGACATCGGCTTCTTCGCCTCCAACATCGTGAAGGTGTTCGAGGGCGGCTGGGCGTCGCTTGCGGTGGCCTTCACCATCGTTCTGGCGATGTGGACCTGGGTGCGCGGCAGCCGCTATCTGTTCGA
>NZ_JAMYPY010000056.1:0-1312 GCF_040320605.1 Mesorhizobium sp. M0659
GTGCTGATGCAGGCCCCCACCCATCAAGTGGGTGCATTGCCATGGGAAGCGCAGCCCATGATGCAAGGGATCGGACAAGAACACGCCGCGGCGCCCTACGCCGGAGGCAGTGGGTCGATGCTGGGTGCCTCGGTGCTGCAGCCGGGTCACTCAACGGCGCGCCATCATGATGCGCCGGATTCGTCAGTGGTTGATCTGAATCCCCCCGCACCGTTCGAGTTGCGTGACCATGCTCGTTATATGCCGGCGGCGCCTGCCGGGCCAGCGTTCGCCAGGGCAGAGGAGACGCCCTCCGCGGTTGGCGAGGCCGCGGTGGCCGAAACGCTGGCTCGGTTGCAAAAGCAGATGGTCGATGCTGACTTGTCGGGATATTTCGACTCGATTCCGCACGCGGACCTTCTACGATCGCCATGGGAGGCGCAACTCATGATGCATGGCAGCGGACAAGAACACGCCGCGGCGCCGTACGCCGGAGGCAGTGGGTCGATGCTGGGTGCCTCGGTGCTGCAGCCGGGTCACTCAACGGCGCGCCATCATCATGCGCCGGATTCGTCAGTGGTTGATCTGAATCCCCCCGCACCGTCCGAGTTGCGTGACCATGCTCGTTCTGTGCCGGCGGCGCTGCAGCCAGATCCTCCAATAGGGGTCTCCGGTGCCGACAAGCGTCCTCTTTATTCCAACGATGCGACCGTTGTCGAAGGGCTGAGGTCAGCATTGGAGAGCAGGGTCAAGCGCCATGTAAATTCTCTTCTCGGCTTTGGTCGTTGGCTCTTTGATAATAACAGGCCGGGATTTGCTGCTCGGCTTCACGAGGAGTCGCTGGATCCGGATCTCAAGGAGTACGAGAGCAAGAGTGGCTCCTCGGACGTGGCTAGAGCAGTGGGTCATCTCAAGACGTGGGCGGGCGGAGCGCCAGTGCTGGACCGCGCCGCTGTCCTGAATAATCCCGACCCTGCCGACGCCGCGCTCATCAGAGATTATACAGCGGCTCCCATCAAAGAGTACAAGGCAGCGCCGACCGGGCCGAATCCCGGTACCATTCAGACCTATGGATCTGCTCCTAGACGTTTCAGTGAATACCTGCATGAAAACAACAAGCCGGGGATTGCGGCTCGGCTTCACGAGGGGTCGCTGGATGAAGATGCCAAGCGCTATAACAACTCCGGTGGGATCAGTGCACTAGCTCATCTCCGGAAGTCCGAACTCGGGCGCGAGCTCCCTGGGAAAGCTAATGAAGACGACGCTGTTCTGGCATCGTCTTTCGTGCCTACTGGGCCCCATCACCAAGCCTCGGATCCCGCAGGGTCCTTTC
>NZ_JAMYPY010000057.1:0-1153 GCF_040320605.1 Mesorhizobium sp. M0659
AAAGTTAAAAAACGGGTCTGGGTATTCTTTGCTGAAGGACAGCGTTCCCTGCCCCATCCCCACTACCGAAAAAGATGCGCACCGCGCCGCTCCTTCGAAATCGACATTACCCATGAGGCGGCGGCGTTCAACCACGATCGTACCGGCAAAAGGGCTGTGCGGGTGCTATCCCCCGGCGTTGTTGCACAAATGACACGATTTGGCCTCAGTCAGAAAGCTCTCATTAACTATCGAAGGGCCCGGAAGCCTTGTCCAGCGCGCCGCATTGCGGCCGAATCCGGCGATCGCCGCCGGAATTGCGGCGCTGCTGCCGACTCGCCGGCCAGGGAGCCGCCGCAGATTCGCCGCATGCAAAAGGCGACGCCGCAGCCGAATCCGGAATTTTCATAGATAATGGCGCCGGCTTGTTGATTGTGCCCGCGCTTTTCTTTATCCAGCGGCGCAACGGAGAGGTGGCCGAGTGGTCGAAGGCGCTCCCCTGCTAAGGGAGTAGAGGTCAAAAGCTTCTCGTGGGTTCGAATCCCATCCTCTCCGCCATCCTGCTTCGCTCTTCGAGCTTCGCAGGACAAGCCCAACCCTCAGCGCGAAGCAGGATGGCGGAGAGGATGCCCTCCGAAGCCTTGGCGTAGGAGGGCCGGACCGTGTGGCGTGCTACGTGCCGCACAGCGTAAGCCCAGAGAATCCCTTGCAAATTCGATTGGCAGTCCTGCTTCGCTCTTCGAGCTTCGCAGGACAAGCCCACCTCAGCGCGAAGCAGGATGGCGGAGAGGATGCCCTCCGAAGCCCCGGCAAAGGAGAGCAGCTCATGTGGTATGTGTATCTTCTGGAGAGTACGGCTGCGGAAGGCGAACGCTATATCGGCATAACGACGGACCTGAAACGGCGGCTTGTCGAGCACAATGCGGGGAAATCCAGCCATACATCCAAGTTTCTGCCGTGGCGGATCGTCACCTTTATGGCCTCTTCGAACCAGGCCAAGGCAGCTTCATTCGAGCGCTATCTCAAATCCGGTTCAGGGCATGCTTTCGCCAACAAGCGCCTGTGGTGATGGCCGCATCACCTGCCGCAAAGGTCCATCTTTTCATAAACTTCAACAATAACAATTGATTACAGTGAAAACGCTTGTCGCCGGCTTCACTATCTTGTTCGATTC
>NZ_JAMYPY010000058.1:0-1091 GCF_040320605.1 Mesorhizobium sp. M0659
CTCCGGCGAGCACGCCGGCGACATCATTGTCTACCAAAGCAGCTACACCGACAGACTCGCAACTCTGGCCTATGTCACCGCCGACGGCAGCGCGCACGAGTTCGCCCACCTGGGCGGTGTAGTCACCGTGGCCGACCTAGGCCTGACCGCGTCGGACTTCACCTTCGTTTGATCCAGAAACCCATACGGAACCGCGCCCGCCCCGCCCCCTGGGCGGGCGCTTTCCCGTTCCGCTACTTGCCTGGGCCGGGGCGCCCGAGGGGCGCCCGGGAGCAGTCGCAGCGTGGATAGCTTGACCAAGCCCTGCGCGTCGCGCTGGTCGTGCACCGAAATCTCCTGAAGGTGTGGAGGCGGATTCGCCTGTTCGGGCCCTTGCGGCCGACCACGATGAATCCCTTCCAAACCTTCAGCCGGACGGTGTTGTTGACCCGCTCCATTAAATGCCGGGACCAAACATATTCGGCGGGAGCACTGATCCTGAACCAGCGAGCGGATGCAGTCGGTTGCCGGTCGGGGAGCAATATAGGGAGCCGGGTCGCCAGCCTCCGGAGACTTACGTGACAACCATTCCAAAGGATTCAGCTTTGAGACCCTTCCCTCTGACTTCCGCGATTTGGGGCATTATGTTGATCAGCGGCGTGGTCAACGTGCTTGCGCTGATCTCGCCGCTGTTCATGCTTCAGGTCTATGACCGCGTTCTGGCAAGTGGCAGCGTATCCACGCTAGTGGGGCTCGTCGTGCTTGCTGCGGGGCTTTATGCGTTCCAATGCCTGCTCGACATTTTGCGCGCCCGCGTGCTGCTGCGGATTGGCGAGCGTTTCGATGGTCAGTTTTCCGGACGCGTTCACGATGCGATCGTTCGCCTTCCGCTTTCAACGCGCATGCCGGGCGACGGCTTGCAGCCGCTTCGCGATCTCGACAATGTTCGCGGCTTCTTAGGTGGAAACGGTCCGACAGCGTTCTTCGATCTGCCATGGATGCTGTTTTATCTCGGCATTTGCTTCCTCCTTCATTTCTGGATCGGCATGACGGCACTTATCGGGGCGGTCGGTCTCACATCTCTGACACTCCTTGCCAACACTCTCTCGCAA
>NZ_JAMYPY010000059.1:0-940 GCF_040320605.1 Mesorhizobium sp. M0659
CTTTGATGGCGCATACTTTTCGTCCGAATCAAAGAATGCGCTATGGGCCAGGTTCTTCATGGGAGCGCCACGACGACAGAGGCGATCCGTCGAGCGATACAGCATAGTCAAGAGAGCCTGAGGGCGCTGGCGAAGCGCTACGGCATCAATCAGAAGACGGTTAGGAAGTGGAGGAACCGGACGTCGGCCGCCGATCTTCCGACTGGCCCCAGAGATCCGAAGTCGACAGTGCTATCGACTGAGGAAGAGGCGGTCATCGTCGCCTTTCGGCGTTATACGCTGCTGCCACTGGACGATTGCCTCTATGCTCTCCAACCGACGATCCCGCATCTGTCGCGGTCATCCTTGCATCGCTGCCTGCAGCGTCACGGGATAGGCAGGTTGCCGGATGTCGAGGGCGACAAGCCGGCAAGGAAGAAGTTCAAGGCCTATCCAATCGGCTACTTCCATATCGACGTCGCCGAGGTCCGAACCGAGCAGGGCAAGCTGCATATGTTCGTGGCCATAGATCGGACCTCGAAGTTCGCTTTCGTCGAGCTGCACGAGAAGGCAACGACAGCGGTCTCCGCCGATTTCCTGCGCCATCTTCTTGATGCTGTCCCTTACAAGATCCACACAGTGCTTACCGACAACGGCATTCAGTTCACGACCCCAGGTGCCGGCGGCTCGGCCGTTCCGCTGATCAAGGAAGCCATGGCGGCGGGAGAAATCATATGGGCGCACGCCTTCGAACATACTTGCGCCAAGGCCGATATCGACCACCGAACGACAAAGCCAAGGCACCCATGGACCAACGGCCAGGTCGAACGCATGAACCGCACGATCAAGGATGCGACCGTCAAACGCTTCTACTACGAGAGCCATGACCAACTGCGCCAGCATCTCGCCGATTTCGTCTTAGCCTATAATTTCGGCCGTCGACTGAAGACCCTCAAGGGCC
>NZ_JAMYPY010000060.1:0-847 GCF_040320605.1 Mesorhizobium sp. M0659
AGAGGGGCTGATGCGATCTCCGGACCGGTAGCTCTCGCCGTAATTGATCAGGCTGGTACTGTTGGAAGGCTTGATCAGCCTCGTCACCCCAATCTCCAGCATAGCTCACTGTCACGCGGCCAACGTGCCTCCGTAGCTAACATCTACGTCAGCGTTGAAGAAGTACCCTGCGCCACGGGATGTTTTGACCAGGCGAGGGTTGGCCGCATCAGCCTCCAGCTTTCGGCGCAAGCGCATGATTAGGACATCGATACTTCGATCGTACACCTCTTCTCCACGCACTCGGCTCGCGAGCAAAAGCCGTTCTCTGGATAGCACGTTGCGGGGGTTCTCCAGAAATGCGATCAACAGATTGAACTCACATGCGGTAAGCTTGACCTCGCCACGCTCCGCACAGATCAGTCGCCGCTGCTTCACGCTGAGCTTCCAGGCCCCAAAGCGAAATGAGCGCTGCTCTCTGGTTCGCGGACTAGAAATGCGCTGGCGTAGCGCTACTCGAATGCGGGCCAAGAATTCGCGCATCCCGAAAGGCTTGGGAATGAAATCGGTTGCGCCGAGCTCCAGTGCAACCACTTTTTCCGCCTCATCAAGCCGGTCGCCGCTGATCACTATGATAGGAACATCCGATTTTGTCGCCAGATTGCGGACGATCGCAAGTCCATCCTCCCGGCCTAGGTTAAGGTCGACAACCACGAGATCGACTGGCTCACGTGAAAGAACATAGTCAAACTGCTTGCTATCGTGGACTGCGGTTACCTTCAGGGCATGCATCGTGAGATACTCGGCGATGAGGCGCCGCATTGCGGCATCATCGTCAATGACAAGAACATGTTTCAACGGCACACCT
>NZ_JAMYPY010000061.1:0-665 GCF_040320605.1 Mesorhizobium sp. M0659
CGCGCGCCTGCAATGTAAGAATGCCTTCTACGCAAATCGCATTCGTGGCCGATCGCAAGTTTGATGTGCGCCGTGATGAGATCGACACCGTAAGCCGCCTGAACCAGTTGGGCAGTGGGCGTGCCATGAAGCCTCGGATTGACTTCAATGACGACTGGGCCACGCGTCGTCCACTTGCATTCAATGCCCGTTGGCCCCCAATCAAGGCCGAGAGCTCGCAAACAGCTCAGCGAAACATCGGCGATACGCTCATGCTCATCATCAGTCAGCGGGGCCGGAATGGTGGACTCACGATAGACGAAATGCGGTGGAGGGCCGAAGTCAGCGGTGCCAATCCCGATGATCTGATCTCCCATTATGTCGGCGAGATAATGGGGGCCTTGTGCGAATTCTTCGACCAGTATTCTCGGCGAGGACTGCCATTTGCGCTGCGTTGGCGAAGGCACCCGTATGTGCTTTCCGCCCAACAGATAGGCCGTATGCTCGGCTAGCTCATCGACATTGCGGCACAATCGGACACCACTGCTGCCGCCGCCAACGGTTGGCTTGAGAATCACCGGCAGGCCGATCTCCGCGGCAGCGCTTTCAACCTCCGTCGCATTCACTGCCACGCGATAAGCAGGCATTGGAACGCCGGCCCCCGCAAGGAGTTCACGTTGGGTGAA
>NZ_JAMYPY010000062.1:0-587 GCF_040320605.1 Mesorhizobium sp. M0659
GGCCGGATAGACGGGCTCGGGTGGTGTCCTGGGCATGGCGCGCTGTGAGGACCGGTAGTGCTGGGCGGGCGTATCCATGCCCAGCGCCTCATGGGGACGTTCCTCATTGTAGCTGTGGCGGAAGGTCTCGAAGGCCTGGCCCTGTGCCGTTCGGTCGGCTTCCGGTGCCTCGGCCATCGGCAGCATGGTCAGGTGAAAGCGCTCGTGACGTCCGTTCTGCTGTGGCCTGCCGGGTGCGATCCGCTCCAAGGTGATGCCGAGCTTGATGAAGCGCACGACAAGCGGCGTCAGCCCGGTGACGCCGGCCGATGCGAAGGGCGGGCCATTGTCGCTTCTGAAGCGATCCGGCAGGCCATGCTCTTCAAACAGCCGTTCGAACACCGGCCAGGCTTCGCTATCGGCCGTCGACCCCGTCGCTTCGAGCGCCAGAAGATAGCGGCTCGACGCATCCATCACCGTCAAGGGTTCGCAACGCCAGCCGTCGCGGGTCCGGAACCAGCCCTTGTGATCGCCAGTCCACACCGCGTTCGGTTCTTGCGGCTGTGGCCAGGGTCCATTGCCGCAGGCCCGCAGGCGGGGTCGCTTGC
>NZ_JAMYPY010000063.1:0-543 GCF_040320605.1 Mesorhizobium sp. M0659
GAACCAGCCCTTGTGATCGCCAGTCCACACCGCGTTCGGTTCTTGCGGCTGTGGCCAGGGTCCATTGCCGCAGGCCCGCAGGCGGGGTCGCTTGCGGGCGCGGACAAGCCCATGCCGCGCAAGGATCGCGCCGACCGTCGAGGCTGAAGGCCACATGAACTCGGGAGCCGTGCGCCTGAGCCGTGCCACGATCTTCTTTGGACCCCAAAGCGGATGCAGCTCCTTGGCCGCCACAATCCGCTCAACCAGATCCTGAGCTGTCGCCCGGCCATGATTGAGCGGGGCTCGCGGCAGGTCGTGCAAACCCTCAGGCCCAAACGTCCGATAGCGTCCTAGCCATTTGTAGCCGTTCTTGCGTGAGATCCCGTAGGCCGCACAAAGCGCAACCATCGTCTCATCCCCAGAAAGACACTCCACAACAAACCGTAGCCGCTCGTCCATGATGCCAGTCTCTCGCCAAACCATCGCCGGTCCTCCGGCGGACAAGAAAACTGTCACCCATGCTATCGGTCCATTCTGTTACCTATCTATCCGGTTCGGACA